>NZ_JAHKKC010000041.1:0-20215 GCF_020496585.1 Alcaligenes sp. 13f
GGGTCAGCAGCAGCCAATGGGGCTCGCTCAGGTGCAATCGTTGCCGGGTCGGGGCATTTTCCAATTGCGTCAGTAACTCTGGATCCGCATGCTCTTGCTGGCTGGCCAGCGCCTGAATGCCCAAACTTTGACCGGGAACGGTAGGGTAGCGATTCGGCAGGAACAGTAATGCCCATAAAGTGAGCATGATCAGAAACAAAGGGATGACGTAAAGACTCAAGCCGCGAATCAGGCGCTCGCTGGCCGAAGTAACAGGCTCAAAGCCGTGTGTCGGTATCCCTGGGGTGGTCATGATGGTGGTACAGCCTCCAGCGCTTACCATCGAACTGTCTGGCCACTGACAGCGAAATCTGTGCGTTCCCGGTTAGGACAGGACGCAACAGGCCGGGACTGCGATGCCTGCTGATGGCAGCGCAGTCCCGGCCTGTTTTACGGTCAGATTCGAGAGTTCTTTAAGGCTGAATGGTTGTTACCTGCATTCTTGCCCGCCTTTAAGGGAGCAATCGTTCGGTGGCAAACAAACTTTCCAGGCTTTCGCGGGGGCGGATCACATGAACCTGATCGCCGTCGACCAGAATCTCAGCCGCACGGGGGCGGGTGTTGTACTGGCTGGCCATGGTAAAGGCGTAGGCACCGGCGGACATGATGGCGACCAGATCGTCCTGTTTCAGATCCAGCTGACGGTCACGAGCCAGCCAGTCACCGCTTTCGCAGATGGGGCCAACCAGATCGTAGCGGGGAGTGGACTCGGTCACTGGACGAGGCTCTACCGCTTCCACGCCGTGCCAGGCGTCGTACAGAGTGGGACGAATCAAGTCGTTCATGGCGGCATCAATGATGGCGAAGTTTTTGGTCTCGCCATGCTTGAGGTATTCCACGCGGCTGAGCAGCACACCGGCATTGCCCACCATGGAGCGGCCTGGTTCCAGCACGATTTCCAGATGGCCCAGGCCATTCTTGTCCAGAGCGGCGAATACTTCGGTCAGCAGCTGGGTAGGGGTCACCAGGGTTTCGTCGGTGTAGCGAATGCCCAGACCACCGCCCAAATCCAGATGAGTCAGGTTCACGCCTTGCTCTTTCAGGGTCAGGATCAGCTTGATCAGCTTGTCCAGCGCATCCAGATAGGGGCTGACTTCGGTAATCTGCGAGCCGATATGACAGTCCACACCCACAATATTCAGGCTGGGCAGCTCTTGAGCGCGTGCGTAGATGCGGGGAGCCTGATCAATAGGCACGCCGAACTTGTTGTCTTTCAGCCCGGTGGAAATGTAGGGATGGGTGCGAGCATCCACGTCCGGATTCACGCGCAAGGAAACAGGCGCTTTCACATTCATGCGTTCAGCAACCTGTGCAACGCGCTCCAGCTCGCCTTCGGATTCAACGTTGAAGCACTTCACGCCTGCTTTCAGGGCAGCTTCAATTTCCCAAACCTGTTTGCCGACACCGGAGAACACCACTTTGCCTGGATCGCCACCGGCGGCGATGACACGGGCCAGCTCACCGCCCGAAACAATGTCAAAGCCGGTACCCAGACGGGCGAACTCTTGCAGAATGGCCAGGTTGGAGTTGGCCTTCATGCCATAGCACACCAACAACTTGCGGTCCTGGCCTGCCACTCGATAGGACTCCCAGGCGTCGCGCAAGGCTTGGCGGGAATACACATACAGAGGGGTGCCGAATTCTTCAGCCAGCTTGTTCAGGGGAACTTGCTCGGCGTGCAGCGTGTTGTTCTGAAATTGGAAGTGAGGTGCAACGGTCATGGTGTCGTCAAATAACAGAGGTTAAGCGAGCAGGGCGGAAATCAGCGCGGCGCTGTTTGGGCGTCCGCTGCTTCCTGCGCAGGAGGGTGGTACAAGGGGCCTTTGTAGCCGCAAGCGCTAAGAAAAACGCTAAGTGCCAGCAAGGCCAGCAGGCGGGAGGAACGTAGTTTGTTCATAAGGTGTTGAGCTAGTGCAGACAATGCAGAACATTATGCCATTGTGAGGGACAAAGCATAAAAAAACGCCGGCTAGGCCGGCGTTTGGGTACTGGATTTAGAAGGGGACGAAGGGCTGGGCTTGCGTGCCCGAAGAACCGGAGTCAGAGTCCAGTTGCCGCAGCAGGTCGCCAATACCATCGCTTTGATCGCTACCGCCTTGTTGCAGGGCACCGTCACCTGGGGAGGGCAGACCAACACGGGCAATCGCTTGTCCGGGTGGGAATTCGTCAAAGTAGAAGTCCCCGTTGATGCGCGACAGGCCGGAAGGCATGGGGCCTGGAGGCACGATAGGCTTGTCTTTGAGCGCGGCGCGCATGTAGTTGATCCAGATAGGCATGGAAGCGCCACCGCCGGTTTCACCCGAACCCAGGCTGCGTGGCTTGTCAAAGCCCATCCAGGCAATACCGACCAGATCTGGCGTGTAACCGGCAAACCAGGCGTCCTGGGAATCGTTGGTGGTCCCTGTCTTGCCACCAATGTCCGTACGCTTCAATTCGCGCGAGGAGCGGGCACCAGTACCGGAAGTTGCCACACCGCGCAGCAAATCGTTCATGACGTAAGCCGTACGGGCGTCGATGGCACGGGCAGCCGCATCACCGGCCACAATGGGCTTGGCACGCATGATGACTTTGTTGGTGCTGTCGGTTACGTAATCGATCAGGTAGGGCTCGGTGCGGTAACCGCCATTGGCAAAGACCGAGTAGGCGCCGGCCATTTGCAGAGGCGTTACGCTACCGGCGCCCAGAGCCAGCGGCAGCACGGCGGGTTGACGGGCTTTGTCGAAACCAAAGCGGGTCACATATTCCTGCACGTACTTGGGGCCGACGGCCTGCATGATACGGATGGACACCATGTTTTTGGATTTATACAAGCCTTGGCGCATGGTCAGCATGGGCTCGTAGGTGCGACCGTAGTTTTTGGGCGTCCAGGGCTTGGAGCCGGTCTGGGCGGCCGTCAGAACAAAAGGTTCGTCCGAAATCTGCGTAGCTGGAGTCAGACCGCGCTCCAGCGAGGAGGCGTAGATAAAGGGCTTGAAGGCCGAGCCGGGCTGACGCCAGGCTTGAGTGACGCGGTTGAACTTCCCGTCCGAGAAGTGGAAACCCCCCACCATGGCCTGAATAGCGCCGTCTTGCGGGCGTACCGACACAAAAGCCGCTTGCACCGCAGGCATATTGATCACTTCCCAGTAATCGCCATTGCGGAACAGATAGACCACGGAACCGCGCTGAATGCGCACGTCTGCCTTGGCGTTTTTCACCAGGCCACGAGCGACAATCTTTAGGGCGCGCTTGTCGTTGACATCAATAATTTGCTGGGCGGTACGGGCCACGCGAATCTGGTTGGGGCTGGCATCGAGCACCACACCGGTCAGCAAGTCGCCTGTGTCGGGGTACTTGTCCTGCAAGTCATCCAGAATGGAATCCAGCTGGGCGTGATCGTTTTCAATACCGGCAGGCAGATCCACCTGGCCTTGCGGGCCGGTGTAAGGGGCACGACGGGTGTAATCCAGGATACCGTTGCGTACGGCCAGGTAAGCCGCTTCCTGGTCGGTGGACTTGATCGTGGTGTAGATATTGAAGCCGCGCGAGTACACATTGTCCTGGTAGACGCCGTACAGCAGTTGGCGAGCCAGTTCAGCTGCGTATTCACCGTGGATGGCGTAGCCACCTGCAGGCGTACCCAGAGCCGATTTCACGACGATTTCCTGTGCCATCGCGTCCTGGTATTCCTGCTCAGTGATGTAGCCCAGGGTACGCATGCGGCCCAGCACATAGGCTTGGCGAGTTTTGGCACGCTCGAAGTTGGCAATGGGGTTGAAGCGCGAGGGGGCTTTGGGAATACCGGCCAGCATGGCGGCTTCTGCCGTGGTGATTTCGCCCAGTTGCTTGCCCAGATACGTTCGTGAGGCTGCTGCAAAACCATAAGCACGATGTCCCAGATAGATCTGGTTCATGTACAGATCCAGGATCTGGTCTTTGGTTAGCGTGGCTTCAATCTTGAAGGTCAGCAGCAGTTCGTAGAACTTGCGGGTATAGGTCTTTTCCGATGACAGGTAGAAGTTACGCGCTACCTGCATGGTGATCGTACTGGCCCCCTGGGTCTTGGACATATGGGTCATGTTGGCCAAGGCAGCGCGGCCAACACCCATCCAGTCAATACCGCCGTGCTGGTAGAAGCGATCGTCCTCGGCCGCCAGAATGGCCGATTTCATGACATCGGGAATTTCGTCAAAACGCAACACATTGCGGCGTTCTTCACCAAATTCGCCGATCAACACCTTATCCGCCGTGTAAATGCGCAGCGGCACTCGGGGGCGGTAGTCGATCATGGCGCTAAGGTCAGGCAGGTTTGGCCAGGCCAAAGCCAGCGCAAGCGACCCAAGCAGGACGGCACACAGACCAAGCCCCACAAAAAAGACCGAGGTCTTGATGATGAGGCGGGCAAGCCAGGAACCGGAGCTTTGCTCGGGTTTAGAATTGGGGGAGCGGGAAGAGGAACTCATTAGGGCTGATTTTAAAGTCCAAACGCAGCAGGACTGGGCCTCAAACCAAGTATCAATGTAACAAAATAATACTAAGCAAGCGGACTGTGCTTAGGGAAGGCTAATGGGATAATACACAAATGAACCACTCTTTACCCGCTGAGCTGATGCCTGTAGAACATCCTGATCCCTTAACAGACGCCGAGCTGCTCCATTTACAACAGACTGGCCCACGCCCCATTATTTTGGTAGGCATGATGGGAGCCGGTAAAACGACCATTGGTCGCCAATTGGCGCGGGAACTCAAGCGCGAGTTTATGGACCTGGACCACGAGCTGGAAGCCCGTAGCGGTGTGCGAGTGGCCACTATCTTTGAGTTCGAAGGCGAGCAAGGGTTCCGCAAACGCGAATCTGCGGTGCTCGATATTTGTTCGCGCCAGACCGGTATTGTGCTGGCAACGGGGGGCGGGGCCATTTTGTCCGAGGCCAATCGCCAGATCATCAAAGATCGCGGTATCGTAGTGTACTTGTGTGCCACCGTAGACGAGCTGTACCGTCGCGTGGCCCGAGACCGTAACCGGCCGCTGTTGCAAACAGCGGACCCACGCGCCCGCATCCAGGAACTGTTGCAAGCGCGCGAACCCCTCTATGAAGAAGTGGCGGATGTCCGCTTTGAAACTGGCTCGGCGCCAGTTCATCATGCGGTGCGCCACTTATTGTCCCTGTTGAAAGAACGAGGTTGCTAAATGTCTGTAGTGCATGTTGACGCCCAGGGTGGCGCTTATCCCATCCATATCGCCGCCGGGCGTCTGGCGCATCTTGCAGACACGGTGCCAGCCGATACGTCTGCCATTGCAATCGTCACCAATCCTACGGTGGCCGCCCTGTACCTGGCACCTGCAAAGGAAGCCCTGGCTGCAACCGGCAAGCCTGTTCATGTGATCGAGCTGCCCGATGGCGAAGCCTACAAGAACTGGGAATCCCTGAACCTGATTTTTGACGCGCTGCTGGGCGGTCACCTGGATCGCAAGGCCCTGATTGTGGCCTTGGGCGGTGGCGTTATCGGCGATATGGCCGGTTTTGCTGCGGCCTGCTTCATGCGGGGCGTGCGCTTTGTGCAAGTGCCGACGACCTTGCTGGCGCAGGTGGACTCCTCGGTGGGCGGCAAGACGGCGATCAACCACCCGCTGGGCAAGAATATGGTGGGCGCCTTCTACCAGCCTATCGCTGTAGAAGTGGATACGGACGTACTCAAGACTTTGCCTGCTCGTGAGATCTCCGCCGGTCTGGCGGAGGTTATCAAATACGGCATGATTTACGACCTGGACTTCTTCAACTGGTGTGAAGAGCAGATTGCGCCCATGCGTACGCTGGAACAAGAACAAATCGTCTATGCGATTCGTCGCTCCTGCGAGGTCAAGGCTGAAGTCGTTTCCCAGGACGAACGCGAATCTGGTCTGCGCGCCATTTTGAACTTTGGTCACACTTTTGGCCACGCGATCGAGTCCGGCATGGGCTACGGCCAATGGCTGCATGGTGAGGCCGTGGGCTGCGGCATGATTATGGCTGCCGAGCTCTCCGCCCTGGTTTGCGGCTTGCCCGCTCAGGATGTGGCCCGTATCAAGGCCCTGGTGCAAGCCAGCGGATGTCCGATCACTCCACCACAATGGCCTGCGGACCGTTGGCTGGAATTGATGCAGGTGGACAAGAAAAATGAAGGTGGCCAGCTGCGTTTTGTGCTGCTGGATAAATTAGGCCATGCCAAGGTGCAGGCGGTCGCGCCTGATGTGGTACGCCAGGCATTGGCCCGCTTTACAACGGTGGAACAGGAGTAAAACCTATGCAAATGCTTGCCGCTTATGCCTGTCACCCTGAACAGTCCCGCGGTCGGCGTTATGCAGAGGCAGCGCCCCAAGGCCGTAACGCCTTTCAGCGGGACCGCGACCGGATTATTCATTGCAATGCCTTTCGTTTGTTGGAATACAAAACCCAGGTTTTCATTAATCACGAAGGTGATTTGTTTCGAACACGATTGACGCATAGCCTGGAGGTGGCTCAGCTGGCGCGAGCCATCGCCCGCAATCTGGGTTTGCACGAAGACCTGATCGAAGCGATCTCCCTGGCTCATGATCTGGGCCACACTCCTTTTGGCCATGCAGGTCAGGACACCTTGAATAGCTGCATGCAAAGCCTGCGTCCCGAGGCCGGGGGCTTTGAGCATAATCTGCAAAGTCTGCGGGTGGTGGACGAGCTGGAAGAGCGCTATGCCGCCTTCAATGGCCTGAACCTGTGCTTTGAAACCCGCGAGGGGATTTTGAAGCATTGTTCGCTGAAGCACGCCCGCGAATTGGGCGAGGTCGGCCAGCGCTTTATTGATCGCACCCAACCGTCGCTGGAAGCCCAAATGGCCAATCTGGCCGATGAAATTGCTTACAACAATCACGATATTGATGACGGTTTGCGCTCCGGCCTGATCCGCTTGGAACAGTTGCTGGAACTGCGCCTGTTCAACAGTCATTACGAGCATGTACAAGCCCAATATCCGGGCTTGAGCGGTCAACGTTTGGTGGCGGAGATTATCCGCGGCATGATCAACACGCTAGTGGTGGATTTAACGGAAACCACGCGCGCCAAGCTGGAAGAGCATCGCCCGGACAGCGTGGATGCGATTCGTCATTTGCCTCGTTTGGCCGGATTCTCGCCAGAGATGCGGGCGCAGGCTGATGAGCTCAAACGCTTCTTGCACGCGAATCTGTATCGCCACTACAAAGTGGTGCGCATGATGAGCAAGGCGCAGAATATTGTGCGTGAACTGTTCCACGCTTTTCTGGATGATCCTCGTTTGCTGGCGGCGGAGCATCGCCGTGAAGACCCGATTGCTCAGGCCCGTGCCATTGCTGATTACATCGCTGGCATGACGGACCGCCATGCCATTCGCGAGCACGACGCTATCTTCAAGATGTAGCTCTTGCAGCCTGTGGTGGAGTTACGCGACCTGCTATCGGCCAGTAGCCGTGTGCTGTTCAGGAGCTCTTCTTCATTGATAAAGCGCCAAAAAACCATGTTTTGGTGCTCGAGGCCTGAACAGCGTGGTCTTTTAAGGGAGACAGCCTTTAGCGCTGCAATAAAGGCTTCAGATAGCGCCCGGTATGGCTTTGCTCGCAAGCAGCAACAGTCTCCGGGGTGCCTTGCACCACAATCTGCCCACCGCCCTGGCCACCTTCCGGTCCCATGTCCACAATCCAGTCTGCCGTTTTGATCACATCCAGATTGTGCTCAATTACAACCACGCTATTGCCCGACTCAACCAGTTTGTCCAGCACTTCCAGCAAGACAGCAATGTCCTGAAAGTGCAGGCCGGTTGTGGGCTCGTCCAGCACATACAAGGTTTGACCGGTACTGCGTTTGGACAGCTCCAGTGACAATTTCACCCGCTGCGCCTCACCACCAGACAGGGTAGTCGCGCTTTGACCCAGGCGGATGTAGGACAAGCCCACATCAATCAAGGTAGTCAATTTACGCGCGACCGCTGGCACCGCATCAAAGTATTCCAGCGCCTGTTCAAC
This sequence comes from Alcaligenes sp. 13f, assembly GCF_020496585.1. Lineage (NCBI taxonomy): Bacteria > Pseudomonadati > Pseudomonadota > Betaproteobacteria > Burkholderiales > Alcaligenaceae > Alcaligenes > Alcaligenes sp. 13f. The sequence continues at coordinate 8,027 of NZ_JAHKKC010000041.1, forward strand.
CGTCAGGTCCAGCACTTCGCTGATATTGCGGCCTCGGTAGCGAATGTCCAGCGTTTCACGGTTGTAGCGACGGCCCTGGCAGACATCACAAGGTACATAGACGTCCGGCAGGAAGTGCATCTCTACCTTGACCACGCCATCGCCCTGACAAGCCTCGCAGCGGCCGCCTTTAACGTTAAAGGAGAAGCGGCCTGGGTCGTAGCCACGCAATCGTGCCTCGGGCACGCTGGCGAACAGCTCACGAATAGCCGTGAACATGCCCGTGTAGGTGGCTGGATTACTGCGTGGGGTACGACCAATCGGGGTTTGATCGACGTTGATGATCTTGTCGAAATGCTCCAGGCCTTCCATACGATCGTAGGGCGCCGGTTCGGCGTGGGCACGGTGCAGCAAATGCGAGAAGGCGGTTGCCAGCGTGTCGTTGATCAGCGTGGACTTGCCCGAGCCGGACACGCCCGTAATGCAGACTAGTCGCCCAGCCGGAATCGCCAAATCAACAGACTTCAGGTTATTGCCGCTGGCACCGTACAGACGCAGCCAGTTCAGGCTGTCATCCACCGGGCGACGCTTGGGGATGGCAATCTGGCGCTTGCCGGACAGGTACTGGCCGGTCAGAGAGTCAGGGTTCTGGGCCAGATCTGCGGGTGAACCTTGAGCGGTAATTTGACCGCCATGTTCGCCAGCGCCGGGGCCCATATCGATGACATAGTCGGCGGTGCGTATCATGTCCTCGTCGTGCTCGACCACAATCACGCTATTACCCAGGTCCCGCAGGTGTTGCAGGGTCTGGATCAGCTTGTCGTTATCGCGTTGGTGCAGGCCAATGGAAGGCTCGTCCAGCACGTACATCACGCCGGTCAGACCGGAACCGATCTGGCTGGCCAGACGAATGCGCTGGGCCTCGCCACCGGAAATGGTGTCGGCGCTGCGGTCCAGAGACAGGTAGTTCAGACCCACATTGTTCAAAAACTCCAGCCGCAGGCGGATTTCACGCACGATGCGGTCGGCAATTTCTTTTTTCGCACCCGTCAGCGACAGGCGCTCGAACCAGGCCAGGCAGTCGGACAGGGCCAGGGCTTCGACTTCATAGATGGCCAGTCCTTTGGCTTGTCCTTGTGCTGCGGAGTGAGTCTGCGTGCACTGTGCGGCATTGTCAGACAGCTGGTCGACATTGAGGGTTGCGGAGTGGGCAGACGCGGTGCCTGCATGATGCTTGCACCCAGTATGGCTGGGAATCGGATCATCCCCGATACGGACGTGACGCGCCTCCAGACGCAGGCGTGCGCCATGGCAGGCTGGGCAGGTCTGAGTGCGACGCAGCTTGTTCAGTTCCTCGCGCACGGCGCTGGAATCGGTTTCCGCCCAGCGACGTTGCAAATTCGGAATCACCCCTTCAAATGGGTGAGTTTTCACGGTGGTGCGGCCTTTCTCATTCAAATAGAGAAAGGGGATTTCTTCCGCGCCGGAGCCATACAGCACGGTGCGACGTAGCGCTTCGGGCAGGGACTCGAAGGGGGCCTCTATATCAAAGTGATAATGGGCCGCCAGGCTGGTCAGCAAAGTGTAGGTAAAGGCATTGCGTCGGTCCCAGCCCGCAATGGCACCGCCTGCCAGGCTCAGTTCCGGAAAGGCCACCACCCGTTCGGGGTCGAATACATCCACTTGCCCCAGGCCGCTACAGTCCGGGCAGGCTCCTGCTGGATTGTTGAAACTGAACAGGCGTGGCTCCAGCTCGGGCAAGGAGTAATCGCAGACCGGGCAGGCGTAGTGACTGGAATAGGGCTGTTCCAGGCCCGTGTCCAGATTCACCACCAGACAACGACCGTTGCTGGTGGACAGGGCGGTTTCCAGGCTCTCGGCCAGACGCTGCTGGCTATCGGGCCGAATGCGCAGACGGTCTATGACCAGGTCCAGGTCGTGTGCCTGTTGGGCATTGAGTGCAGGCAGATCTTCAATGCTGGAGATCTCGCCATCGACGCGTACCCGTACAAAGCCTTGGGCTTGCAGGCCGCGCAGTTCAAGCTGCAGGTCACCAACCAGGCCACGGTGCATGGGTGCCAGCACAGCAATACGGGTTTCAGGCTCCCATTGCAGAATCTGGTCTACCATCTGGCTCACGCTATGAGCCTGCAAGGCCAAGTGGTGTTCCGGGCAGTAAGGAGTCCCGACCCGCGCGTACAATAGGCGCAAATAATCGTGGATTTCGGTAGTGGTCCCCACGGTGGAACGCGGGTTATGGCCTGCTGCTTTTTGCTCGATGGCAATGGCAGGCGACAAACCTTCGATCAAGTCCACATCTGGCTTGTCCATCAGTTGCAAGAACTGACGTGCATAAGCGGACAGGCTTTCCACATAGCGCCGCTGGCCTTCGGCATACAAAGTGTCGAAGGCTAGAGAGGATTTTCCAGAACCGGACAGCCCCGTCAGCACGACCAACTGGTGGCGTGGCAGGTCTACGGAGACATTTTTCAGGTTGTGGGTACGGGCACCACGAATGCGGATGGCTTCCATCGCTTTATTTAGGCTTGTCAAAAGGCAACTTGCTACTATAGCGCGTTGCGTCAGAATTTATGTGAACGGGTATCCGGGCTCTCTGCTAGCCCAGTTGTGACAGAGTATTAAATGAGTACACACCAAACCATGAATACGGCCGGATCGCGCCCAGCGCGCCTGAGTCTGACTCAGCAAGAGCGCAAGGCCAGCATCCTGCTTGCCCTGTTGTTTGCCTGTCGAATGCTGGGTCTGTTTTTGCTGACCCCGGTCTTTGCAGTGGCCGCGCACTCCTTGCCCGGCGGTAACGACGCCGCCCGTGTGGGTCTGGCATTGGGTGCCTATGGTCTGACGCAGGCTGTCTTGCAGATTCCCTTGGGGATGGCATCGGACCGTTTTGGACGCAGGCCGATTATCGTCATCGGCATGGCCTTGTTCGTGATCGGCGGGGTGATCTCCGCGCTGGCCCAGAATATTGACTGGGTGACGGTAGGCCGCTGTATTCAAGGTCTGGGGGCAGTTTCAGCGGCAATTTCCGCCTGGGTTGCCGACTCCACCCGTCCCGAAGTGCGCACACGTGCCATGGCGATGGTGGGTGGCTCGATTGGGCTGTCTTTTGCTGTATCGCTGGTGCTCTCGCCAGTGCTGGTGGGGCAATTTGGTTTGTCGGGACTGTTCTGGGCCATCAGTTTGCTGGGCTTTGTCTGCTTGTTGATTGCCGCTTTTGTCGTGCCCAGCGCGCCTAAAGCACCCGCCTCGATTGTGCAGGTTACCGCCGGACAGGTGTTGCGTCATTTGGATCTGCTGCGCCTGAACTTTGGCGTGTTCTGTCTGCACTTTATCCTGATGTCCCTGTTCATCGTCGTACCGGGCATTCTGGCGACCTTGGGTGGCTACGGCACTCAGGATTTGTGGAAGGTGTACTTGCCCGTTATTCTGGTTTCTTTTGTGCTGATGGTGCCAGCGGTGTTTTGGACAGAAACCCGCAAGCGTCACAAGCATGCGCTGGAACTGTCTGTATTGCTGCTGATTGTGGTGCTGGCCGTGATGCCATGGGCGCGCGATTCGCTGGTTCCCATGGTGGCCGCGCTGACGTTTTTCTTCATCGGCTTTAATGTGCTGGAAGCCTTGCAGCCTTCCTTGGTGTCGCGTGTGGCGCCACCAGAATACAAAGGTTTGGCGCTGGGTTTTTACAACACCTCTCAGTCCCTGGGCGTGTTTGCCGGCGGCCTGATCGGCGGCATCCTGGCAGGGCGAGGGCTCACCCAATGGGTCTTGTGGACCGGCGCTGCCCTGGCTTTGCTCTGGTTGCTGACAGCGCGTGGTTTCAAAGACAAATATTAAAAGGCATTGCCTGTTACGCTTGTGCAAAGACGTGGCAGGCAGCAACAAGTAAAGTGGCTGGATTGGCCGCAAGAATCAAGAGCTGGGCGGAACAGGCGACACCATCAGGTGCTTAGCCATATACGCCGTTCAAGGTGCCGTAACAGGATCGATGGCATGGATAAAACTGCCCTTCCCGGAGCGGGGAGGGAGTGTTAATTAAGGCACGAATCCACGATAATACGGCTTGATTTAGAATTTTTGACTACAGGATTTTTTCATGGCATCGGTAAATAAAGTCATTCTGGTGGGCAATCTTGGCCGCGACCCAGAAGTACGCTACAGCGCAGAAGGCTCGGCTATCTGCAATATTTCCATTGCCACGACTTCGCAGTGGAAAGACCGTACCTCCGGCGAGCGCCGTGAGGAAACCGAATGGCACCGTGTGGTGTTCTACAACCGTCTGGCTGAAATTGCAGGTGAGTACCTGCGTAAAGGCCGCCCTGTTTACGTAGAAGGTCGTCTGCGCACCCGTAAATGGACAGGCCAGGACGGTCAGGAGCGTTTCACGACCGAAATCATTGCCGAGCAAATGCAAATGCTGGGTGGCCGTGACGGTGGTGATATGGGCGGCGGCAGCATGGGTGGTGGCGAATACGGTGGTGGCGGTGGTGCACCAGCTCCGCAACGTGCTCAGCGCCCAGCGCCTCAACAACAGCAGCAACAACAGGCCCCACGTAATAACGCTCCTATGTCGGACAATCTGGCCGATATGGATGACGATATTCCGTTCTAATTGGGCAAGATGAAGCTCGGCCTGGCCCTGTCAGGACAAAGGGTCTCTCTTTCCTGAACTGTTGATTGGCTCGGCAATACTAAAAACCCCCGGCGAATTTAAAATTCACCGGGGTTTTTTATGCATCTCTGCGCGGCGCTGCGGCGCAAGAGTGGGACAGAATGGGCTGCCTTGTCGTACTGCGATTAGAAACGGTGCGTGAGTGTAGCCAAGGCAGTGCGCCCTTCGCCGTAATATACCGAGTTGTAAAAGCCCATGGCACGGTAATAGCGTTTATCGGCCAGGTTACGCACATTGAGCTGCAACTGGGTTCGTTTGCCAAGGTCGTATTGCGCCATCAGATCGAACAAGGCATAAGGTTTTTGTTCAACCGATGCGGACTGTTCGCCGTAATAGCCTTGTGCATGGGTGCGGCTTTGCCAACGTATTCCCGCTCCTACCACCAGGTTCTTCAAGGTGCCTGGCAATCGGTACGTGGTATTGAGCTTGAGCATTTGTTCGGGTTGCGTAGTCTGGACCTTGCGCCCTTCGTTGTCCTTGGACACGCGGTAGGTATAGCCGATAAAGGCATTCCAGCCAGGGCTTAGTTCGCCGGCCAGTTCCAGTTCCACGCCCCGCGTTCGTGTGCCATCCAGCATTTCGTACCACGATTCGTTACGAGCGACATCAAAGCCGCCGTACTCGGCCACGTCTTTCTGATTGGTCTGGAAAACAGCCAGCGATCCGTTCAGGCGTCCATCCAGGTAGGACGCTTTGATACCTGCCTCGTAGTTGTGTCCGTACGCTGGCCCTGTCATTTCCCAGTCTTTGGTCTTGTACATCTGGGGCTGGAAGATGTTGGTGTAGCTGGCATAGACCGTATAAGTGTCATTCAGGTCATAGGTCACGCCCAGATACGGTGTTATTTCCGAGTAGCGCTGTGACTGGGACAGAATGATGGGGGTGGTGCCCGGTGTCCATTGGTTCCAGCGGTACTCATCGGCTTCCCAGCGTGTCCAGCGTGCCCCGGCGAGCAGGTGCAGATCATCGCTCAAATTAAAGCGGGTTGTGCCGAAAATTCCCGTCTGGGTGGTACGCAGGATTTGATCGGAGACGGCTTGATCCCAGACAGGTTCTGGCCAGTTGCCGTGCCAGTCATGAATATTGGGTATGGGATAGCTTGCCTGGTCGGAAGAATTCCATCCCTTGGTTTGACTACGAGATTTGGAGTGTGAGAAGCCCAGATTGAACTCGTGGTTTGCTCCCAGCAGATCGAAATCCCCTGTCAATGAGCCGCCATATACATCTTGCTTGCTATCGCCTTTGTATTTGCGCAGGGTGGGTGTCCCGGATAGCAAGCCCGTATTGGCATCGACAGGAAAGTCGGCGGCAAACAACAGGGAGGCATCAAAGTCATTGTTCAGCCTGGAATAGGACAGTCTGCCGTCCCAGCCATTGGCAAATGTGTGCTCCAGCGAGGCAAAGTATTCTGTCGCGTCGGTATCCCAGGTCGTCCATTTGGCGCCGACCGTTTGCCCTTTCTCCCAATCGACTTGCTCGCCATTGGTGCCAAAAATGGGCAAACCACCCCACATAACGCCTTTGGGACGAGAACGCTGAGTGGACACACCTGCGCTCAAGGTGGTAGCTTCACCCACGTCGGCTTCGATAATGCCGTAGAGAACATCGCGTTTTTTGCGATAAAAATCCAGCGTATCGCCTCTTCGCTCTTTGGCACCGACCAGGCGGGCGCGCAAGGAGCCTGACTCGTTCAGTGCAGAGGATAGATCCAGCTCGCCGCGGTAGGTATCGTTGCTGCCGCCCATGGCGCGGATAGTGCCCTGGAACTCACGGCCAGGACGTTTGCGGATGAAGTTCATGGAGCCGCCTGGGTTGCCGGTACCACTCATCAGGCCCGTTGCACCGCGAATAATCTCTACGTGATCATAGATAATCGGATCCAGATTGCCATCTCCGAACTGGTAGGTATCGTCCAACGGCTTGACCACACCATCAAACTGCATGGTGTCCATCTTGAAACCGCGTGAATAGTAGCTGAGCCGGTCAGTTTCGCTTTGCTGCACGTTCATGCCGGTGGCATTTTCCATAATGTCGCGCACGCTGCTCATCGCGTGATCATCCAGTTGTTGTCGGGTCAGGCTGCTGGTTGATTGTGGAGTATCGCGTTGCGTCAGAATCAGGCCGTTGGCCGAGCGCATCCAGTCAGTTGTATAGGAGCCTGTATGTTCCGTGGTATCGCCTGCACCGCGCACCACAACGGTGCCCAGTTGCGTGATGGGGGCGTTGGGAGTGTCCGTCAGGGTATAGCTGCCGTCAGTTTGCCGCTGAATCTGCAAGGGGGTTTGACTCAGGAGCTGTGCAAAACCCTCGTCAAGGCTATGAATTCCTTGCAGGCCAGGGGTCTGAAGGCCATCGGTTTGGGAGGGAGGGAATGAGAGCAGCACCTGCATGTGCTGGGCGTAACGTGCCAGAGCCGGTCCCAACGGCCCGGCAGGAATGTTAATGGCGCGCCCGCTGTTTTGCGCTGACCCTTGTGCCCATACGAGGGAGCTGGGGGGCAGGACACCTAACAAGGAGATCAGGATGGCAGTGGCCAGGGGGGCCAAGGTATGGCGCGGCTGGCAGGTGCCGCGAGAGTGCAGGGAAGGGGTGTACATAGTGTTTGGTTTCCGGGAAGAGGTTTACTACTTCACCCTGTATGCCAAACGAGATTGGAAAAGTGACAATTTTTAGTGCTTAACGTGCAATGATCCGCGTCCAGTACGCCGTGCGGCGTTCTGTTCGAACTGGTAAAACTCGTTCGATAGCACTAAGGCTGCGCTCAATGTCGCTTAAGGGGTAGGCACCAGAGATGCGCAGCGCGCCCACGGCTGGATCACAACTAAGAAAGCCTGGCTGGTAGCGGGCCAGGGCGGCTATCAATTCATCAAGGCGCATATTGTCGGCATAGAGCATGCCATCTAGCCAGGCGTGTTGTTGAGTGGGCATAGCCGTGGGGATGCTGGCTCGGTGCGCGTCCAGTGTGGAGCTCATGCCTGCGGGCACGATCGTGGTCAAGTTAGCGGCCAGCGCAGGTTCCAGCCTGACGCTGCCTTGACTGACATGAATATGGGCTCTGTCTTCGCTCCAGTAAACAGAGAACTGCGTGCCCAACGCCACGATTCGCCCTGCTGGGGTGCTGACCACCAATGATCTGGCTGGCAAGTGAGGATCGGCGTGCGTTGCAATGTGGATTTCTCCCCGGCGCAGCTTGATTTCACGGATTTGATTGTTATAGGAAATGTCGACAGCGCTATCCGTGTTCAGGCTTAGCTGGCTGCCATCTTCAAGTGTAGTCTGCCGGCGCTGGCCAACGGCCGTGCGCTGATCAGCGGTCCATACCTGCAGGGGAAGCTGCTGAATCAATGCCGCACTGGCACCAGCGGTCAGCACAAAGGCAAAAGACTTGAGTACGGTACGTCGGCGTCGAAAGAGCGGTGTGCTTAATGCATGGAAACCAGCGGCCTGATCAAACTGGCCAAATTGCTGATTCAGTAATTCGATACGTTTCCAGGCATGTTGATGCAAGGGGCTGGCGGCGAGCCATGCTTGCCAGGCTTGGTGGTCGGCGGGAGTGCACTCTTCCGCGCTCAAGCGCACAAACCATTCGCTGGCCGTAGCGATGACCTTTTCAGGCAAGTTTCCCGTATCCGGTGGATTCAACACGATGTCAGGCAATGTCGAATAGCCAGGGCTAAGTACTGCCGAACCGAACTGACAGAAACTTGCAGCTGTGCAGCGATCTGTGCGTGTTTCAGCCCCTCTAGCTGCAGCAATAAAAAGGCCTGGCGGGCTTTGGGAGGCAGGCCGTCAAGTAGTTTGTCTATCTCGACCAGTGCTTCCACGGCCAGGGCACGACGCTCCGGGGACGGCGCAGAATCGTCTTGGCGAGCAGCCAGTGCTTGCAGATAGGCACGCTCGATATCTCGTCGACGAAACATATTGACCAGCAGGCCGTGTGCGATGGTAACCAGATAAGCACGAGGTTCGCGAAAGCTGCGAACATCGTCACGGCGCATGAGCACTTTCAGGTAAGTGTCGTGGGTCAGGTCCGCCGCATCCTCCGGGCATCCGGTTTTGCGACGCAGCCAGTCGCACAGCCAAGACTGGTGCTGGCTGTAGAGCCCTTCAAACGAGGCGTCCGGACTGCTTTGGGTCATGATCAGGTGGAAATATACGACAGTTGCTAATAATAACCATTATCAATAATTGATCGCAATGTCCCACACAAACAATGCCTGGTTCGTACAAACACCAATGTGTACCAATATCAATTTTTGTATACAATCCATAAAAAATGAATGCAAAATAGGAAAACAATGACCACGATCAAAACAGCAAGTCACAGCGATGGGGTGTATGAGTCGGTGCGGGCTCACGTTCTTGGCCTGGTGAAAAACATTGATGAGCCCGTGCGGGTTCGGGAAGAAGAACTGGCCAAGATGCTCAATGTCAGCCGCACGCCGGTACGGGAAGCACTGCTGCGTCTGGGGCAGGAAGGTATTTTGACCATGGAGCCTCGTCGCGGTGCCTTGCTCTCGCCCTTGACCAAGCAGGACTACATCGAATGGCTGAAGCTGCGCATTGAACTGGAAGCCTTTGCGGCGCGTGAAGCCGCCTTGAATGCCTCGCAGCGGGATGTGGATGCCTTGCGCGCGCTGTTTGCCCCCTTCAATCAAGACAATGTGGAAGAGCGTGTCAGCGAATATGCGGCAGCCAATGTGGAATTCCACGCGGCCATCATGCGTCTGGCTGCAAACAGCTTGCTGGAGAGGGTGTGGAAGTCCTTTGGGCACCGCGACATGCTCAAGACCAAAACCATCGAGCGCCTGAAACGTGCGCACGAGTCTTTGGCCGAGCACCTGGCCATGATCGACGCGATTGAAAAACGGGACGCAGCGCTGGCAGATCGTCTGGCGCGCGAGCACGTTCAAGGGTTGCTGACGCAAACCTTGAACAGTTCCAACAACATCCGATAAGGAGGTTTGCTGTCATGAAGTTACTGACCTTTGTAGCCGCAGGGGAAACGCATTTGGGCGGCATGCTGGACGATGATCGGGTGGTGGATCTGACACAGGCCTGGAGGATGTACGAGCATCCTTTACGTGCTCGGCAGGCTCCCACTGAAGTCATCGACGCTATTTTTATGGGCGATGAGATCCTGATCAGTCTGCAGCTTTTGATGGAGCAGGCAAGCCAGGCCAAGGCTCCCGTCCATGCTGCTTCAGATCTGTGCTTTCTGGCTCCTGTCCCGAATCCGGCCAAAAACATTTTCTGTGTGGGGCGTAATTACCGCGCCCATATCGTGGAAGGCAATCTGGCACGTGGTCGTGCGGCGGATGACTTCCCCAAAGCCCTGGAGTTCTTCAGCAAACCGCCCACCACGGTGGTGGGGCATCAGGCCCTGGTCAGCCGCCATGCGGCCCACACCAAGATGCTGGATTATGAAGTGGAGCTGGGCATTGTGATCGGCAAGGAAGGCCGGGACATTCCAGTTGAAGACGCGTTGGACTATGTCTTTGGCTACACGGTGATCAACGATATTACGGCGCGTGATCTGCAAGCGCTGCATGGTCAGTGGTTCAAGGGCAAGTCACTGGACGGCACCTGCCCGATTGGGCCGGTAGTGGCATTGAAGACCTCCATTGCCGACCCCAACGCGCTGGATCTTGAATTGGAAGTGAATGGCGAACTGCGCCAATCAGCCAATACGTCGGACATGTTGTTCGATGTGTCCAACATCATCGCCCAGTTGTCGGCGGGCATGACCTTGGAGCCTGGGGACATTATTGCAACAGGCACGCCCTCCGGGGTTGGCTTTGCCATGCAGCCTCCACGCTCTTTGGAACCAGGCGATGTCATCAAAGCTCGTATCCCCGCTATAGGCGAGCTGGTCACTACTATTGAGTAAGGTTGACGACTATGCGCTTTAAATTAATCCTGTCAGGCGTGGCTGTATTAAGCGCTTTAACGGCTGTGCCCTCGCTTGCGACGGCACAGGAATATCCCACCAAACCCATCACCATCATTGTTCCGTTCCCGGCGGGCGGCACACTGGATAATCTGACCCGCAGTCTGGCGCAGAAAATGTCGGATGACTTCAAACAGCCTGTCATCATCGACAACAAACCCGGTGCCGGTACGGTGATTGGTACGGAAATCGTGGCCCGCGCCGCGCCGGATGGCTATACCTTGGGGATGGTGGCAAACAGTTTTGCCATCAATCCCAGCCTTTACAACAACTTGCGTTACGACACGGTGAAGGACTTTACGCCGGTTAGCTGGGTGGCCTACACACCGCACCTGCTGGTGGCGAATCCGGATGTGCCGGTCAAGAGCCTGGCGGATGTCATTGCTACAGCGAAATCCAAACCGGGCGAGCTGTCCTTTGCGTCCTTTGGTGCAGGTACATCGCCGCATATTGCCATTGAACGCTTGAAAGCAGAAGCCAAGATTGATGTGCTGCATATTCCGTACAAAGGCCAGGCTCCGGCTTTGAACGATTTGCTGGGCGGTCATGTAGACATGATGTTTGCTAACACGCCTGATGTTTTGCCCCACGTGAAATCCGGCAAGCTGCGTGCAATTGCTTTGGCGAACGATACTCGTCTGGAATCTATCCCCGACGTGCCTACTTTCAAAGAAGCAGGCGTGGACAATATGAACTCCAACTCCTGGTATGGCGTGATAGTGCCTTCTGGTACCCCAGCACCGATTGTGGAGAAGCTCAGTGCTGAATTTGTCCGTATTGTGAACCTGCCCGAAATTCGTGAACGCTTGTTGGCCCAAGGACTGGAACCTGCGGGTACGACGTCGGCCGAGTTTGCCGAGTATCTGAAGTCTGAAATGGAAATGGCCGCCAAAGTGGTAAAAGCCTCCGGCGCCAGCGTGCAGTAAACCCTTAACGAATACGAAAGAGCCCAGAGAGCTCAAGCTACTAATCAGGAGATGAATATGATCAAAGAAATTATCCGTTCCGACAAAGTGACTCCCCCTCGTGCCCCCTTGTCGCCTGCTGTGCGATCCAATGGCTTTGTGTTTGTGTCGGGCCAGCCAGGTTTTTTTGATGATCGCCAGATCGCTGAAAACGACTTCGACGCACAGATGCACCAGGTCATGGCCAATGTGAAAGCGCTGCTGGAAGAAGCAGGCTCCAGCCTGGACCATATCGTCAAAGCCAATGTGATTTTGAAGCACGCCGGTGACTTTGCCCGCATGAACGAGATCTATCGTACTTACTTCAAGGACGGCGAATACCCGGCCCGCACCACGATTGCGGCGGATATGGGGAACCCCTTGTTCCTGCTGGAAATTGAATGCATCGCCGCTGTCGCGGAATGATGAAATGAAAAAAGGCCGACATGAAGTCGGCCTTTCAGACTGCTGATAAACCCCTGGTTTTGCGCCCTGGGGTTTATTTTTTTGTTCTCCCGCCCAGGCGATGAGGTGTCGCTCACGATTCTACGGTTTTCGGTCGATCAGGCCTCAGATCACACCATCAGGCCGTTTGCGGGCCGGGGGCAAGCTCGCAGGCGCGTGAA
>NZ_JAHKKC010000042.1:0-19718 GCF_020496585.1 Alcaligenes sp. 13f
GGTCGCCCGGAACCAAGGAGTCCAGCGTGACCATTTCCCATTCATGTTGATAAGCAGTCGGGGTCTTAAGCATGAACGTATTATGAACAAGCCTGCTGTTTTATGGGAGGGTTTGTCAGCAGTCTGATAGCCTGGAAGGCTACGTTTTTTTATCTCTTGAGAATATAACGTCAAAATTCTTTAGGTATTGATATTTCCAGGTGAAACCTTCTAGAGGATTTCCCCAGTAGAAGCGGGGTTTGGGAACGAAACTTGCTGGTTCTTTGGTGAACACATTTATTGGGGAGCCTTGTTATGGAACGCATTATTGCGGCGGAATTCGATACGTTTGATCAGGCCCAACAAGCTGCGCGAGTCCTGCAGGGGCTGGGCTTGGAAAGTCAGGATCTGCAGATTTTCTACCTTAAACCAGGAGGTCAGCATGCGCAGTATCCGATTGGAGGTGACAGAACTTTGGACAAGGCTGCCCGAGGAGGTGGTTTGGGTGCCATCCTGGGTGTCGTTCTAGGGGCCGTCTTGGGGATCGCCCTGGGCTGGTGGTTATTGAGCATGACAAGCTGGCCTCAGCTGCTGTTGCTTGCCTTTGCGGCTTTGGGGGCTTACATCGGTGCCATGGTGGGCGGGATCGTGAAGCTGGGTGGCCATAAGCCTGAAAAAGAGCCTTTGAATCGTGTTTCGGGCGTCATGTTGGCGGCGCGTCTGGGGTCGGCCGAGGAAGCGGTACTAGTGCGCGAATTGCTGCGCAATGGGGGCTACGCGATTGAATGGGCCAACGGCAATTGGAGTGATGGCCAATGGCAGGACTTCAACCCAACGCGCACCCCTCAGTTATACGATTTACCCTCGGCGGGGCAGAAAGTTCACGAGACTCGCAGTGGCTGATTGCCACTTTGGCGCGGTGACTCCAGAGCAGTAGCTTATAAGCCTTTCTAGCGTTTTTAGCCGTTTGCTTCCCCTTTGCCGGATATGATGGAGCAGTTTATGAAAACCATGATTCGGCGCGTGCAGGAACCAGGCGGGGTGGTTGCGTTTTAATCTTTGGGCTTATTAAGTGTAGTCACTGTATATCGGTAGTTATCTTCTTTTCAGGCTATCTACTTTTTCTGCTCATTTCTTCTTGATCTCCTTGCTGTAACGGCTTTCTGCTTGGTTTGTTGTGTTTTATGTTTAAAGTGTTCAAGGGTATATCCCTAGGTCTTGGCCGATTTACTCCCAAAAATACCATGTGTACACTTTAAATCACTAAAACAAGACAAGTTGCTGAGTCGTGTTTCGCCTCACAAGCCCACGGAGAAGACAATGAACAAGACATTTGCAGGGGTAGCACTGGCAGGAACGATGATGTTGCAAACCTTGGGGGCCACCGCTGCCGCCGAGGGGGTGATCAAGATCGGGGAGCTGAACAGCTATAAATCCCAGCCCGCGTTTTTGGGGCCCTATCGAAACGGGATGGAGCTGGCGGTTGAGCAGATCAATCAGGCCGGGGGGATTCACGGCAAGCAGCTGCAATTGATCATCAAGGATGACAACTCCAATCCCGGCGATGCGGTACGTGCGGCCGAGGAATTGATCTCGCGTGAAAAAGTGGATGTGCTGACCGGGACCTTCCTGTCCAATATCGGTCTGGCCATTACCGACTTTGCCAAACACAAAAAAGTATTCTTTCTGGCTAGCGAGCCTTTGACCGACAAGATCGTCTGGGCTGATGGCAACCGCTACACCTTCCGCCTGCGTAACTCCACCTATATGCAGGTGGCCATGCTGGTGCCGGAAGCCGTCAAGCTGAACAAGAAGCGTTGGGCCATTGTGTACCCCAACTACGAGTACGGTCAGTCCGCTGTTGCCACCTTCAAGACCTTGATGAAAGAAGCCCAGCCCGATATCGAGTTCGTGGCTGAACAGGCTACTCCTCTGGGTAAGGTCGATGCTGGTGCCGTAGTGCAGGCTTTGTCCGAAGCCAAGCCTGATGCGGTCTTTAACGTGCTGTTTGCGTCCGACCTGGCTCGTTTGGTTCGGGCTGGTAATCAGCGCCAGTTCTTCAGCCCTGCCTTGCCAGTAGTCAGCATGTTGACTGGCGAGCCGGAGTATCTGGACCCCTTGGGTGAAGAAACGCCAGAAGGCTGGATTGTGACAGGCTACCCTTGGTACGCCATCGACACGCCCGAGCACAATGCCTTCCTGAAAGCCTATCAGGACAAGTACAAAGAGCACCCACGCCTGGGCACGATTATTGGCTACAGCACCATTGTGTCGATTGCCGCCGGTATTGAAAAAGCCGGTTCTACCGACACGGAAGCCATGATCAAAGCCTTCCGTGGTCTGGATGTGGTCACACCTTTTGGTCCCATCACTTACCGTACGCAAGATCAGCAATCCACGCAGGGGGCGTATGTGGGTGTGCTGGCCAAACAAGACGGCAAGGGCATCATGACCAATATCCGTTACGCCGATGGCAAAGATGTACAGCCTACGGATGAGCAAGTCAGCCAGTGGCGTCCTGCCGCGGCCAATCAATAATTCCAACAACGCAGTATTTCGTAGATCGGCGCGCCGTCTGGCGCGCCACTTCTGACGCGAGGCAGTAATGGCCTTATCGGGTTTATGGGTGCAGTTCCTTAACGGGCTGGCCGAGGCATCGTCTTTGTTCCTGGTGGCGGCGGGTTTGTCCCTGATCTTCGGGGTGACACGCATCGTCAACTTTGCACACGGTTCCCTGTATATGCTGGGCATCTACATGGCGTACTCCACCGTGCAGTTCATGGGGGGCTCGGCGCTGGGGTTCTGGGCAGGCTTGATTGTGGCGGCCTTGCTGGTCGGCGCTTTGGGAGCCTTGCTAGAGATCGTGCTGCTGCGGCGTATTTATAAAGCGCCCGAGCTGTTCCAGTTATTGGCCACTTTTGCCCTGGTGCTGGTGATTAATGATGGCGCTTTGGCCGTGTGGGGGCCGGAAGATCTGCTGGGGCCGCTGGCTCCGGGTTTGAACGGCTCTATTTCCATTGCAGGTCGCTTCTTCCCGGTCTATGACCTGGTGCTGATCGTGATCGGTCCGGTAGTGCTGGGCTTGCTGTGGCTCTTGCTGACCCGTACCCGATGGGGGGTGCTGGTGCGCGCCGCGACCCACGACAGACAAATGCTGGGTGCGCTGGGTGTGAATCAGGCCTGGCTGTTTACGGGTGTGTTTGCCTTGGGTGCCTTCCTGGCGGGTTTGGGTGGTGCTGTGCAATTGCCGCGTCAGCCCGCCAATCTGCTGCTGGACTTGAGCGTGATTGGGGATGCCTTTGTGATTGTGGTGGTCGGTGGCATGGGCTCCATCCCCGGTGCTTACGTGGCTGCCCTGATTGTCGCTGAATTGAAGGCCCTGTGTATTGCGCTGGGCACGGTCACCTTCTTTGGTGTGGACTTTGCCTTTCCGAAGTTGACGCTGGTGGTGGAATTCATCTTCATGGCCGTGGTGCTGGTGTTCCGGCCCTGGGGCTTGTTCGGGCGTGCTCAAGCTGTCAGCCGTAACTCGGCTCCTATCGAAGCGCCCCTGCGTGCTGGTAGTGGAGCGTTCCAGATCATGGTGCTGGTGGTTCTGGGTGTGATGGCGGCCTTGCCTTTGATGAGCGACTGGTTCCCGTATGCGCCCGTGCTGGCTCTGGATATTCTGGTTTTGTCCCTGTTCTCCTTGAGCCTGCATTTCATGATGGGGCCAGGGGGCATGAACTCCTTTGGTCATGCTGCTTACTTTGGTCTAGGCGCTTATGCGGCTGCCCTGCTATTCAAAGCGGCGGCCTTGTCCATGGGCTGGTCTCTGGTCTTGGCTCCAGCTGTCGCAGGTTTGGGTGCGCTGATCTTTGGCTGGTTCTGCGTGCGTTTGTCCGGTGTTTACCTGGCCATGCTGACCTTGGCTTTCGCACAGATTATCTGGTCGATTGTGTATCAGTGGGACAGCTTTACGGGTGGCTCCAATGGCGTGGTCGGTATCTGGCCTGCGGAATGGCTGTCGGGTGATCGCTACTATTACTTTGCCTTGCTGCTGGTGGTGGCAGCGGCCTTCCTGTTGCGTCGCATCTTGTTCTCCCCCTTTGGCTACGCCATGCGTGCCAGCCGGGACTCGGCCTTGCGGGCCGAGGCCATTGGTATCCCCGTCAAGCGTGTGCAGTGGCTGACCTTTATTCTGGCAGGTACGTTTGCCGGTCTGGCCGGTGCCTTGTTTGTCTTTTCCAAAGGTAGCGTCTCGCCTGAAGTGATCGCAGTGAACAAGTCCGTGGATGGCTTGGTCATGGTCTTGCTGGGTGGTTTGCAAACTCTGGTTGGGCCAGTGGTGGGTGCAGCCGTATTCACTTTGCTGCAGGATTTCTTCCTGGGCATCACGCAGTATTGGCGCGCCTTGTTCGGTGGCGTGATTCTGCTGCTGGTTCTGGCTTTCCCGCAGGGTATTGCCGGCTTTTTCAAACGCTGGGCGCATCGCCGCGTAGCACCGGAGGCATCGTCATGAGTTTGCTGCAAGTACGAGGTCTTAAAAAAGCGTTTGGCGGCAATCTGGCCGTAGACGGTATCGAGTTTGATGTGCGGGCCGGAGAGTTTCTGGCCTTGATCGGCCCCAATGGGGCTGGCAAAACCACCACCTTCAATATGGTGGGCGGGCAATTGACGCCTACAGCCGGGTCAGTGCGTTTGGGCGATCAGGAACTGGTAGGGCTGGCCCCGCGCAAGATTGCTGCCTTGGGGGTGGGCCGTACCTTTCAGATTGCTGCGACTTTTGCGTCTCTGACGGTGGTGGAAAACGTGCAGATGGCCTTGCTGGCACATCAGAAAAAACTGTTTTCCTTCTGGCGTCGGGCGGCTCAGTTCGAACGGGCTCGTGCGCTGGATTTGCTGGATCAGGTGGGTATGCTGGCGCAGGCTGAACGCCCTTGTAGCGAGCTGGCTTACGGGGACGTGAAGCGGGTGGAGCTGGCGATTGCATTGGCCAACGATCCCCGTCTTTTGCTGATGGATGAGCCCACGGCAGGCATGGCACCCAAAGAGCGTAATGAGTTGATGCGCCTGACCAAAAAGCTGGTGATCGAACGCAATATGGGTGTGCTCTTTACCGAGCACAGCATGGACGTGGTGTTCGAGCACTCGGACCGCATGTTGGTGCTGGCCCGTGGTCGGCTGGTGGCAGAAGGGGATGCGGACTATATCCGTCAGCATCCCAAGGTGCAGGAGGTGTACTTTGGTACAGGCAAAACATTCGAGAACAAGGAGCCAGCATGACGCAGGATTTAGTAGCCGGTTCTGAGCGGGTTGCCACAGGCGTGGCCGACAAGCAGCCTTTGCTAAGTGTGGATGGCTTGAATGCCTGGTACGGTGCCGCGCATATCTTGTTTGACCTGTCACTGACCGTGCAACGTGGTGAAGTGGTCGCCTTGATGGGGCGTAACGGTGCGGGCAAGTCCACTACCTTGAAATCCATTATGGGTTTGATGGAGCGCTGCGACGGTCATATTGAATTCATGGGCCAGGCCATTCACGACAAGCAGCCCTTTGAAATCGCACGTGCGGGTTTGGGCTTTGTGCCCGAAGACCGGCGTATCTTTACCGACCTGAGCGTCACGGAAAATCTGGAAGTGGGACGTCAGCCAGCACGGCGCTGGCCGGATGGTACAGCAGCTCCGCACTGGCAGCCCGAGCGCTTGTACAGCCTGTTTCCCAATCTGGGTCAAATGCAGGATAGGCCCGGTGGGCAGATGAGCGGGGGCGAGCAACAAATGCTGACCGTCGCGCGCACCTTGATGGGCAATCCTTATCTGGTCTTGCTGGACGAACCATCCGAGGGCGTGGCTCCCGTGATTGTGGAGCAGATGGTGCACATGATTCTGGAGCTGAAGCAGGCCGGTGTCAGCATCTTGCTGTCCGAGCAGAATTTGCATTTTGCCGAGCTGGTGTCGGATCGGGCTTATGTGCTGGAAAAGGGGCAAATACGGTACAGTGGCGCCATGCAGGAATTAAGTGCCAACGAGCAAGTGCGGCGCACTTACCTGTCCGTCTAACTTTGGGCCTCCCCGTATTGGAGGCCAGACCGGCTTCAGGAGAACACCATGGCAGATGCAAGTCCCAATCCTCAGGCAGTGATTGATTTCTGGATTGAATCAGGGCCAGAGAAATGGTTTCGCAAGTCCGATGACTTTGACCGGGAATTTCGCGAACGGTTTTTGGATTGGCACGAACGTGCGGCCAAGGGCGAGCTGGATGATTGGGCACAGACGGCAGAAGGAGCCTATGCCTTGCTGATTCTGCTGGATCAGTTTCCGCGCAACTCTTTTCGCAATACCACGCGCATGTATGCGACCGATGAGAAGGGGTTGGCGATTGCCAAGGAAATGGTGGCCAAGGGGCTGGATAAACAGATTCCGGTGGAGCGTCGGGTGTTTTGCTACTTGCCGTATTCCCATGCAGAGAACCTGGCCGATCAGCAAGAGGCCGTGCGTCTGAATCAGGAAATTGGCCGTCCCTGGCTGGACCACGCTGAGGAGCATCTGGATGTGGTGGAGCGCTTTGGTCGCTTCCCGCACCGTAATTCGATCCTGGGGCGTACTACCACGGTGGAAGAGCAGAAGTTCCTGGAGGCCGGTGGTTTTTCCGGCTGATGGGTTTTGAGTCCGGGCCAGACTGGGATCTTGGGCTTGGCCTGGGCCAAGTTTGAGAGTTTCTGCTTTAAGCAAGTCTGAAGGCGATGTTAACCATAAAACAAAGGCGGCCAAGTGAAAACTTGCAGCCGCCTTTGTTTCGTTTGCCACGTGTCCAAACACTCTCTGCGGACACCCCCCGTCTACAAGTGTCCCTTCTGCTCCCGTATGGTCGCAATCTTGTCTTTCAGCCCGGTCCAGGCTGGTTTGTCCGGTGCAAAGCGCGCCCGCATATAGTTGAGCAAATCTTCCATCTGCTCGTCATTCATGCTGTTCTTGAAACCGGGCATGGAGCCCAGAGCAGGCTGTGCCGGACGGGTAATGCCGTGCATCAATACCTGAATCGTATTGTCCGGATGCTCGCTGTGCAGATTGCTGTTCAAGGCCAGGGACGGGCGGGCACCAAATAGCACCGGCCCACCGCGCGGGTCGTGACAGACAGCACAAGCGCCGTTGAACAGGTTTTCACCCGGCATCAACATCACTTCCTTATTGCTGCGGCTGTTCTGCTCCAAAAGCGCGGCCTGGGCGGCGTGCGTTTGTTCTTGTTCGCTCTCGACCGGGTTCAGGCTGCTTAGATAATGCGCCATGGCGCGGACATCGGATTCAGGCAGTTCTGCCAAACCCGCCACGACCGGTCCCATTGGTCCTGCTGCCACGCCATGACGGGGCGAATAGCCGGTACGCAAGTACTGGTATAGCTCCTGCTCTGTCCAGGGGATGGGGGCTTTGGACAAGCTATTGAGTGCAGGCGCTTCCCAGTTGTCCGCAAAACCACCGGCCAGGAAATTCGCTTCACCCCCTTTCTCGGCACCCAGCATATTGCGCGGGCTATGGCAGGCCGCACAGTGTCCGCTGCTGTTAACCAGATACGCGCCCCGATTCCATTGCACGGTTTGCGTGGGGTCCGGCACGTAGGCATTCGGATCACGGTGAAACAGCAGGTTCCAGCCCGCTACCAAAGGCCGCATATTCATGGGGAAGGGCAGTTTGGTTTCAGGCACTTCGGATTTCACCGGCTCTTGCGTCATCAAGTAGGCATAGAGGGACTGCATGTCCTCATCGCTGATCTTGGCAAAGGCCGTGTAAGGGAAGGCCGGGTACAGGTGGCGACCGTCCTGATGAATACCTTCGCGCATGGCACGTTCAAAGGCTTTGTAGCTCCAGCTGCCTATGCCGGTTTCTTTGTCCGGGGTGATGTTGGTGGTATAGATCGTGCCAAACGGCGTATCCAAACCCAGACCGCCCGCATTGGGTGTGCCGCCTTCAGCGGTGTGGCAGACCATGCAGTCGCCCGCAATCGCAACCAGGCGGCCGCGTTCGATGGCCAGCTCTGAAAAGATGGAGGTATCCACTTGGCCGACCGGTGCAATGGCAGGTCGCCAGGGCAGGGCACTCAAGACTGTGCCGGTGGCGACCGCGGCCAAGGCACCCCACCAGGCTTTGCGTTTTTTGCTGCTGCCTGTCTTATCGGCCTGATAGCCCAGTGTCAAAGACTGTTCGCTAAAGGGCGCACTGGTCAGGCGTATGCCACTGGCATTGAAAATTGCATTGGCAATGGCGGCAGCGGCAGGCAGTTCCACGCCCTGATTCCAGGCCAAAGGCTGGCCTACGGCAGACTCCCGTTTGACCAGCTGAACGGCTGGCTTGTCGGCTGTTTCTTTGACGGGGCTGTCGCTATGACCTTCAACGCCTTTGCCCACGCCGTTGTTTAGCAGTTGCTGTGCCCAACGGCCTAGTCGGTCGGCCAAGGCGGGTGCAGACTCTGGGGCCTGCTCGGCATTGCCCAGTTCGGTGCTGTCGTGGCCAATGGTCAGCTTGTCTATGCTGAGTGTGCCTTGGCGGGTATCGACGCTGACATCGACAGCCCAGGCGGACCACTGCTCGCGTGCAGCTTGCCCGGGGACGTGTTCAACAATATGGCTGTAGGCCAGCCCGCGACCCTTGCGTAAAGGGCCTTGATGGGCGGGCAAGGGTTCGGACCAGTCCGACTGTTCGGCAACCCGTTGCAGAAGATCTCGACCTTGGGGACTACTGACTTGTTCCAGTCGTGCCGCCAAGGGGTCCAGTCCCAGGCTGTGGCAGTCTTGATCGAACTGCGACTCTTGAGCAAAGATCGTGGCTTGGGCCAGGCTGTCGGGGTCGCTGCTGGCGGCTGCGCCATCATAGTTAGGTGTAGGGGCGGAGAAGTAATCACTTTTTACGGCCGGGCCGCTGCTGGGCAAACCTGGCTGACCGCAAAGAATGGCCGCCAGAGAAGGGCGCGCACCGGACAAGGTATTCAGTTGCCAGCGGGTGGCCCGCAAATGGGCATTCAGATCGTTTGGCTCTGCAGTGCTTTTAAAGACACTCAGGCGGATGGTGTCTGCACTGTGGCTGGCACGAACTTGTACGGCCTGGGGGCGCCCAAAGGCCATGACTGCCGCATCCATGGCACAGTCGTAAGCATCGGCCTGATTGCCGGCAATATCCTGCAAATGGATCTGTTCGCTGGGCAGGCCGCTCAAGGCTTGCAGCTCAATCAGCAGGGCCGCGGGGCGCTGCGTATGCGCCCAAACATAAAGCTGTTTGTCGTGATAACAGGCACGGGCCCAGGCAGTTTCCTGATGCTCGGCGGCAGATTGCCATTCATAGCTTTGATCGGGGGTGCTAAGCGTAGCAGCAACATCCTCATTCGCTGGAAGCGTAGCCTGGTTTGCCGCTACGGGCGTAGCCCAACGTGCATCCAGCAAAGCAGCGCCTTGCTGAGCCTGCTCGGCTTGCACCGCCAGCACACCCAGAAAATTGCCCATATGCACACAGGCCACGACACCAGGCACTTGCAGGGCGGCCTGCTGGTTTACGGTCTGTAATTCAGCACCCAGATACTGCCCGTTCTCGTACGACCAGTAAGGAGGGCGTACAACAGCGCCATGCAGCAGGCTGGTGCCAGCAGGCAGTTCCGGCCACAACGCTCGGGAAAGGTCTTGTACTGAATGACTCATTGCCGGGCCTTTGCGACGCGTACGGCGGCTTGCATGATTTCTACGTGCGTGCCGCAACGGCACAGGTTATAGCGCAGCTCGTCCCGAATTTGCTCTTCGGTGGCTTGCGGATTGCGTTCCAGCAGGGCCTGCACAGTCATGACCATGCCATTGAGGCAATAGCCGCATTGTGCGGCCTGGCAGTCAATAAATGCCTGCTGAACATCATTAGGCTGGCCGTTCCGGGTCAAGCCTTCCAAGGTAGTGATATGACGGTTTTCTACCAGGCTGACAGGCACAACGCAGGAGCGGGCGGCTACACCATCGACCAGCACCGTACAGGCGCCACATTCACCCAGGCCACAGCCGAATTTGGGGCCAT
This sequence comes from Alcaligenes sp. 13f, assembly GCF_020496585.1. Taxonomy (NCBI): domain Bacteria; kingdom Pseudomonadati; phylum Pseudomonadota; class Betaproteobacteria; order Burkholderiales; family Alcaligenaceae; genus Alcaligenes; species Alcaligenes sp. 13f. Next base: position 10,002 of record NZ_JAHKKC010000042.1, read on the forward strand.
TCAGTTCCAGGTCGTTACGCAATACATAAAGCAGCGGCGTATCGGGTTCCACCTCGATGATGTGGGTCTCTTGATTGACCCGCAAAGTATGCGGGCGAGTACAAGGGTTCATGGGTTTCACCTTTGGTAGATCGCACCTTGTTGTCGGACAGCGTGTGCGGTGCTTTTATCAGCTCGGTATTGATATGCTTAAATTAAGTGTATACACTTTAATTTATCGAGTAAATAGATTCTACTACTCCCTTGAGGTATCAATCAAAGCTCTCTTGGGAAGCCGTTCGAAATTCGGTCTAATCTTATTTAATATAGGGTTTACACTGATTATTAAGCCCTTGATTTTCTCTTTATAGTAGTTGCGATAAATGGGTTGAAGCGCACTGCATTTGTTTTTATTAGGGCGTGTACGCTAGTAATCAATGTTTTGCCAGGGGGCGTTTCAGGCAGGTTTTCAGGGATGGAGCCCTGATGGCCGGTTTCCAGCCCCTTATATAAAGCCCAGCCAGGAGAGTGTGATGTCTTACGATGCGCCGCGCCACCAGCAGCAAGACTTGCTCAGGGCGTCTGGCACCTTGCTGATTTTAGCGGCACCGGCGCGGCCTCCCAAGCCTTCGCCCGGCCAGCCCGGCGTGGTGTCCGAGTATTTGCAGGCGCACGACGATGTCTTTGTCGCCGTGTCCGAACAGGGCTGGGTGCGCGCTTTTAATGGGCACGTGGATCTGGGTACCGGCATTCAAACTGCACTGAGTCAGATTGTGGCCGACGAGCTGGATGTGCCCATGGCACGCGTGCAAATGGTGCTGGGTCATACCGATGCGGTGCCCAATCAAGGCCCCACCATCGCCAGTGCTTCGATTCAGATTCATGCTGTACCGCTGCGCAAGGCGGCGGCTCAGGCACGTCAATTGCTGCTGGCACAAGCCGCAGAACGCTGGGCACTGCCTGCCGATCAATTACGCGTGGAAGACGGCACCATCATTGCCCCGGACGGGCGCAGCCTGACGTACTGGAAACTGCTGGAGGGTCTGGAACTGCGGGCCTATCTGGATAAAGAAACTCCCACCAAACCGGCCGAACAATTGCGCATTGTAGGGACAGCCCAGGCGCGTGTCGATATTCCGGGCAAGGTCGCAGGGCAGTGGGTGTATGTGCACGATGTGCGCGTGCCCGGTATGTTGCATGGCCGCGTTGTGCGTCCTCCTTATACAGGGCGTGATAGCGGCGACTTCATCGGTCGCAGTCTGGAATCCGTGGACGAGGAGTCCATCCGTCATATTGGCGACGATGTGCGAGTCGTGGTGATTGGCGACTTTATTGGTGTGGTCGCGCGTCGTGAAGAACACGCCATGCGTGCTGCCCGCGAATTGAAAGTGCGCTGGAAAGCGATTCCTCCGCTGGAGGATATGAGCAATCTGGAGCAGTTGATTCGTCGTCAGCCCATGACAGAGCGTTTGCTGGCCGATAAAGGGCCGGGTTTTGACGAGCTGCCGCCAGAAGGCAAACGCTTGAAGCGTAGCTATGTCTGGCCTTTTCAACTCCATGCCTCTATTGGTCCGTCTTGCGCGGTGGCGGACTATCAGCCCGGTCATAGCCGGATCTGGTCAGGCTCGCAGAACCCGCATATGTTGCGCGTTCATTTGAGCCAGTTGCTGGACGAGGACGAGGCCGGTCTGGAGATCATCCGTCACGAAGCGGCCGGTTGCTATGGCCGTAATTGTGCTGACGATGTGTGTGCGGATGCCTTGCTCTTGTCCCGAGCCGTAGGTGCGCCGGTGCGTGTGCAACTGACGCGAGAACAAGAGCACGGCTGGGAGCCTAAAGGCGCTGCTCAGTTGATGGATGTCGAAGGCTCCATTGATGCCCAAGGGCAACTGCGTCATTACGATTTTGTGACCCATTACCCCTCCAACGATGCGCCGAATCTGGCGCTCTTGCTGACGGGGCGGGAGTCGGCGGCCCCCCGTCAATTGGAAATGGGGGACCGTACGGCCGTACCGCCTTACAGCTATCCCAAGCAGCGCATTGTGTGTCAGGACATGCCCGCGATTGTGCGCGCTTCCTGGTTGCGCGGCGTGTCGGCCATGCCCAACTCTTTTGCGCATGACTGCTTTCTGGATGAGCTGGCAGTGGAAGCGGGTGTGGACCCCTTGACCTATCGCCTGCGTTATCTGGATCAGGATGAACGTGCTCAGGAACTGCTGCAGGCGGTGGCGGATAAGGGGCACTGGCAGATTGGGCAGCGTGGTTCGCGCGGGCAGCCGGATGAGCAGGGCTATTTGTATGGCCGTGGTCTGTCGTACGCCCGTTATATACACAGCAAGTTCCCTGGTTTCGGGGCGGCCTGGTCAGCCTGGTTACTGGATTTGCGGGTCCATATAGAAACGGGCGTGATCGACGTGCAGAAGATTTATGTGGGTCAGGATACCGGGCAGATGGTGAACCCGGCCGGTGTGCGCCACCAGATTCACGGCAATGTGATTCAGTCCTTGAGCCGCACGTTGTATGAACAGGTGCGCTTTAACGCACAGGGCGTAGTCAGTGCGGAGTGGGGTGCCTATCCCATTGTGGATTTCCCGCGTATCCCGCCCATAGAGGTGATTTTGATGGACAGGCAGTCCGAGCCGCCTATGGGGTCGGGCGAATCCGCCTCCGTACCCTGTGCCTCGGCCATTGCCAATGCTTTGTTTGATGCAACTGGCCGACGTTTTCGGCAGGTGCCTTTTACACCGGATGTGGTCCGGGCCGCGCTGGCTGCTACGCCTCAAATGGCCTAGGCAGCAGCAGTTTTCATGGGTCGGGCTTAGGGCCTGACGGTTTCAATCCAAGGACAGATTAATGAGTACCTTTCTTTACGGCGGCCATGTTCATGCCAATGGCATTCGTCAGCATTACTTGCGTTACGGTGGCTCCAGCGAGGGTCGCGATCAGCGCCCAGCCGTCATCATTGTTCCTGGTATCACCAGTCCGGCTGTGACCTGGGGCTTTGTGGGCGAGCAGTTCGGCAAGCACTTTGATACCTACATTCAAGACGTACGTGGTCGCGGTTTGAGCGAAGCGGCTGAAGGTATGGATTACAGCCTGGATGCGCAGGCGGATGACTTGATTGCACTGGCTCAGGCGCTGGGCCTGAAGGACTACATCGTGGTCGGTCACTCCATGGGTGCCCGCATTGGTTTGCGTGCCGCTCACAAGAACAGCGATGGCCTGAACCGTCTGGTGATGGTTGATCCGCCAGTGTCTGGCCCAGGTCGTCGCGCTTATCCCTCCAAGTTGCCATGGTACGTGGATTCCATGGCGATGGCTCGCAAAGGCTGCACTGCAGAAGACATGCGTGCCTTTTGCCCGACCTGGACCGAAGAGCAATTGCAATTGCGTGCCCAGTGGCTGCACACCTGCCATGAGCCTGCGATTCTGGCCAGCTTTGAGGGCTTTCATACCGACGATATTCATGTCGACTTCCCGCATTTGACCGTGCCTGCCTTGCTGATGACAGCCGAGCGTGGTGACGTGGTGCGTGATGAAGATGTGGCCGAGATTCAGCAGCTGGCCCCTGGCGTTCAGCACGTTCGCGTGCCTGATGCCGGTCACATGATTCCTTGGGATAACGAAGCAGGCTTTTACGAAGCTTTCGGTGATTTCCTGGGCCAGCGCTTGGTGTGATGTTGAAAGGGCCGCATGGGCGGCCCGTCGTGATGCAAAGGTTCCGCGTCAGTGTCGGAACCTTTCACAAGGAGAGACAAGATGGCAGTGAGTGATTACCAACTTATCGAGGCATGGCAAGAAGTGCTACGCCTGTCCAAGCTGCAGGCCGGTCAAACCGTGACCTTGCTGACCAGCTCGACCACGCACCCGCAAACCATGCAGTGTGCGCAGATTGCCGCTCAGTCCATGGGGGCAATTGTGAATCGCCTGGACTTGTTGCCGGTCAACGCGGAAAAAGCCTTGAGCCGGGACTCTCTGGCCTATCTGGGCACGACGCCTTTGACGGGTAATGAGGCGGCAATCGCGGCTTTGAAGGCCAGCGATCTGGTGCTGGACTTGATGACTCTGTTGTTCTCGCCCGAGCAGATCGACATTCTGAAGTCGGGCACGAAGATTCTGCTGGCCGTGGAGCCACCAGAAATTCTGGTTCGCACGGTGCCAACGGAAGCGGATCGTACACGCGTGACTGCGGCGGCCGCTTTGATCAAGGCCGCCAAGGAAATGAGCATCACCTCTCCTGCCGGTACGAACCTGCGTTGCCCGCTGGGTGAATTCCCGGCGATTCGTGAATACGGTTTTGTGGATGAGCCCGGTCGTTGGGACCACTGGCCCAGCGGTTTTGTGCTGACCTGGCCGAACGAGCTGGGCACTAACGGCACCATCGTGATCGACAAGGGCGACATCCTGTTGCCACAGAAGAAATACTCTACCGAGCAGATCATTCTGACCGTGGAAAACGGCTATGCCACCAAGATTGAAGGTGGTATCGAAGCCGAGCTGCTGGACGAATACATGAAGACCTTCAACGATCCCGAAGGTTATGCCATTTCCCACATTGGTTGGGGTTTGCAGCCGCGCGCTCACTGGTCCACCTTGGGTCTGTACTCGCGTGAGAACACCATTGGCATGGATGCGCGTGCGTTCGAGGGTAACTTCCTGTTCTCCCTGGGCCCGAACAATGAAGCTGGCGGCAAGCGCACAACCGCATGCCACATTGATATTCCTTTGCGCAATTGCACGGTCAGCCTGGATGGCCGCGCTGTCGTGCGTGATGGCAAAGTACTGGACGGAGGCGTTGGTGAGTACGAATGAGGGAGCGGTTTACGCTCAACAAGGGTTTGGGTCGACATTGGAGCCTAAAGCTCCTTACGGCTTGTTGATTATTGATCTGGTGAATGGCTTTGCGGATCCTGCCGTGTTTGGTGGCGGCAATATTCCTGAAGCTATCGAGAACACACAGAAGCTGTTGGCAACGGCGCGTGAACAGGGCTGGCCAGTGGCGCATACGCGTATCGTGTATGCCGACGATGGCGCTGATAACAACATCTTCAGCATCAAAGTGCCCGGCATGCTGGGTCTGACCGAAGACGCCCACAACAGCCATATTGTGCCGGAACTGGCTCCTGCGCCCGGTGAGTTCATCGTTCGCAAGAATGTGCCGTCGGCGTTTTTCGGTACGCCCTTGGCGGCGTGGTTGACCCAGCGAGGTGTGCAAACACTGCTGGTTGCCGGTGCCGTGACCAGTGGTTGTGTGCGCTCCAGCGTGGTCGATGCGATGCAACTGGGTTTCCGTCCCTTGGTGGTATCGGATTGCGTGGGTGACCGTGCGATTGGCCCACACGAGGCGAACCTGTTCGATATGCGTCAGAAGTACGCCACCGTGGCAACGCGTGAAGAAGCAATGAAGTTGATCGGACTTTGATCGAGTATCGGTAGTCTGCCGCTTGGGGGCAGGCTGTCGGACCTGTGCCCCTGGGAGTCGAACGACTCTCGGGGGCTTTTTTATAGTTGCTGTTCAGGTCCGTGTGAGGCCATCTGTTTTTAAAACGCCCAGCGCAGATTCATCTGTCCTTGCAGCGATGAATACCCGCCGCCGAACTGTGAACTGATGCTGGTGCCAATCGACAGACGCTCACTGCGTTGCCAGATCAGGCCAGTTCGCAGGCTCATCGTGTCGCGGGGCAGTACGCTATTGCGGGTATTGAACGTCGTATCTGTGGATGCAATGGCGAAACGGGCAGCTTGAGTCAGGTCGCGATCCAGCCATTCGTGATTCCAGCCAATGTCAACGTTCACGGCCAAGTTGCTGCCATCAGCCAGGGCGCGCTTCCATTCCGCCGTCAGCCCCAGGCTGGAGCGCAAGGCGTCTACGCGCTTGCTGTCCAGGTGAAGTCGAGTGGCCGCATTGCCAGATTCGTCGACCGATGGGCGGGACACCAGGGCATAGTTCATGCTGGCAAAGGGTCCGACAGAAAAGGATGGGTTCAACTGCCACAGGTAGCCTGTGCCGGCGTCAATCGACAGATTGCGTCCTGTCCAGTCAGACGAGTGCGTGGCCTGGTAGTCTCCAATGGCAATTTGCCTGCGCATATCGGCTTGTTCCAGACCCAGGCGCAGCCCGCTGAATGCAAAAAGACCTTCCCGAGCACCGGGGCGGTATTGCAGATGGGCTGCAAGGCCGAACGCAGTGGCTTTGCTCTTGCCGGAGTACGGGGCATCCGGCTTGACCGACAGGTCTGAAATATCCAGCTGCGCTCCCACGGCGAAGTCGGGGGCCGTTTCCAGGGCGCGTCCAGCTCCAACGATCAGGCCATAGCTGTTGGCATCGTAGCCAAGCATGGACCCGCGCGTGTTTTGATCGCCACTGGCACCGAATACCAAGGCGTAGCCCTGCCAGTCAGTACCGGGCCGCAGCATGCTTTGGCTCAGGCCTTGGCGGGCGGTTTGCATGATCGAGCGCTCATGCATCAGGGAGCCGGCCATTGCAGCGCTGTAGCCTGCCGGTGAGATCTGGTCCAGGGCGGCGGATATTTGTGAACCGTCGGTAGCGGAGAAGTCGAGCGTCTGGAACAGGCCTTGTGCGGATGCTGGCCCAGCGGCGGCTAGTTTGAACAAGGCTTGGCCGGCTTCTTGCTGGTTCTCGTCGCGGCCATACTGGCTATAGGCATTGTTGGCTCGCGTGGCCGACAAGTGATAGCGCTCATTACCCAAAGGAGCAACGTCAAATTGCAAGGTGGGCGATACGGAGGCGATTTGAGTGGTGCCGAAGCTGCCGCTGTAGCTGGTTGCTTCAACAAACGAGCCTGTGTCGACGGACCAGGCGTTTTGATACCAGTCGGCGGCAGGCGTCAGTTGCAGCGTGCCGGCCAGGTCAGCATGGCCACTGACGGCAAGGGTGTCGTGGCCGCCTTTGCCCTCAAACTCGGCTAACAGGCGGCCTGTTGCTGTTTGTTGGAAGTTGCCATTTACATTGATGCGTCCGACGGAGTTGCCGGGCGCCAGGGTGCCGGCATTAATCAGAGCATTGCCGCTGGCCAGATCAAAGCTGGCATTCCCGCCCAAGGTTGCCGCTTCCTTGATGGTGGCGCTGTGAACCTGCAAGGTGCCGTTCAGTTGCGTTGTGCCGCCGTCAAATGACAGGGCCAAATTGTCTTTGCCGGTGATGTTGCCGGCGTAGCTCAAGTGGAATGTGGCATCGGGCTGATCAATGCTGCGGCCCATCTTGTCGGCAGCCTGACCAAAGGACAGCGTAGTCAGACGTAGCTTGTTGTTGTCGTCGCGTTCTGCATAATGCGACACTATATCGCCTTCAATTTGTGCGCCTTGCATCAGGTTGATGCGCCCAACGTAGGCATTGTCAGAGATCAGGATGGCCGCTTCTTGACCTGCAACTCGCCCGCTGATGTCGGCTTGTTGAACCAGGGGGCCGTTCAGTTCGGGGAGCAGGGCTTCATTGCTGCCCTCGCTGCTACGGATGTAGGATCCACGTCGCTCGGTCTCGTTGCCTAGCGAGTTGGTGCCAAAATCAAAACGCAGGCCTACACCCTGAGGTCCGCTAGCCTGGATATCGCCGCGATGAACCAGTGTGTGTCCGCGACCATAGGCAAATTGAACGCCTCGCCCGTTCAAACCATCTGCGTAGATTCTGACGCCTGGGTCGATGACAAGGGTGTTGTTCTCGCCATCGACCCGTATGCCTGCACCGCCTGATCCTGCTGCCAGCAGGTCAGCGGCTTGTCGGACCTGATTATTGCTGCCATAGATATGCAGGCCCAAGCCTAAAGTGGATTGGTTGTACTGACCTGGAAGGTAGTGGGTGCCCTGGGCATTGCGGGCAAAGAAGCCTTGTGTATTCACCAGTTCAAGGCCATCGCCGTAGATCGAGCGCCCGAAGAAGTTGCCCCGGTCAATGGTGTAGCCCAGGTCTTGCAGAACGGCCAGTTCAGCTTCCATGAAGCCAGAATAGTTACGGAAATTCTGGTGGCTCATGACGCTGTTTCGAAGTTCGATGTGGCTCATGAAGTTGTCATCTACGTCGCCGTTTTCCCCCAGTATCTTGACAGGCACACCCTGCAGGCCTCCAGCCAGGACTTGCTCGATATTGGCGCCGACCAGGAAACCCTTGTCCTGCCGCAGATCGAAGGCATCAGGGTCGTAAGAGGTGTTGCAGCCATTGCATAGAACTTTCTGTCCTGCCTGTGCCGGATTACCGTTGTCGTCCCTTAGCAGTTGCGTCCAGCTACTCAGCTGGCTTGCGAAATACGGTCGTATGTCCTGTTTATTGCCTCTGTTTTCTACGCTGCTCAAAATACCCAGCCCATGAGCAACCTCGTGAATGGTCGTCAGGAGTACGCTGTCTTTACCGGTCTGGGGTGTTTGTGTAAACGCCGGACCTGTTGCGTAGTCGTCTGTGCCCAGGCCAAACAAACCATGTCCACCTAACGGTAGCGAGCCGGCGGCAGGCGACAGGCCGAAGATATTTTGCTGCATTTGCGTGAACGGACTTTGGCCGTCATTGGCTTCGGGTGAGCCACCGTAGGCGTTGCCCGACACATTACTCGTACCGATATTGACGATGGTTGGGGGATTGTTACCTTGGGTCTGGAGTATTTCAGCCCAATAGCCCAAGCCGTCAACGATCTCGTTTTTGTAAGCTTCATGACCTTGCCAGCTCCAGGAGGACGTAGTGCCCTCGTCGTCGAATGGACCATCGTCAATTTCAAAAAAACGCGCGATAAAGACGGGGCGTCCCGAGGCGTTTTCTATGATTCTGTCTTCCAGGGCTTGAGCAGACAGTGGGGCAATGACAAGCGCCAGGGCGGCACACAGTTTTGTTGGTTTCATTGTTAAGCAGGTGTTGAAAGCGCGAGATATTGTTTGCACTGGATGGCCCCTGAGGTAGAGGAAACAGTTTGATTAGAGTGGGGCGTTCATTGTTGCTGCATCGGGGCAGGGCTGATGAAGGGTGGTACCTTGGCCTGTGTCGGAAAAAATATAGCAGATGTGTCAAATTGATATTGTTGGTTTTAAACCCTTGGTCTTGGTTTTTAAACGGCGTGTATCTGCTTTTTTGAGCTTTGAGTTTTGGGTTAAAGGGTTGCGGGTTGCCGGGGAGTCGTTTTTTTTGGGGTGGCTTTCTTCTGGACGTGCCGTTTGGGCTTTGCGTGAGGCCTGTGGATGGTTTTCTTGTGCGGCCCGGGTACGGCTTGTCGTGGCGGGTCCCTTGCCCACGCTGCGCGTGGGTTCCCTTGTCAGAGTGCCGGGGCGGGCGGGTCGTGAACTCGGAGCGCGGTTTGTCCCCCGGACAAACCGCAAGCGTGCTCCTCAAACAGCACGCCCCTTGCATCCCGCCCCAGCACTCTGCCGGCGGCAAGAGCCCTGACTCGCCCGCCAAGCCGTACCCGGGCCGCACAAGAAAACATGTGACACTGCTTAAAGCCCAAACGGCACTGGCAGAGGAGGGTGAAAGGAAAGAAGCCCTATTTTTCAAGGAATTAACAAGGACTTGGTAGAGAAAAAGCCTTTGTGAGCCGTTCAGTCGGCCTGCTGGGGTGTCAGGGCGGATCAGAGTACTTGCCGCGGGCAGGAGATAGCGTAGGGGTGCAAGCATCCTGCTGTTTGAGCGGGACGCTTGTGGTTCGTCCGGGGGACGAACCACCCCGCGAGGTTCTATGGTTTGGGTCAAGCTGTTTTAGGTAATAGTTTGGACGGATCAAAGGCTTGCCCGCTTTTCCACAC
>NZ_JAHKKC010000043.1:0-17115 GCF_020496585.1 Alcaligenes sp. 13f
GGTCGCCCGGAACCAAGGAGTCCAGCGTGACCATTTCCCATTCATGTTGATAAGCAGTCGGGGTCTTAAGCATGAACGTATTATGAACAAGCCTGCTGTTTTATGGGAGGGTTTGTCAGCAGTCTGAAGCGCCAACTATTTAGTTGGCGCTTTTTTTGTCCTGCCCGAACACGGAGAACGCTGCAAGCCACGCTAAGGTACAAGGGCTGAACGCCCGAACGTTTGAATGCCTGAACTCCATTACATTAAATATGATGTATTCTTTGAATACACCAAAAACGATGTATATTTAAAATACATCAAATTTATTGTATTTTGAATTCACAGGAGCCAGGCGATGCCAACAAGACTAGACGCCATTGCACTGCACAGCCCGGAGCAAATGCCCAAGCTCATCCGCTCGTTGCGCAAGCGCAAAGGCTGGAGTCAGATAGAGCTGGCAGACAAGCTGAACACAACGCAGCAAGCCATTTCGCGCATGGAAAATGACGCGTCTGGCCTATCGCTTAAAAACCTGTTTTCGGTTCTGGCCGTCCTGGAAGCCAAGATCTCCATTATTGACGCTCACGAGCCTGACAAACCGGAATCTATGGAGTGGTGATGCCTGTTCTGGACCTGTGGATGAATGGTCTCTTCGTTGGAAAGTGGCATAAGCCTGCCCGCGGCCCATCACAACTTAGCTACGCGCCAGACTGGATCACCCATCCACAAGGCCGGCCGCTGTCTCTATCCCTGCCCTTTACATTCAACAATGAAGCACTTCGTGGCGAGGTCGTAGACAACTACTTTGAAAATCTGCTCCCCGACAATCCCGAGATTCGCCAACGCATCGCCTCCCGCTTCAAAACCCGCTCGCTGGAAACGTTTGCCTTGCTGGAAGCAATAGGTCGGGATGCTGCTGGTGCCGTGCAACTTCTGCCGGAGAACTCTCCAGCGCCGGAGATTCACACCCTCACGGCCCGTCCTCTTACCGAAAGTGACGTTGCCGAGCATTTGCGCGGCACAATTACCGCCCGCCAGGACCTGGCCCCCGAAGACTTTCGTTTTTCGCTGGCAGGTGCCCAGGAAAAAACGGCCCTGCTATGGCATCAAGGCCAATGGCACATTCCCCAGGGATCGACACCCAGCTCACACATCTTGAAACTACCCTTGGGATTGGCGGGCAATGTCCGCTTTGATCTGAGCCACTCGGTGGAAAACGAATGGCTCTGCATGGAGCTGCTCAAAGAACTGGGCTTGAATGTCGCCCACACCCAAATTGGCCAGTTTGAAGATCAAAAGGTTCTCATCGTGGAGCGCTTTGACCGTGTCTGGAGCCGTCATGGTCATTTGATACGCCTGCCCCATGAAGACCTGTTACAGGCAAGCGGTTTGCCCTCGCATGCCAAATACGAATCCGACGGTGGCCCTGGCATCCATACCATCATGCAGGTCTTATCCGGCTCGTCCAATGCTCTGGCTGACCGACAGGCTTTCTTCAAAACCTTGTTGGCCTTCTACTTGCTGGCCGCCCCAGATGGCCATGCCAAAAACTTCAGTCTGGCCATAGAACCTGGCGGCTACTTCCGTCTGGCACCACTTTACGATGTGCTCTCGGCCTGGCCTTGGGTAGGCACAAAACAAAATCAATGCCCTATTCAGCGCGTCAAAATGGCGATGGCACTACGCACCAGCAATACTCGCTACAAGATGCAGGAAATGCTTCTCAGGCATTGGCTTGCCGTAGGAAAAACCTATATAGGACAGCAAGCCACTGAATCCTTGATCGGAGACCTTCACCAGCTTGTAGAGCCAGCCATTCAAAATGTCTCGGCACGATTGCCAGCGCATTTCCCTGAACACATCAAAGACGCCATCTTCCAGGGCCTACGCAGCAACTTGCAGCGTTTGAAATAAAAAAGCCTGCCACACGGCAGGCTAATCTTGCTGAATTTAGCTCATCGCTTCCTTCAACACCAGCATCTTCACCAGCGCATCGACCGACTGACCAGATTTCAGGCTTGGTTTGCCCAGCAAGCGCGCGCTCAGCTGTCGCACACCCAGATTGTCCGGCGCTTGCAGCAGGTCCCAGGAAGCAAGCGTCAATTGGGCTGCAGCCAGCAAGTTAAGCTCTTCTTCGAACTCGGAATTGCTGGCGGGCAGAATGCCGCGCACGGTACTGAGCAGGCGGGCCATTTCCTGCACTTCGCTACGCAGCATCATGTAGCATGCCAGGCTGGCCGGGGCGATGGCCTCGGAGCCTGTGCACTGGTGCATCAAGGCAAAGCGGGTTTTCAGCACTTTGCCGTCGTGACGACGGACAGTGCGCAGGATGATCAGATCCAGATGCACAGGCTCGGCATTGCGTTGTCGCAACTGCACCGGCTCGACGGCGTACCACAGGGCAATTTCACCCAGCTTGGCACGGCCCAGCGTTTCCAGATGCAGACGCGCAGCCAGATCCGGAATCGCGTGGAAAGCCAGCTGTTTGCTCAGTGCATTGGGCGTGGTCTTGCCGTCCTTGTGCCACAAGGAGGTTGCACCTGGAATCAGGGCCAGCCAGTCGGCTTCCATATGGGCCCATTGACGCCACATGGTGGGCGAACCACCCTCAAAAATATGCAGCAGATTCACAGGCTGAGCCTGCGCATTCAGAACCTGCATGGCCTGATTCAAGGCTTGCGCGGGACCTGGCCGTTCCATGCTGCGCACGCCACGCACATCCGACCATTGCGAGGGCGTCTGGCGCTGATAGTACGGAACACTTAAGGCCTGACCTTTGGGGCTGAACAGGAAGCTGAACGAGCACTGTTCCTGACTGCCAGCAGGCTGATGATCGGCATGGATTACCAGCAGGCGAGACACATTGCCTTCGCTGACTTCCTGACACGCGGCACGCATCAAGCCTTCGGCACGTTGTGCTGCTGCCCCGTCCTGAATGGGGGCATTTTGTGCATGCAGATCGCGCCAGAAGTCGTAGGCTTCCGCGCAGGCCAGACGTTCGTCCAGATCCGCCGCTGCGCGACGGGCCTGCTCCAGGGCGATAGGCCCACCAGCCGAGGCCGCCGACAAAAGGCGTGGCAAGACGCGCACACGGCGTTCTTCCTCGGCCTGTTGTTCCTGGGCAGACTGACCACCACTTTCCAGCAAGGCGGCCAGATCGCCAGAACTGGGCGCGTACAAGGGACGCTGGTTCTCGCGCACTTGCAAGGCAGAGTCGACCAGTTCGGCTGCACTCATGAAGCGCAAATCCTCGGGCACTTTCTGGCCGTTGGACACGTAATGAATGGGCAGCTTGAAACGGATGGCGGTATCCAGCGGGCTGCCCAGCTTGATGGCCTCGTCCACCTTGGAGATGATGCAGCCGCTTAACGGTGTACCACCGTCCTGCGTGTAGCTACGGGCCACTTCGTCCAGGGTATCGCCCTGGCTGGCGGCATTAAGCACCAGCAAACGTTGCACCCGACGTCCAGCACCGGCCAGCAAGGCAGCCTGTTCTCGCACGTAACGGTCGCGCTGGCTGATGCCCATATTGTCGATCAGGATCACCTGATCAGGCCGCACGCCCAGCATCACGCTACGCAGTTGCGCTACGTCCTGCACGATATGCACGGTTACCCGCATCAGGTCGCCATAAATCTTCAGTTGCTCGTGGGCGCCGATCCGATAGGTATCGGTAGTCAGCAAAACCACTTTATCGGGACCGAAGCGACGCACAGCACGCGCGGCCAGTTTGGCCAGCGTGGTGGTCTTGCCCACACCCGTGGGGCCCACCAGCGCCAAGGCCAAACCGGGCTGCCACAAGGCGTCCTCGGAGCGCAGCACCGGCAAATGGGTTTCCAGTTCAGTACGCACCCATTGCAAGGCCGCACGCGCGCCCAGTTCTTCGGGCAAGCGCTTGAGCATGGCACGCAGCAAGGCGGTACTGAAACCTTGCGACAAGAGACTCTGAAACAGATTCACCGCCACCGGCGTGCGCCGCATCTGATGACTCCAGACCAGATCGTCCATGCGGCCTTCCAGGGCACCACGCAATGCCCCAATCGCACCCATCACATTGTCGGCGGCCGGTGGCGGGGCCATCTCCTGCTGACGTATGCCAGCGGCCTGATGCGGTGTGCTGCTGGGCATGGGCGCACGTTCAGTGGCACCACCGGGAACCGAGCTGGAATCGGTAGCGAGAATCTCCACCCCGCCATTCACGCGACGGTTGGACACAATCAAGGCATCGGGCCCCAAAGCGATACGCACCTGGCGCATGGCTTCACGGCTGGTACTACCAAAAAAGCGACTTATATTCATTCAGACTGACCAATAATGGTGGTGACCCGAAGGATGCGTTCTTCAGGAATTTCAGCGTTGGACAAGACACCCAGCTGTGGGATGTGGTGACGCAAGAAACGCGACAAGGTAGGCCGCAAAATAGGCGGCACAACCAGCACGGGCGGATCTCCATGTTCTTCTTGGAACTGGGCTGCCCGCATGGCATCGGTCAGCACCGACTCGGCCAGACCCGGCTCCAGCGCGCCGCTGCTGGTCAGTGCCTGCGTCATGACCCGCTCCAGACGGGCATCCAGACCAATCACACGCAGCTCGCCCTCGCCCGGGAACCACTGCTGCGCAATGGCACGGCCCAAGGCCACGCGTAAAACCGCCAGCAGTTCGCCCGCCTCCTGGCCGGGCTGAACCGCGCCGGGAGCCAGAATGCGCGGTGCATGTTCAGCCAGCGTTTCCACAATGCTACGCATATCGCGAATCGGCACATCTTCAGCCAGCAGACCACGCAAGACCTTGAGCAAGAGGCTCAGGGACAGGGTTTGCGGCACAAAATCTTCGACCAGCTTGGGCGCTTCGCGGCCCACGTGATCCAGCAATTGCTGCACTTCCTGACGGCCCAGCAAATCGGCCCCATGACGATGCAGCAAATGGTTGATATGCGTGGCAATCACCGTGCTGGCATCCACCACGGTATAGCCTGCAATCTGTGCCTGCTCGCGCATGCTGACATCCACCCACACGGCAGGCAGGCCGAAGGCCGGGTCCGTGGTCGGCGTGCCGGGCAACTTCATGGTGACACCACCAGGATCAATCGCCAGCCACTGCCCCGGCGTGGCGGTGCCACGGCCGATCTCCACCCCGGCCAGCAGGATGCGATAGTCGTTGGGTTTGAGCTCCAGATTGTCCCGAATGTGGACCACGGGCGGCAAAAAGCCCACTTCCTGCGCAAACTTCTTACGCAAGCTGCGGATACGATGTAGCAGCTCGCCATTTTGCGCATGGTCCACCAAGGAGATCAGGCGATAGCCCACTTCCAGACCCAGGGGGTCCACCATGGACACGTCATTCCAGCTGGCTTCACTGGCGGCAGAATCGGCCGCGGCCAAGACTTCATCATTGGGTTCGCTGGCTTGCTGCTGCTGTTGGACCTGATGCTTTTGCATCATCCAGGCTCCAGCACCCAATATCGCGGCCAGTAACAGGAATACCAGATTGGGCATGCCGGGAATCAGTCCCATCAAACCCAAAATACCGGCGGTGATATACAGCACCATGGGGTTGCGGAAAAGCTGGCTGACCATTTGCTGGCCCACGTCCTCATCCGTCGCCACACGCGACACCACCACACCGGCGGCGGTGGAAATGATCAGGGCAGGAATCTGGGCGACCAGACCGTCACCAATGGTCAACAAAGTGTAAACGCGACCGGCTTCCGAGAAAGACAAGTCATGCTGCAGGACACCGATGATCAGACCGCCAATCACGTTAATGACCATGATCAGCAAACCCGCCACCGCGTCACCGCGCACGAATTTGCTGGCACCGTCCATGGAGCCGTAAAACTCGGCTTCCTGCGAAACTTCGGTACGGCGACGACGGGCATCGTCTTCGCCAATCAGGCCGGCATTCAAGTCGGCATCAATGGCCATTTGCTTGCCCGGCAAGGCATCCAGGGTAAAACGCGCCCCCACTTCCGCAATACGGCCCGCACCCTTGGTAATCACCACAAAGTTGATGATGACCAGAATCACGAACACGATCAGGCCCACGGCAAAGTTACCGCCCACCAGAAAGTGGCCAAAAGCCTCAATCACCTGACCGGCAGCATCCGGGCCTTTGTGGCCGTTCATCAGTACCACTCGCGTCGAGGCCACGTTCAGAGAAAGGCGCAACAAGGTCGCAAACAGCAGCACTGCCGGGAAAGCCGCAAAATCCAGTGGCTTTTTGGTGAACATGGCCACCAGCAGGATCATGACAGCCAGGGCGATATTGAAGGTGAACAGCAGGTCCAGCAGAAACGGTGGCAAGGGCAGAATCATCATGGCCATCACCATGAGGATCAGCACCGGACCCGCTAAAAGCCGGGCGTGTTGACCACCGTTTTGTTTCAGTAAGGCAAAAAAATTGTTCATTGCTTTTAATGTTTGCGCGAACGCAGTGGACCTTCATCCATGCCTGTCGGCACTTTCAATCGGGTGGGCATGATCGGGCGCTCGCCCTGCCCCTTGTTCCAGTTACGAAGCTGATAAACCCAGGCCAGCACTTCGGCCACGGCCGAGTACAAGTCCACGGGAATCTCGCGCTCCAGTTCGACATTGAAGTACAGGGCCCGCGCCAGCGCGGGTGCCTCCAGCGTGGCCACTTTATGCTCTGCCGCCAGACCGCGAATCTTGGCGGCGATCAAACCCGTGCCTTTGGCAACGACACGGGGCGCCCCGCTCTTGCCGTCCTGATACTTCAAGGCCACCGCATAATGCGTAGGGTTGGTAACCACCACATCGGCCCCCGGCACCTGGGACATCATGCGCGAACGGGCCATGGACCGTTGCTGCTGCCGAATGCGCCCTTTCACATGCGGGTCACCCTCGCTTTCCTTATGTTCTTCTTTCACATCCTGGCGCGACATGCGCAGCTTTTTGTAAAAGCTCCACAACTGCCAGGGCGCATCAATCAAGACAATCACCAGCAAGCTGGCGGCGATCAGGGCACAACACTTGATGATCAGTGTCATTCCCGTGGCAATGGCCGCCGTGGGATGCACATACATCAGGGCCGTCATCTGCTCGCGCTCGGTCCAGATCACATACACCGCCACCGAACCCACCAGACCGGCTTTGGCCAGGGTCTTGATCAGCTCGATCACGGTCTGCATGGAAAACATGCGCTTGATGCCCTTGGCCGGATTCATGCGCTCGAACTTGGGCTGCAAGGCCTTGCCGCTAAAGCTCATGCCGCCCAGGGCGATAGAGGCAAAGATCGCGACCACAACCAGCAGCAGGAACAGCGGTGCCAGACCTTTTAATGCTTCGCCTGCCAGACCGGCCGCCTGCACCACCATGGCGCTGGGATCGTGCGCTACGCGCGGATCAAACCAGACGCTGCGACGCACAATGCCGCCAAAAGTCTCGTACAAATAGCTGGCCCCGGCCCAGATTCCGCCAATCCCGGCCAGCAGCATCAGGAATGTCGTCAGCTCTCTGGAACGCGCCACCTGCCCTTCTTCCCGCGCCTTTTCCAGGCGCCGGGGTGAGGCCGGTTCCGTTTTTTCGAGATCGCTGTCTTCTGCCATGGACTGCCAAGACGCAGGAATTGAAAGAATGAATCACGCGCCCAGCACGAATGTCGCGTTCGCACTGCAGGCCGCGGGGTCATTCTAAAAGAGCACCGCGGCTCTGATAGCGCGGAGAAAGCCCGATAAAAGCAGGCTGTTCCCCACAAGCAAAAAGGCGCTGCAAGGTGCAGCGCCTTTCTGAAGCGAACGCGATGATCGAATTTGGGCGGGGCTTAAAAGCCCAGATTCGCCAGCAAGTCGTCCACCTGGTCCTGGCTGGTGACCACTTCCGAGGCTACCGGCGAGACCACCGGGCCGTTGATAAGGCTTTGAGTTTCTTCGCGTTTTTCTGTGGGGACATTATCGACCAGCACCTGGACCAGTTCGGTCTCGATGGTGCCAACCACACCCAGCATGCGCGTGATCACCTGCCCGGTCAGATCCTGAAAGTCCTGGGCCATGATGATTTCCAGCAGATTGTCCTGCGTCTGCTGGGCCTTGACGGGCACATCGCGCAAGAAGCCGCGGGTACGCTTGACCAGTTCGCGGGCCTGGTCCTGGTCCAGAGGCTGTTCAAACCACTGTTCCCATTCGGCATCCAGCGCCTGGGCGTCCTCTTGCAAGGATTCTTGCAAAGGACGCACCTGCTCGGCGGCGTTCAGCACGCGGTTGGCGGCTTGCTCGGTCATGCGAGCCACATAGTGCAGACGATCGCGGGCATCCGGAATCGCGTGCGCGGCATCTTTAATGGCCTGATCCAGCCCCAGTTCGCGCATGCTTTCCCGCAGCAGGCGGGTCAGATTGGCGATGCGGTAGACCAGATCAACCGGTACGTTCTGGGGGTCGGGATGAGTCGGTGTTTGCTGTGGATCCATGACGTACTCCGTATTAACCGGCCATTTTCTCGAAGATCTTGTTCAGTTTCTCTTCCAGTGTTGCGGCGGTAAAGGGTTTGACGACGTAGCCATTGGCGCCCGCCTGGGCGGCGGCAATAATGTTCTCTTTCTTGGCTTCGGCGGTCACCATCAGCACCGGCAAAGAGGACAGATTGGCATCGGCACGAATCTGCTTGAGCATTTCCAGCCCGTCCAGATTGGGCATGTTCCAGTCAGAGACCACGAACTCGAAATTGCCATTGCGCAATTTTTCCAGGCCCATCTGACCATCTTCCGCTTCGTCCACGTTTTCGTATCCCAGATCCTTGAGCAGGTTCTTGATGATCCGGCGCATGGTGGGAAAGTCATCGACGACGAGAATCTTTATATTTTTTTGTACCATTTACATTCTCCAAATGAGTAGCATGCCAGTGCGTTCAGGACCGCTTATACGCGGTGCCCAAAGGCCCCCACACTGGCCAGAATTCGTTCGCTAATCTGCCCCAAAGGCAAGGCGATATCCGCCGCGCCAATTTGCAAGGCTTCACGCGGCATGCCAAAGACCACGCTGGTGGCCTCGTCCTGCGCAAAGGTCATGGCACCGGCCTGTTTCATGGCCAGCAAGCCCTGTGCACCATCCTTGCCCATGCCAGTCAGAATGACCCCCACGGCATTGCGTCCGGCCAGTTCGGCGGCAGAGTGAAACAGCACATCGACCGAGGGCCGGTGGCGGTTGACGGGTTCACTGTCCACCAGCTTGACCACATAATTGGCACCCGAGCGGGCCAGCTTCATGTGCGCCACGCCACCAGGAGCCAGATACACGTGGCCGGGCAAGACACGCTGACCATCTTCGGCCTCGTGCACCTGCATGGAGCACAGACCATCCAGGCGGTTCACAAACGAGCGCGTGAAACCGGCCGGCATATGTTGGGTAATCATGATGGCCGGACAATTGGCCGGCAAAGGCTCCAGCACCTGACGAATGGCCTCGGTGCCGCCGGTGGATGCACCGATCATGATCAGCTTTTCAGTGGTCGAAAAGTTGTGCGTCAGGCGACGAGCCGGAGCGGACCCTGCCGGGGCCGGGGTCGCACGACGCGGACGGGCAATGGACGCGGCGCGGATCTTGTCGGCGATCAAATCCGAGTAATCCAGCAAGCCATCACGCAGGCCCAGCTTGGGCTTGGTCACAAAGTCCACTGCGCCCAGCTCCAGGGCACGCAAGGTCACGTCCGAATTGCGCTCGGTCAGCGAGGACACCATCACCACGGGCATGGGACGCAAGCGCATAAGGCGCTCCAGAAAGTCCAGCCCGTCCATACGCGGCATCTCGACGTCCAGCGTCAGCACATCCGGATTGTGTTCTTTGATCAGCTCGCGCGCCACCAGCGGATCGGGGGCCACGGCCACCACTTCCATATCCGCATGACTGTTGATAATTTCCACCATCAGGCTGCGCACCAGGGCGGAATCGTCTACACACAAAACTCGAATTTTCTTCATGCTACTCATAATCCCGATTTCAAGCGCCAACAGAGCTCAGGGCCTGGCAAGACTCCATAGCCCCTAGTTCCGGACATACACCGTCTGACCGAGCAAGCGAAAGGCCTTGGTCAGGTAGGAGAAGTTCTCGGAATGCCCCACAAACAACAGGCCACCCGGTTTGGTGACGGCGGCGAATCGCTCCAGGATGCGTGTCTGATCGTCCCGGTCAAAATAAATCATGGTGTTTCTACAAAAGATCACATCAAAGCGGCTGGTCGAAGGCCAGGCCGAGCCCACCAGATTGAACTCCTCGAACTCCACCATATTGCGCAACACGGGCTTGACGCGTGCCAGCCCCTTGCGAGCGCCCACACCACGCTGGAAATAACGCGGCAGCCACAGATCGGGCACGGGCTGAATGCGCTCCAGGGTGTACATGCCCTGTCGGGCCTTGTCCAAGGCAGCCGAATCAATATCACTGGCCAGAATCGACACGTTCACATCCGGCGAGGGACAGTGCTCGCGCACCGTCATGGCAATGGAATACGCTTCCTCGCCCGTAGAGGCGGCGCTGCACCAGATATCCAGGGGTTTGCCGCGTGTACTGACAAACTTGCCTAGAATATCGAAATGATGCTGCTCGCGAAAAAATGCGGTGTGATTGATGGTGAAGGCATTGACGAAGTCCTGCCACTCCTGGCTATGCGTGTCCTGCTCCAGAACATCCAGATACTGACGCACCTCCCGCAGCCCCGCACTCTGACTGCGCATACCCAATGTGCGGGCCACCATATCTTCTTTGTGGGTACCTAAGATGATGCCCGCATACGACTTGAGCAAGCGCGCGGCTCGCTCACAGTCGGCCCTCGAGGCTTGCGGGATCGAGGGCAATGTATAAACAAAAGGTTCCACAGATGTGCTCATATAACTACAGGCTGGCCAAGGTCCCGCTAAAAGGCCCCGCCGACAGACGCTCGGTAGAACGTAATCGTTCCGGCTCGGGCGCTTCAAACGGATCATCAATAATGTCTTGCGCACTGACTTTGAACGCCGACACCGCATCGGACAAACGGGTCGCCTGATCCTGCAAGGAGCCCGCCGCAGCGGTAGCCTGCTCGACCAGGGCCGCGTTCTGCTGCACAACCACATCCATTTGCGCAACCGCCCGGTTCACCTGCTCAATTCCTTCGGACTGCTCGTTTGAAGCCGAGGAGATTTCCGCCATGATGGTCGTTACGCTCTGTACCGAGCTGACCACTTCCATGACCACCTTGCCCGCCTCATCCACCTGTCGAGTCCCTTCTTTCACTTTGGCCAGCGACTGCTCGATCAAGCCCTTGATCTCACGCGCCGCTTGCGCACTGCGCTGGGCCAGACTGCGTACTTCACCAGCCACCACCGCAAAACCCTTGCCCTGCTCGCCTGCACGGGCGGCTTCCACCGCGGCGTTCAAGGCCAGAATATTAGTCTGGAAGGCAATGCCGTCGATCACGTTCACGATCTGGGCAATCTGTCCCGAACTGGCCGACAAGTCTTCCATGGTTTGCACCACGGTAGAGACCGCCTGGCCACCGCGCAGAGCCACTTCGGAAGCATTCTTGGCAACCTGATCCGCTTGCTGGGCATTGTCCGAGTTCTGACGAACCGTGCTGGCCAACTGCTCCATGCTGGCCGCAGTCTGCTGCAAGGAGGCGGCCTGCTCTTCCGTGCGACTGCTCAAGTCCGTATTGCCCACATAGATTTCATGCGAGCCAAAAGTGATCTCTTCCACGCCCTGGCGCACGGTCTGCACCATGGACTGCAAGCTGCCCTGCATGCGACGCACAGCGTCATACAGCACACCAATTTCATTGGTGGACTTCACTTCCACGCGCTGGGTCAGATCCCCGCTGGCGATGCGATCAAAGTGCGCACCGGCCTGACGCAAGGGGCGCAACACCATGCGATTCAAGAACACATACACGGCCAAGGAGATAAACAGACAAAGCACCATGGCCAGACCCACCAGACGGATCACCATGTTGTACTGGTCGTTTTCTTTCTGGTATTGCGAGTCGATAGAACGCTGCTGAGCTTCCTGCAAGGTGTTCAAGGCGCTGTACAGATCCTCTTCCAGGAACTTGGTGGTAGTCGCCACATAGCTGCGGAAACCCGCAATATCACCTTGCTCCAGATAGGCGATCAAGGGCAGCACGCCACCTTGCATCAGGGACATGAACGCCGCATCGACACGCTGGTAGTAATCGTTGGTGCCTTCCAGCTGGGTGGCAACACCCTGGTATTCAAAGAAGGCTTCCTGGGCCAGTTCAAACTGCTTGCGCGTGGCATCCAGAGCATCCCGAGTTGCCGAGCTGATCGCCGAGGTTTTGGGAGCCACATCGCTCCACTCGGCCATCAAGTCCTGGTTTTGCAGATCATTGCTGACCACATAGCTGATGGCCGCTCGTCCAATCAGGGTTTGAGTCTCTTTGTAGCGCTCGATGGCCTGATACATGGCCGAGCCTACACGCTGATTGACCACGATGCTTTGCAGCGCACCGTTATTGGCGCGCAAGGACAAAATCCCCAGAGCGGCGCCTGCCACCAGCATTGCTAAAAAAAACACCAGTACCAGAATCAGACTGGTCCGCACCTTCAGATTGGCTAAACGTAATCCATCCAGCATTGCAAGCACCTTGTCTAGAGTAGATCCGAACATCAGAGGCGCTTGTGACGCCTCCCCCGGCCCGAACATTCCTTGAAGGACCCGTTAAACAAGTCCCCGCCTGGCAAGTCTTTGCAGACTCGGGCGATCAGGCCACTGCGCTGTCAACCAGAGCCATCTCTTCACTGGTCATCAGTTTTTCAATATCCACCAAAATCAGCATGCGTTCACCCAGCGTGCCGATCCCGGTCAGGTACTCGGTCGAGAAAGCGGTGCCAAAGCTGGGGGCGGCACTGATCTGGGACGACTGCAAAACCAGCACGTCCGATACACCATCCACCACCACGCCCACTACGCGGTCGTGCAGATTCAGAATCACCACCACGGTCTGGTGGTCGTACTCCACCCGCTCCATGTTGAAGCGCACCCGCAAGTCGGCAATAGGCACAATCACACCGCGCAGATTGGTGACACCCTTGATGAAGTTGGGCACGTTGGCAATACGCGTTACGGTCTGGGAGTCGTAGCCCCGGATCTCCTGAACTTTCAGAATATCGATGCCGTATTCCTGGTCGCCCAGAGTAAATACCAGATACTCCTTGCCGCCAGCCTCGGCAGCTTCGGAGTGGGAAGTAAAGTCGTTGGACATAAAGATCTCCGAATAATCAGGCCCACGTCGAGGCGGGGTCCCGCGCCAGACGTTGCAAGGCAAAAACATCAACAATCAGGGCTACGCTGCCATCGCCCAAAATGGTGGCAGCGGAAATACCCGGAATTTTTCTATAGTTGGCTTCCAGGTTCTTGACCACGACTTGATGCTGACCGATCAGGTGATCGACCAGCAAGGCAAAGCGCATGTCTTCGGCCTGCAAGATAACGGCAATCGCGCGAGTCACATCGGTCTCGGCCCCTTCAACCGAGAAGATGTCACGCAGGGAAATCAGGGGCAGATACTCGCCACGCACAAACATGACGTGATCGGTATCGGTTACGCTGCGCAACTGCTCTTCAGTGGGCTGCATGGATTCGGTTACGTGAGCCAGCGGCAGGATGAACACTTCATTGCCCACCTGGACCGACATGCCGTCCAGAATCGCCAGCGTCAGCGGCAGAACAATACGGGTGGTTGTTCCCTTGCCCGCACGCGAGTACAGCTGCACGTGGCCGCCCATGCTTTGGATATTGCGTCGCACCACGTCCATGCCCACACCACGCCCGGAAATTTCCGTAACCTTGTCGGCGGTGGAAAAACCGGGGGCAAAGATCAACTGCCAAACTTCGTCGTCCGGCATGCTCTCGGTTACCGGCAGGCCCGAGGACATGGCTTTTTTCAGAATACGTTCGCGGTTCAGGCCGGCACCATCATCCACCACTTCAAGAATGATGTGGCCACCCTGGTGCTGGGCCGACAAGGTCAGCACGCCCTCTTCTTCCTTGCCCGCTGCCAGCCGATCCTCGGGCATTTCAATGCCGTGGTCGATACTGTTGCGCACCAGGTGGGTCAGCGGATCAATAATGCGTTCGATCAGGCTCTTGTCCAGTTCGGTGGCCTGCCCTTTGGTGACCAGACGAATCTTCTTGTTCATGCGCGCGGCACTTTCACGCACCACACGCGGGAAGCGGCTGAACACATAGTCCATCGGCATCATGCGGATGGACATTACGGACTCTTGCAGGTCGCGCGCATTGCGCTCCAGCTGCTCAATGCCGTTCAGCAAGCGATCGTGCACCACCGGATCCAGTGTCGAGGCCGTTTGCACCAGCATGGCTTGTGTAATGACCAGCTCGCCCACCAGGTTGATGATCTGGTCGACTTTCTCCACGCCCACACGGATCGTGCCGGACTCTTTGGGAGCAGCAGCCTTGGCCGGTTTGTCGGCGGCTTTGGGAGCGGCAACAGGCGCAGGCGCTTCGGTTTTTTCTGGTTCAGCGGCAACAGGGGCCGTTGCGGGAGCCGGAGCAGCCGGTGCAGCGACGGGGGCTGCAGGCTCGGCAGCCCCTGCGGCGGGAACTGAGGCCGAGGCTGCTGCGGCAGCGGCTGGAGCCGCCGCCTGTCCTGGGGCTGCGGCCGGCTTTACCGACACCTGATCGGCATTCAGAATAAAGCAGCACACGGCCAGAATATCGTCAGCCGAACCCGTGGTTTCCACCCAGATATCCAGGCGATCACCTTCGCGAGTTTGATGGACGATGGTGCCCATCAACTCCATTTCTTGTTGCAGCGCCTCGGCATCCTTATCCGACACCGGCCCCATGGACACCCACAGTGGCAAGCCATCCGTGTTGGCAGCCGGTTCCGGCTCGGGTTCCGATTCGGCTTGCAGGATCGCTTCGGTTCCTTTCGTGTCGGTTGCCAGAATGCCCTTTTGTTCCAGGGCCAATTGCCTCAGTTGCGCGCAGATGCGGGTGTAGGCTTCCTCGTCAGGCTCCTGTTCCTCGCGGTAGGCATTGACTTGTCCGGTTAGCACGTCCTTGGTTTCCAGAAAGAGGTCAATCATGTCCTTGCGCAATTGCATCTCGCCATTACGGACCAGATCGAGCAGATTTTCGAGTAAGTGGGTGGTTTCAGCCAACTGACCGAAGCAACCAAACGTGCCTGCGCCACCCTTGATCGAGTGTGCGGCCCGGAAGATGGCATTGAGCTGATCGCGGTCAGGCTCGTCCAGATCCAGCTCCAGCAGCAAGCGCTCCATGTCCGCCAGCAACTCATCGGCTTCATCGAAAAAGGTTTCGTAAAACTGACTCAGATCCACGCCGGAGCTCATGAACACTTCCTTCTTGGTTATGGCTTAGAACAACAAAACAAAAAGCACAGCCCAAACACCCAGGCCTCAAGGCACTACTGGCAAGGCAGAAGGCATTTCAGGCAGACCAGGAATATGAATACTGATTGGCCCCTCGGTCTCCTGCATGGCTTCGCGCAAATCAAATTCTTCCGAACCGCTTGCGGCTTGCTCGTCCATGCGTCGTTCCGCCCGGCTATTGAGCACGAGCAGGCTGATACGTCGATTTACGGCTGCCGCTGGGTTATCTTTAACCAGGCTTACACTATCGGCCAAACCCACGACCTGCTTGACTTTGGCCTCGGCCAGGCCACCGGCCACCAGCTCCTGTCGGGCGGCGTTGGCTCGGTCGGCAGACAGCTCCCAGTTACTGTACAGACGCTCGCCACTGGCGTATTGCAGCGAGTCAGTATGTCCGGAGATCAGAATCCGATTCGGCATCTCGTTCAGGGGAGCGCTGAGCGAACGCAAAATGGCTCGCATGTAAATCTGCACTTGCGCACTGCCGGTGGAGAACATGGGGCGGCTTTGACGATCAATAATCTGAATGCGCAAACCATCCTGGGTCATGTCCAGCAACAATTGCGGACGGAACTCTTGCAGGACGGGGTCAATGCGGATCAGCTCTTCCAGGGCCGATTTCAAATCTTCCAGGCGCTCCACATCCTGGCGATCATCGGCCGCCTGGCTGTTGTTCGTGCCGGGGTGGGGATTGGGAACCAGGCTGGGCTGGCCCCCGGGAATGACGCTGCGCGAATAATCCGCCTGATAGCCGCCCGAGACGGCGTCCATCAAGGGCATGCGAAAGTAGTCGGCAATTTCCTTCAAGTCCTGCTTGGGAACCAGGGAAAGAATCCACATCACCAGGAAAAAAGCCATCATCGCCGTCATGAAGTCGGCGTAGGCAATTTTCCAGCTACCACCATGATGCTCGGCATGGGCCGTCTTCTTGCGACGGATGACCACGCGATCTTTATGATTGCTCATGAACGCATCCGCTTAGGCTTTGCGACCAGCACCCGAGCGGGCCTGACGTACATGCTCTTCCAGTTCCTGGAACGAAGGGCGATCGGAGGAAAACAGCACTTTACGGCCAAATTCCACGGCAAGCTGGGGCGGGTAGCCATTCAGATTGGCCAGCAAGGTGACCTTGATGCACTCGAGCACCTTGACCGAATCCGAAGTACGACGCTCGATGGTCGCCGCCAAAGGAGCCACAAAACCATAGGCCAGCAAAATACCCAGAAAGGTACCGACCATGGCCTTGGAGATCAGATCAGCCAGCACGGCAGGCGGCTGGTCGACGGAAGCCAGCGCTTTGACCACCCCCAGCACCGCCGCCACAATCCCGAAAGCGGGCAAGGCGTCGGCCACTTCACGCAAGGCGCGTGCCGGCACGTTGCGTTCGTGCTGGTGGGTCTCGATATCCTGGTCCATCAGCGTTTCGATTTCAAACGAGCTCATATTGCCGCTGATCATCAAACGCAGGTAGTCGGATACAAAGTTCATCAGGGCCGGATCTTTCACCACATTGGGGTAGTCAGCAAAGATAGGACTTTGTTCGGGGTTTTCGATGTCGGCTTCGATGGACATCATGCCATCGCGGCGTGCCTTGTTCAGCAGCACGGACAGCATGCCCATCAACTGCATGTACAACTGCTTGTTGTAGGGACTGCTGCGAAAGGCAATGGGCAAGGCTTTGGCCAGCAGCTTGATGGACTTGCCGCTGTTGGACGCAAAATAGGCCCCCAGGGCCGCGCCACCAATCAGCAGTAATTCAAAAGGCTGGTATAAGGC
>NZ_JAHKKC010000044.1:0-11903 GCF_020496585.1 Alcaligenes sp. 13f
TTCACGCGCCTGCGAGCTTGCCCCCGGCCCGCAAACGGCCTGATGGTGTGATCTGAGGCCTGATCGACCGAAAACCGTAGAATCGTGAGCGACACCTCATCGCCTGGGCGGGAGAACAAAAAAATAAACCCCAGGGCGCAAAACCAGGGGTTTATCAGCAGTCTGAAACCCAGGCTTGGCCTGGGTTTTTTTATGAGTGAATCATGCTCGTAAACCGCTATGAGAACATGCTCGATTCTGGCGGCGACCTAAGGGGCTGGATCTGAGGGTTTACGTGCTTTCTCTGCGTCTTTCTCAGCGCTCGAGCTTTCCACATCTGCCGCGCTCCCAAAAGCGTCCAAGCCTTCAGAATTCACAGAGCTTCCAACAACAGAATCAGCCCGTTTGTCGTCCTCGGCAAGTGTCGCCTCTGCAGCCTCATCCTCCGCCTTGCGCTCCGCAGCCGTGCTTTCCGTCGTCGCAGGCACCCGCTCTTCAACAGGCGGCAGATCCTCGAACACAGGGTCGTGCGACACGTCAGAACTGATATCTACCCGTGGGTCCAGTGCCACCGCCGCAGCCGAGCTTTGCAAGCTGTCTGGCATAGGCACAAAGGTAGTAGGCGCATCCTGGCTCAAGTGATCGCCCAGTACCTTTTGCGGGCGGACCAGCAGAACCAGAGCCAAGCCACAGGCTGCCACGAAGATGTAGTACAGATTGCTGCCAATATAAGACATCAGGCCGCCGGCAAGCAGCGGCCCCAGACAGGCCCCCAGGCCATACACCATATACAAAATGGCGCTCAAGCCAACTCGCCGCTCCGGATCCACGTTGTCATTGGCGAAAGCCGCGCCCAAGGGGTACAGCGTAAATTGCAGAATCCCGAACAACGCCGAAAAAATCAGCAGAAACCAGAATGGGGCCTCAAACCAGCCCCACAAAGGAATGGCCAAGGCCAGCAAACAGATCGCGTTAATGCGGATCAACTTGACACGACTCATGCGGTCCGCCAGCCACCCTACCGGCCACTGGGCCAGCACCCCGGCTGCCACCGACACCGCGACGAACAAGGCAGCCTGCTCATTGCTTAAATGCACGCGCACCGCATACACCGGCGCCAAACCATAAAAGGCCCCGGTCAGCATACCGGCCACCAGCAACACCATCATGGACAGGGGCACGCGGTCCACGTAGTAGCGCGCATTAATGGGCGCAGGCACTTGCAAGGGCGGATGGCTGCGGCGGGTAATCGCCACCGGCACCAGACTGAAGGCCGAACAGATCGCCACAAAAACCAGCGGCTCGAAATTCAGATGCGGGAACAGGGTCAGCGACAACTGCCCCAGCACCGTGCCCAGGCTGGAGAACACCATGTAAATGGCAAAGATGGTGCCACGCTGGCTATTGTCGCTTTGCTCGTTCAGCCAGCTTTCAATCCCCATGAACTGCACCACCATGGCCGCGCCCGCCAAAAAGCGCAGCAGCAGCCAGACGTACATGGAATCAACCAGAATCTGAACCAGCACACAGATGGTGACAATGGCAGCACTGGCGGCGTACGCTCGAATATGACCCACGCCCATGATCAGGCGGTGACCCATACGAGCACCAAATACCAGGCCCAGGTAATACACCGCAATCAGCCCGCCAATCCATACCTCTGACACCGAGATGGCCGTCAGGCGCACCCCCATGAAGGTATTGAACAGGCCCGAGCTGAGCAAGAGCATCAGGGTCGCAAAGTACAGGGACGAAAACGCACCCACCGATGACAGCATCCAGACATCCTAAAAAAACCGCGGCACCGGCCCCCAACTCTCGCCACCATCCAGTTTCCGGCCTGGGTTTTGCGACAGGGGCACGGTAAAAAAAAGCGCCAGCTTGCCGCCAGCGCCTTGTAATCCTTCTATCCCTCGCCACGCCGGACTGGCGGGGGATCAGATATTTACGACTTTACCTGTTTCAACAGGGTGTCTGCATCCGATGTGTGCAGGCCGCCGTCGTTATCAATGTTCAATTGTTTGACAACGCCGTCTTCCAGCAAGGCAGAGAAACGCTTGGAGCGCACACCCAGGCCTTTGGACGTCAGGTCAAATTCCAGACCCAATGCTTTGGTCCAGACAGCACTGCCGTCGGCCAGCAAACGTACTTTGCCATTAACGTTCAGGGACTTGCCCCAAGCGCCCATTACGAAAGGATCGTTCACTGCCACGCACCAGATCTCGTCTACGCCGGCAGCCTTGAACTCGTCTGCCTTGGCAATAAAGCCAGGCAAGTGCTGCTCGGAGCAGGTGGGGGTGAAAGCGCCAGGAACGGCGAACACGGCAATTTTCTTGCCTTTAACCAGATCAGCCACCTGAAAGTTGTTGGGGCCCATAGGGCAGCTTTCTGTGGCGGTTTCAATGTACTCGCTAAGGGTCGCGTCTGGAACGCGCGCACCGACTGAAATGGACATAAGGTCTCCGTATGAATAAATACCGCCAGTATGGCGGCCCGAACTACCTATGATACTAATAGACTGGCCTGTCTTAGCAAATAACACTTATCAGTACGTTTCACAGGGCTACAAAACCGCGCGGGGTCTGGACACAAAAAAGCCCTCACGCTACGCCTTTTGCTTGCCGCCCCCCGAGGGGGAGCGTTTGCCTTGGGACGGCCCAGCGACAAAAAAAAGGCCGGGCTTTTTGCCCGGCCTTCAAGGTGATTCACGTCTTGCGCAGCTTGCATCAAGCCGTACTGCCACATCATGGGCTCACCTTGCCCTGCTCGCGGATAGCGATCAGGACTACTACAGCCATCCCATCATGCGGGGCAGCCAAAGCGTAATTTCAGGTACGAAGGTAATCATCAACAGGAAGGCCAAACCAGTCAACAACCAAGGCAATGTGGACTTGGTAACTTCGGTCAGGCCCAACTTCGATATGCTGGACGCCACATACAGGTTCAAACCCACTGGTGGTGTCGCCAGCCCAATCTCCATGTTCACCACCAGCATGATGCCAAAGTGAACCGGGTCCATGCCCAGCTTCATGGCGACAGGGAACAGGATGGGAGCCATGATCAGAATCAGTCCCGAGGGCTCCATCACCATACCGATCACCAGCAACAGGACGTTCACGAACAGCAGGAAGGCGATCAGGCCCATGCCTTGCGACACAATCCATTCCGCAATGGCCTGTGGAATCTGCTCGGACGTCAGAATGAAGGCGAACATGACCGCGTTGGTGATGATGTACAGCAGCATGGCACTCATGGCTGCCGATTCCAGCACAATGCGTTTGACCTCGCGCAGCTTCACATCCTTGTAGACCCAGACCGCAATCACAAAGGCGTAAACCGCACTGATAGCTGCTGCTTCGGTAGGCGTGAACACACCGGAGTAAATCCCGCCCATCACGATAACGATCAGCATCAGGCCCCAGATGGAGTCCATGAAGGCACGCCAGCGTTCCTTGTAGGATGCGCGGGGCATACGGGGGTAACCCAGTTTCCAGGCGCGGAACATGGTCGTGGCACCCAGGAAAAACGCCAGAATCAAACCCGGAACCACACCGGCAATAAACAGCTGACCAATAGAAGCCGTACCGACTTTGACCCCATCCGGGCCTTCAACCATCATGCCGCTGGTTGCCACGGCGTACATCACCATCACAATCGAGGGTGGCAACAAGATGCCCAGACCGCCGGAAGTCGCCACAATGCCAGTCCCGAATTGCACGGGGTAGCCTTGTTTGACCATGGCCGGAATCATGATGGAACCAATGGCCGCCACCGTGGCAGGCGAGGAACCACTGATAGACGCAAACAGGGCGCAAGCCAGCACCGCAGCCAGACCCATGCCGCCGGGCAAGTGGCCGACCATGGAAGCGGCAAAGCGAATCATGCGTTGTGCGACCCCGCCATGCGTGAGGAAGCTACCGGCCAGGATGAAGAACGGAATCGCCATGATCTCGAACTTCTCGATCCCGGTGAACAGCTTGAGCGCAATACTATCCATCGGTACTTCGGTCATGGTGAACAGGAAACCCATCACCGTCAGACCCAGGGCAATCGATACCGGCATGCCTGTCAGCAACAGGATAGCCAGCAAGGCAAAAATAATCAGGGCGGTCATGCGCGCGCTCCTTCGGATTCAGACACACCGCGCTCTGTTTCAGCGATCAGATCCGCCGCAGGCTCGTGATGAGGCAAATGGCCCGTCTGGATAAAGTTCATCAAGGCTTGCAGGAAGCGGAAGCACATCAGCAAGGAGCCCGCGGGCACCGCCAGATACACAATCCATACCGGCACTTCCAGGTCAGCCGACACCTGAGCAGTCTGGGCAATGCCATACACAAAGCGGCCACCAATCCAGGCAACAATGGCTGTGAACAAGGCACCGGCGAACAGGGAAATCACCACCAGCAGATGACGCCAGCGTGGGCCCACAGCGTTTACCAGCACGTCCACACCCACGTGGATACCAACACGAACGCCGTAAGCGGCGCCGAACTTGGCCATCCAGACAAACAGGTAAATGCACAGCTCCTGTGCCCAGAGCAAGTTGACGCCGGCCACGCTTCGGTAGGTAGAACGGGCCATGGCGGTAATGGACTCATAACCCTGAGCCCGCGACCAGGACACCAGATCAGCCAGCAGGCTGACCGAGTAGCGCTGGCAGACCGCTACAAAAATAATCACTACGGCCGCCACCATCAGAAATGAGATGAACATTTCCTCAAAGCGGTCCAGAAATCGTAAAAACATGGGTAGCTCCAGACTACAGTCTGCCCGCCCGGGGGCCGGGCAGACACAAGCATGTAGCGGGAAGAAAAGAAGAACAGGTCTGAATCAGACCTGTACAAGACAATCAGATGAAGCAGGCTTTATTCGGTAGCCTTGTAGAAGGCGTCGATCACGTCCTGGCCGATACGCGAAGCCATTTCCTTGTGCACGGGACGCAGCTGCTTGACCCATTCCTGACGCTCGGCATCGCTCAGTTGGTAGAACTGGGTCTTGCCGGACTCTTCCATGGCCTTCATGGAATCGTTGTTCTCTTGCTCAGCAATGTCGTTGGCGTAAACCGTGGCTTCTTCCATGGCTTTTTCCATGCCTTGGCGAATATCGTCAGGCAGACCTTCCCAGAACTTCTTGTTCACGATCACGGCATAACCCAGGTAACCGTGGTTGGACACGGTGGCGTGCTTTTGCACTTCGTGCATTTTCTGGGTGTACATGTTCGATGGCGGGTTCTCGGTGCCGTCGACCACACCCGTTTGCAGAGCCTGGTACACCTCGGAGAAAGCCATCACCTGAGGCACAGCGTCCAGTGCCTTGAACTGGGCTTCCAGAACCTTGGAGGACTGGATGCGCATCTTCAGACCCAGGAAATCATCCACGCTTTTCAGGGGCGTGTTGGCGCTCATGACCTTGAAGCCGTTATCCCAGTAGGACAGACCCTTGATGCCCTTGGGCTCCAGCTTGTCCAGCAACATGCGGCCTACAGGACCTTCAGTCACCTTACGCAGGTCCTCACGGTTCTGAAAAATGAAAGGCAGGTCGAACACTTCAAATTCGCGCACGCCCAGAGGGCCAAACTTGGCCAGCGACGGAGCCAGCATGTGCACGGCGCCCAGTTGCAGGGCTTCCAGTTCTTCCTTGTCCTTGTACAGTTGCGAGTTCGGGTAGACCTCGACAACCACCTTGCCCTCGGTGTACTTTTCGGCCAGTTCCTTAAAGCGCACGGCGCCCTTGCCCTTGGGTGTATCTGGCGATACAACGTGGCTGAACTTGATGATCATGGGGTTAGCCAGAACAGGCGCGGACAAGAATACGGACGCCAGCAAGCTGGCCACAAGGGTCTTTTTCATGTTTGCCTCCGGTCGGTTAAGAGCCGACACGTTTTATTGATTGATGTGCTTGAAAGCGTGTAGCTTAAAAAAGCGGTCCCGAATTATCTATTGTGGAAATCCGAAACCTTTTGTCATGATGCGTCTTGCCCGTCCGTCCGGATTCATACGCCAAGCGGCCTCGCGCACTCTGGCGGCCTACCCGATCAGCACCTATGTGCCTATTTTGGCCATCCTGATTATTGTGCTGCTGATGGGCGTGTTTGCCTGGGCGGTCAATAAGGAACGGGATGAGGAGCAGTCCAACGAGCTGATACGCAATGCCTTGTGGGTGGAGCAATCCCTGTCCTTTCAGCTGCGCTCGCACGAGAACAATTTAAGCCGCATTGCCAGCGAAATTGAAGTCCAGTCCCAGCCCGTCACGACCCAGACCGCGCTGACGCAATTACAGCACTTCAAGACCATCCACCCGGATCTGCTGAAAGTGGCCGTGCAGGATCGCTTTGGCACCACCTTGCTGGTGCGCCCGCCCGGTGCTGATACCCGGATTGCAGCCCACGTCAGCACGCCGCGCACGTCCACCTGGCTACCGGCCTACTACTCCAATGAACACCAGGAAAGCGTGCTGGACCTGGTGGTTCCGATCTACGAAGACAACGATATTGTCGGCACCTTGCGCGCCACCTTTTCCCTGGCCACCATCCTGATGGAAAACGTGCCCTGGTGGATTGCCGAGCAATATCACGTCTCCCTGATCGACCAAAGCGACCAGACGCTGGCCACACGCTCCAAAGGCGAGCCGGGCGAAAGCCAGTTGCGCTACGCCATGTCGGTAGACCCGCCCTTGCATGGTGTGCGTTTGCTGATGACGCCTTACCCGCAAAAGAACATCCCCACCTTCACCTTGCTACTGACCGTGATTGCGGGCCTGGCCCTGCTGGCTGTGGTGAACCTGGCGATGCAACATCACTACGCCCGCAAGCGCCGTGAAGCCGAGCTGGCCCTGATGCAGGAGCAAGCCTTTCGCAGCGCAATCGAAAACTCCATGGTGACTGGCATGCGCGCCCGCGATCTAGACGGCAAGGTGCTGTATGTGAACCCGGCGTTTTGCGAACTGGTGGGCCGCAGCAGCGAAGAAATTATTGGTCTGGCCCCACCCATGCCCTGGTGGGTGCCGGAGATGATGGATGAAACACTGGAGCGTCGAGATCGACTGAAATCCTCCCGCTCGGTGCAAGTTTTTGACACCCTGTTCCAGCGCCCGGACGGCTCACGTGTTGATGTGCAGGTCTTTGAATCCCCGCTGATTGACGCGCAAAAACGGCACGTGGGCTGGATCAGTTCCATCATCGATATCAGCTCGCGCAAGCAGGCCGAAGCCCTGGCCAGTTCCCAATCCGAACAACTCCACCACACGGCCAAGCTCATTACCATGGGTGAAATGGCCTCCACACTGGCCCACGAGCTAAACCAGCCGCTCTCGGCCATTGCCAGCTATGCGGCTGGTTCCCTGAACCTGCTGGGAAATGAACCGCTGGACCCGAAACAACTGCGTCGCGGTCTGGAAAGCCTGGCGGAACAAACCCGCCGCGCAGGGCAGATCATCCACCGCATTCACGACTTTGTGCGCAAGCGCGATCCGCAGCTTAGCCCTCTGAATTTGCCCGATGCCTTGCAAGGCGCCTTGGCCATGGCCAAGGCAGGTCTGCGCCATCACCAGATTCAATTGATTGTGCCCTCCCACCCCGAAAACCTGCCCGTAATGGGCGACAAGGTACTGCTGGAACAACTGATTTTCAACCTGCTGCGCAATGCCGCCGAAGCCATGTCGGGCCTGGAGCCAGAACGCCGGGTACTGGAAGTGACCATGCAGGCCAGCAATGGTGTCGTGCTGGTGATGGTGGCCGACCAGGGCCCCGGCGTGGCAGCAACGATCATGGCAGAAGTGTTCCAGGCCTTTACCACCACCAAAGCCCAAGGTCTGGGTATTGGCTTGAATATTTGCCGCTCCATCGTGGAGTTGCACCATGGCAAACTCTGGTTTGAAAACGGGGTTCCCCACGGTGCCACTTTCCTGTTTTCCCTACCCTTGATCGAACATGACTAAGCGCGCTCCTTTGGTCCACATCGTGGACGACGACCCGGCCATCCGCGATGCCCTGGCCTGGCTGTTCTCCACCCGTCAGGTCAACACCGAACTCTGGGACAGCGGCGAGGCTTTTCTGCATGCCCTGAGCCCCGAAACGCAGGGCTGCATCCTGCTCGATATACGTATGGATGGACTGTCCGGCCTGGAAGTGTTCGAGCAATTGCGCGAGCGCCAATCCCGTCTGCCCGTTATTTTCCTGACCGGCCACGGCGACCTGCCCCTGGCCGTGACCGCGCTGAAACAAGGCGCGGCGGATTTCATCGAAAAGCCCTTTAACGATAACGATCTGGTGGACCGGGTACTGGACGTGCTGCGCAGCTACGAAGCCAGTCAGGAAGAACGGGACAACGAGCAGGCACTGGAGGAGCGGCTGGACACCCTGTCGCAGCGCGAGCGCGAAGTGCTGGCCCTGGCCCTGGAGGGACGGCTGAACAAGCAGATTGCTCAGGACCTGAGCATCACCATGCGCACTGTGGAAGTGCACCGCGCCCGGGCACTGGAAAAAATGCAGGCTCGCACCCTGATCGAACTGGCCCGACTGCTGGACCCGGCCCGCTTGCGGGAAGACCGCAACCCGCCGGGGCCTTAGCCAGAGCCACCGCGCCGGGTGTATATAATGCAACCATAAACAATTAGAACCGCGCACTAGGCCCGGTCCCGGAGCGATCATGAGCACCACTACCGAAAACACAGATTTGCACCTTTCCCATCTGGATGAAGATGGAAAAGTTCAGATGGTCGATGTCAGCCACAAATCCGCCACCTCCCGCTCGGCCACGGCCCGCGCCGTGGTGCGTTTGAGTCCCGCTGCTTACCAGTTGCTGTCGGCTCAGCACAATGCCAAGGGCGAAGTGCTGAACACCGCACGCGTGGCCGGTGTGCTGGCCGCCAAGCGCTGTGCCGAACTGATTCCCATGTGCCACAGCCTGCCCCTGGATTTTGTCGGCATTGATTTTGAAAGCGACGCCGCAGCAGGCACCATTGCCGTGCTGGCCACCTGCCGCACCCGCTACACCACCGGCGTAGAGATGGAAGCCATGACGGCCTGCTCCATTGCCGCCCTGACCATTTACGATATGTGCAAAGCGGCCGACAAAGGCATTGTGATCGAACAGACCCGTTTGCTGGAGAAAACCGGCGGCAAAAGCGGGACCTGGACTGCCCAGCTCTAAGCCCTCTCACGGAGATAGCATGACAAGCCCTTTGACATTGCGCGTCCTGTACTTCGCCCAAGTGGCCGAACGCACAGGCCAGCGCCAGGAAAACTGGGAATGGCCCCAGGAAGGCACCGTCCAGCAATGGACCGAGGCCCTGCTGCAACGCCACCCGAATTTAAGCGATATGGCCGGCCGCCTGCATGTGGCCGTCAACCAGTTTCACGCCAAGCCTACCGACCCTGTCCGCCCCGGCGATGAAGTGGCTGTGTTCGAGCCCGTCACCGGAGGTTGAGATGATTCGCATCCAGACTGAAGATTTTGATGTTGCCGCCCTGAATGCCGAGCTGCGCGCCACGGCTGGCGGCAAGGCCGGTGCCATGGTGACATTTACCGGTTATGTGCGCGATCAGGCCGATGGCACCGCCACCGAATCCCTGTTCCTGGAACACTACCCCGGCATGTGCGAGCGCGAAATTGAAGCGGTTTGCGATCAGGCCCGTCAACGCTGGCCCATACTGGATACGCTGGTCGTGCACCGCGTGGGCGAACTGCACCTGACCGAACAAATCGTTTATGTCGGCGTCACCAGCGCCCACCGTGGCGACGCTTTTCGCGCCTGCGAATTCATCATGGACGTGCTGAAAACCCGCGCCCCTTTCTGGAAGCGCGAAACCCTGGCTGACGGCAAGCGTTTCTGGGTACAGCAGCGCGACAGCGACGCCCAGAAAACGGACTCCTGGAATACCTCTGCGGACACCGACAAGCATGTCTAAAGCCAAGACCGATTTACCCGCTGTTCGCCTGAACGCTGCTGTGCTGACCATTTCGGACCGCCGTGGCCCGGATGATGACACCTCCGGCGATTATCTGGCGGCCAGCCTGACTGACAGCGGCCATTACTGCGTGCAGCGCGCCATCAGCAGGGACAATATCTACGCCATCCGCGCCCTGCTCAGCCAATGGATTCTGGACCCGGAAATCAATGTCATTATTTGCAATGGCGGTACCGGTTTCAGCCATAAGAAATCCACGATTGCGGCGGTCACGCCTTTGCTGGATCAGGTCATTACCGGCTTTGGCGAGCAGTTCCGCTACTTGTCCTATCAGGATATTGGTTCCTCTGCCCTGCAATCCGATGCTCTGGCGGGAACAGCCAACCGAACCTTGCTGTTCTGCATTCCCGGCTCGGGCGGTGCGTGCAAGCTGGCTTGGGAAAAAATCTTGAAAGAGCAGTTGGACAGCCACCATCGCCCTTGCAATTTTGCCTCTGAATATCTGGAGCCAGCCAAGCCCTGATACCTGCAACGGTATGACAGCGACAGCTCCCGAACGACCTCCTTTCCACCGTGCTCTGACGCACCGAGCCACGAATTGTTTTATCGAATTTATCCATCCTATGATCGAATTTGACGTAGCACAGCAAAGGCTGGCCCAGGCAGGGCAAGTTCCCACCCAAACCGAAACCTGCGATCTGTCGCAAGCCTTGGGACGCATTCTGGCCCAGGATATTCAAGCTCAGCTGGACATGCCGCCCGCCGACAATAGCGCCATGGATGGCTATGCCCTGCGCCTGGCGGATATTGCCGACGGCAAGATCCTGCCCATTCAGCAACGCTGCTATGCCGGCGATATTCCTGAAACACTGAAAGAGAACATGGCGATTCGCATCTTTACCGGCAGCATGCTGCCACCCGGTGCGGACACGGTGGTGATTCAGGAAAACTGCCAGGAAGACGAACAAGGTGTGCGCATTCTGGAAATGCCCGTGGCTGGCGTGAACATCCGCCGCCGGGGCGAGGACATGCGCATTGGTGAAGTGCTGATCACAACAGGCACCAAACTGACCGCAGCCCATATTGCTCAGCTGGCTGCGCAAGGCCATGCTCAGCTACAGGTGTACCCGCTGCTGACCGTCGGCATTCTGACCACAGGCGACGAGCTGACTCCTGCTGGCCAGCCTTTGAAAGCCGGCCAGATCTACAACTCCAACGCCCCCATGCTGCGTGCGCAGCTGCAGGCGCTGGGTGTTGAAACTGTGCATGCGGTGCATGCCAAAGACACGCTGGAAGCCATTCAGGACGCCCTGAAAGAGCTGCTGCAACGCTGCGACCTGGTACTGACCGTAGGCGGTGTCTCGGTCGGGGAAAAAGACTTTGTGAAGCCTGCCATCGAAGGCATAGGCGGCCAGCTGGATCTATGGAAAGTGCGCATGAAGCCGGGCAAACCACTGGCGCTGGCCTACATTGCCGACAAGCCTCTGGTCTGCCTGCCCGGCAATCCGGTATCTTCTTACGCCGTGTTTTCCTTGATGGTTTCGCCGCTGATTCGTCGTCTGCAAGGTCGCCAACACGTGCTGCCGACCACACGTTACGGCGTGCTGCAAGGTGAACGCCACTTTGAAGGTGACCGCGAAGAATTCATCCGCGTACAAGTAGACAACGACGAGCAAGGCCGCCTGTTGGTGCGCCCCTTCGACAATCAGGGTTCGGGCGTCATCAGCTCCTTGCCTTGGGCACAAGCGCTGGCACGTATCCCTGCTGACTCTCATATCGCCCCCGGCGATGTGGTGCGTCTGTACGAATACAGCCAGTGGCAGGCATAAGCTCGGACGCTTATTCACGCTTTGGCCTTGCCATACAAAAACCGCCCTGATCAGGGCGGTTTCAGACTGCTGACAAACCCTCCCATAAAACAGCAGGCTTGTTCATAATACGTTCATGCTTAAGACCCCGACTGCTTATCAACATGAATGGGAAATGGTCACGCTGGACTCCTTGGTTCCGGGCGACC
>NZ_JAHKKC010000045.1:0-9035 GCF_020496585.1 Alcaligenes sp. 13f
AGTTCAGGCTGCGCCCCGATAGTCACTCTGCCAAGGGGACGGACGCGCAGCGTCGGCAAGTGGTCCGCCCCGCGCCCCTGTGCCAGCACCCCGAGTAGCTCTCAATGGCTTCAAGAGTGAGGTCGGGAATCGTTGCTTGGGTGGGGTGCTGGTTTGAGTTGTGATGGGGCAGGATCGTTGTTCGGGCTGACTTTAAAACCGTCCGGGGGGAGGGGGGTAAAAGGCGTCATGTCACCACGTCAGTTCGAACCCAGAGTCAAGGCGAGTGGAGATGGTGGGCGGAGGGGGGTGAGGTTGGGCCGCTAAAGGTAGTGGTCAGCTAGCTAGAGCAGCCAACTCAAGCGACTCTTGCTGGAAACATCGAGAGATTGAGGATGAACAAGTTCTACAGCACGTTTAGCGAATGTATGGGGAATGCCAGCATGGTGGGTTCGCTCAGTCCTGTCAGGGCTTGGATGACTTTTTGGGCTTGGTCCACGGGGGCGCTGCTGATGAAGGCGCTGTTGCCTGCCTGGGCTTGTGTGTTCAGGCAGTTGGCCTGCTCCAGGCGACGGTGCACTTGGGCGGCGACGGCAAAGGACGGTTCCAGGATATGGAAGCGCGAGCCGCTGATGGCTTCGATTGTGGGACGCAGAAAGGGGTAGTGTGTGCAGCCCAGGACCAGGGTATCGGCCTGGCTTTGCAGGGCGGGGGCCAATCGTTTTTTGAGTTCTGCTTCGATTTCCGGGCCTGACAGTTGCAGGGCCTCGACCCGGTCGGCCAGCCCTGGACAGGGAATGCGTATGATTTCCACGTCGCTGGCATAGCGGTCAATCAGGCTTTGCAGGCCGCTGCTGTCCAGGGTGCGGCTGGTGGCCATCAGGGCGACGCTACGGCTACGGCTCAAGGTGGCAGCGGGTTTGATGGCGGGTTCGATGGCGATGATGGGGATGGAAAGCCTGGAGCGCAGGGCGGGGGCGGCTACCAGTGTGGCGGTGTTGCAGGCGATGACCAGCGCCTTGCAGCCCTGGTCTACCAGCAATTGAGTCATTTGCAGGGTACGCTCCACAATCCATTCGGGGGATCGGTCTCCGTAGGGAGCGTATTGGGAATCGGCCAGGTAGAGCAGATGCTCGTTGGGCAGGGATTGGCGCAGGGCACGCCAGATGGACAATCCGCCCACGCCCGAATCAAACACGCCAATAGGGGCTTGTGCAAAAACGGCGGGGCGGGATGGACTCATGGTGCTGAACGATGCTTGTGGGGCAAAAATTCTATTATGGCGCTTTTGTCGTGTTTGGAGCAGAGGCTACAGCCTAGTTTACAGCGGCTGTCTCCTTTAGGCCCTGTTCCAGGTCTTGGTTGGTGTGTGGGGCGGTCTTTCCATGACCGCCCTGTTGCTGCGTTCAAGCCAGGTTCTTCAGGACGCCTCCCACTGCATCGAAGAGTGAGTTGAGTTGCTCGGGGGTAGAGGTAAAGGTGGGGCCAAATTGCAGGGTGTCGCCACCAAAGCGTACGTAAAAGCCCTGTTTCCACAGTTGCAGTCCCGCTTCAAAGGGGCGGATGGCGGGGTCGCCATTCCGTGGGGCGAGCTGGATGGCACCTGCCAGGCCGCAGTTGCGGATGTCGATGACATTCGGGCTGTCGCGCAGCTGGTGCAGGGCTTGTTCAAAATGCGGAGCCAGTTCAGCGGAGCGTTGCAACAGATTGTCCTGTTCCAGCAACTCCAGGGCAGCCAGTCCGGCGGCGCAGGCGACGGGGTGGGCAGAGTAGGTGTGCCCGTGGCTGAATTCCACGGCGTGCAGTGGCAAGTCCTGGCCCATGAAGGTTTGGTAGATTTCCTTGCTGGCAACGACCGCGCCCATGGGGATGGCACCGTTGGTCAATTGCTTGGCCATGGTCATGATGTCGGGGGTGACGCCAAAGTATTCGGCCCCGGTATAGGTTCCCAGGCGGCCCAGGCCGGTGATGACTTCATCAAAGACCAGCAGAATGTTGTGCTGGTCGCAAATCTGGCGCAGGCGTTGCAGGTAGCTGGTAGGTGGCACCAGTACGCCTGCCGATCCGGAGACGGGTTCGACAAACACGGCGGCGATGGTGCTGGCATCGTGCAGTTCGATCAGTTTCAGCAGTTCGTCGGCCAGGGCAAGGCCCCCTGTTTCGGGCTGGCCGCGCGTGAAGGCGCAATCTGCTTGCAGTACGTGGGGCAGGTGGTCGGCATCCATCAGTTGCCCGAACATCTTGCGATTACCGCCTATGCCTCCCAGGCTGGTGCCGGCCACGTTCACGCCGTGGTAGCCACGAGCACGGCCAATCAGACGGGTTTTGGTCGCCTGGCCTTTGATGCGCCAGTAGGCCCGCACCATCTTGACGACCGTGTCGGTACATTCAGAGCCGGAGTTGGTAAAGAAAACGTGATCCAGTCCCTCGGGGGTGTATTGCGTCAGTTTGTCGGCCAACTGAAAAGCAGCGGGGTGTCCAAACTGAAAGGCGGGAGAGTAGTCCAGTTGCCCGAGTTGACGATGCACGGCGGCCTGGATTTCATGGCGAGCATGTCCGGCACCACAAGTCCAAAGCCCGGACAGGCTGTCAAAAATCTGGCGGCCATCCTGATCGTAGAGCCAGTTGCCTTCGGCTTTGACCACCAGGCGCGGGTTCTGCTGGAAGTGTCGGTTCGCGGTAAAGGGCATCCAGTGGGACTGGAGATTGAGTTCACTGGCAATCTGCTGTGGCGCAAAGTAGGGTGAGTTCATGGTGGTCTCCTCAAGGCGGTGAATACCCCCAGTGTAGGCAGCTAAGTTGTTGAGTAAAATACGTTTTTATTCAACTTCACTTATTGTTTTACTCACCTATATGCAACTCAAAGGACTCTTGCAGGTTTCCGATTTTGATTTGCGTCTACTACGTGTGTTCAGAACAGTAGCGCAAGTGGGCAGCTTTTCAGCCGCGGAAGGCGTGCTGGGCATTACACGTTCGGCCATTAGCTTGCATATGAGCGATCTGGAAAAACGTTTGGGTGGAATCCGGCTGTGTCAGCGTGGCCGGGCGGGTTTTGCCTTGACGGAAGAAGGGCGACAGGTATTGCGGGCCAGTGAAACCTTGATGGCTGCGGTGGAGAATTTCCGCAGTGAGGTGAACCAGCTGCATTCCAGTTTGCGGGGGGACTTGAATATAGGCTTGATGAATAGCCTGATCTCGCAGCCTCATATGCACATCACCTCGGCCTTGCGTGCCTTGCGGCAAAACAGTGAGGCGGTGCGCGTCCATATCAGCATGAGTACGCCGGGTGAGATTGAGCGTGGTTTACTGGATGGTCGCTTGCATATGGGCGTGCTGCCTGAAACCAATGCCTTGAGCGGGCTGGAATATCGCACGCTTTATGCCGAACCTTATTTTCTGTATTGCTCCTGGGAGCATCCTTTGTTTGCCGCGGTGCAAAAAGGGACAGTGTCTCAGGAAGCCTTGCGCCGGGCTGCGGCCATTGCGCCTGCTTATCGCATGAGCCCGGAGGCGATCGGACAACACCAGGATCTGAATTGTGTTGCCACGGCCAGTGATCGGGAAGGGATCGCCTTTTTGATTTTGACGGGGGAGTACATCGGTTTCTTGCCCGAGCACGTGGCGGCTCGCTGGGTAGAGAAGGGCCAGATGATTGCGGTGGACCCGCAGCAGCGTCAGTTCACGATTCCCTTGTCCTTGGCCATGCGTAAGGACAGGCGCGCACACGCGATTGTGGATTATTTTCTGGGCCTGCTCGATAACGAGGCTCAAAACTGAGGCGGCCAGCAAGGGCTGGCCGCTAGTGAGGGAGCGTCTGCTTGGCCTGGTCAGGCTCGGTGCCACAACAAGGTGCCCACTCCCAATTTGCCGGCGACTACCACGGGATCACGGGTGATCAGTTCCAGAGCGCCTTGCGTAAAGCGCGCCAGTCGTGGCTGGGGAACCCCTACCCAATCGGGGTACAGGGACATATCAACAAAGTGGGTAACGCACTGGGTGGCCTCATCCACTTCAAACGTCCCAGCGTAGGCCAGATACGTATCCAATAGCGATTGACAGCTGTCTTGTACCGTTCGGGTGCTGCTGCCCAGTTGTGCCCCTACATAACCTGTTTCTGTATAGATCAGCTGACCGATAGGATTAGGCCCCAGTCCGGGATAGCTGGGCGAGCCATCTTCCGGGACAAAATCAAAGGACACCAATTGCCAGACACCGATCAGCTTGCTACGTAAGGTATAGGCCATCAAAAACTCCTGAATAGACAGTGTTGTTGCGTTATGTAACTGAGTCATCGTGCTGTCTTTTCGTTTGTTATTCA
The DNA here is from genome assembly GCF_020496585.1 of Alcaligenes sp. 13f. Taxonomy (NCBI): domain Bacteria; kingdom Pseudomonadati; phylum Pseudomonadota; class Betaproteobacteria; order Burkholderiales; family Alcaligenaceae; genus Alcaligenes; species Alcaligenes sp. 13f. Next base: position 4,298 of record NZ_JAHKKC010000045.1, read on the forward strand.
ATGACTTGCCTATTCTTATTTTCTATCGTCAGGCACTACGCTTCATGACTTTTTAAGTGGCAATGGTCGGCATAAATTACCCAGTATTTCCAGCGCGTGATCGCTGTGTTCTGTCCACGGATGGCCAAAGTTAAGACGCAGGCAATGGCTGTAATTCTGGGTAGTTGAAAAGATGGAGCCTGGTGCCAGACTGATGCCTTGTGACAGGGCCAGGCGATGCAGTTCCAAGGTCTGCACACTTTTTTCCAGCTCTACCCACAGGAAGTAGCCGCCCTCGGGGCGGGTGGCCCGAGTTCCTGCGGGGAAGTAGCGTCCCAAGGCTTTGGAGAACTGCGCATACTGGTTTTTTAGTTGAGTGCGTAAACGGCGCAGGTGTTGCTCGTACGCACCTTTTTCCAGGTAGCTGGCCAGGGCCAATTGGGTGGGCACGGGAGACGTCAGGGTAGTAGTCAACTTGGCCTGGGCGACTTCACGTATATAGCGTCCCGGCACAGCCCAGCCGATGCGATAGCCGGGTGCCAGGGTTTTGGAAAAAGAGGAGCAGTGCATCACCAGTCCCTGACGGTCAAAGGCTTTGGCGGGGCGGGGGCGCTCCGTGTCGAAGTACAGTTCGCCGTAAACATCGTCCTCGATCAAGGGGATTTCATAGCGGGCCAGCAGCTCGACCAATTGGGCTTTTTTCGCATCGGGCATCAGGCTGCCCAGCGGGTTCTGGAAGTTGGTCATCAGCCAGCAGGCTTTGGGGGCGTGATGTTTGATCGCGTGTTCCAGCGCTTCCAGATCAATGCCTTCACGCGGGTGGGTGGGCACTTCCAGTGCTTGCAGCTTCATGCGTTCCAGCGATTGCAGCGCGGCATAAAAGGTGGGCGATTCCACCAGCACGATGTCACCCGGTTGAGTTACCGCTGCAAGACATAGGTTCAGCGCTTCCAGAGCTCCGTTGGTAATCACAATATCGTTGGCATTGATGGCCATGCCTTGAGCCAGATAGCGCAAGGCAATCTGGCGACGCAGGGGAGCGTGGCCTTGGGTCAGATCGTCCACGCTGGCCCAGGGATCTTGCTGTTTCAGACTGGCAGACAAGAAGCGGCCCAGGCGTTCCAGAGGAAAGAGCACAGGGCTGGGGAAAGCGGAGCCTAAAGGCGCTACGGAGCGCTCTGAACTGGATTGCAGGATCGCCATGATCAGGTCGCTATTGTTAACGCTGGTCGCTTGCAGCGGTGGCTGGGAGGCCGTGTCCGCCTCCAAGGTATGAGGCGCCAGGCTGGAGCAGACGTAGTAGCCCGAACGAGGACGCGCCTTGATCAAGCCTTGTGCTTCCAGTCGGTAATACGCCTGGAAAATCGTCGAGGCACTGATCTTGTGCTTATCCATTAATTGACGCACAGAGGGCATGCGCTCGCCTGCGGCAACTGTGCCGTCAAGAATGGCCTGGGCTAGTTCCTTGGCCAGAGTCTCGTACAGTTTCATGTCCTTCTGCGCTCCATCTGATACGGTAATTTTAATAAATGTGGTTTTTTTATTATCTGATGGGTATGTCTTCAAGCACAAGCAAACGGCGATTTGCGTGGCTTTCAGGACAACTGATAGGGTTTTTTAAGCTTTAACTGATTCTTGGAATGCTCTGTGCCGACAGGTAGCCTTGCCGGGTGTTTTCGTCCGTGCCCGTGTGGGCTGCGGGCCTATCTAATCAGAGGAATACCATGAACCCGACGGCGCTTTTGCTTGCCGCATTCATCCTGTCGATTGCCGGGCTTTTTGCCTTTATCTGGTCCTTGCGCAAGGGCCTGTTCGATGCTGACGTCAGTGGTGCGCGCACTATTTTTCACAAGGGCGAAATCGGCCAGCCCGAAGAACCCTCGGCCGATGCTGCCCAACGGCAGGCGCTAAGCCTAGCGGCGGCTGACCATATTGCAGAGAACCATGGTCAGCAAACCAGCGCGCTTGAAATGGCGGCGCGTGAACAGGCCGACCGTTCCAGTTCCATGCCTGCGTTCTTACTGATTGTCTGTGCGGTGGTCTGGCTGGTGGTGGCCTCGTTTGCGGGTTTGATCAGCTCCTTGAAACTGCACTGGCCCGAGTTCCTGGGTGACGTTTCCTGGTTGAGCTTTGGCCGTCTGCGCACGATTCACCTGAATGGCGTGGCATATGGCTGGGCACCCATGGGCTTGTTGGGGCTAACAATCTGGATGTTGCCGCGCTTGCTGCAGACCCCTTTGCTGGGTGGCCGTTTGGTGATGGTGGGCGGTCTGGTCTGGAATGCTGCGCTGGTGGCGGGGATTGGTGCTTTGGCCATTGGCTTGAATGCGGGTTTGGAGTGGTTGGAAATCCCCTGGCAAATCGGTGTGCTGTTCGCCTTTGGCGGTATGATGATCGGTATGCCGCTGGCCTTGATGCTCTCGCAACGCAAGGTCAAGCACTTGTACGTGTCGGTGTGGTACATCGGCGCGGCGCTGTTCTGGTTCCCCATCCTGTATTTGGTCGCCAAAGTTCCTGGCGTGCACTTCGGGGTGGAGCAAGCCACCATGAACTGGTGGTTCGGGCATAACGTGTTGGGCCTGTTCTATACCCCCATGTCGATTGCCGCTATTTACTACTTCCTGCCCAAAGTCATTGGACGCCCTGTGCGCTCCTACAACTTGTCGCTGCTGGGCTTCTGGACGCTGGCCTTTTTCTACGGACAGGTGGGTGCGCACCATTTGATTGGTGGTCCTATTCCTGAATGGCTGATTACCTTGTCCATCGTGCAAAGCGTGATGATGGTGATTCCGGTGCTGGCCTTCTCGGCTAACCAGCATTTGACGTTGAAGGGGCATTTCAGTGCGCTGCGTCACTCGCCCGTTCTGCGTTTTATTGTCTTTGGCGCCATGATGTACACCGTCGCGTCCTTGCAAGGTTCTGCTGAGGCCTTGCGTTCGCTGAACTCCATTACACACTTCACGCACTTCACGGTGGCTCATGCTCATCTGGGTATGTACGGCTTTGTGACCATGGTGATTTTCGGCGGAGTGTACTTTGCCTTGCCTCGCATTCTGAACACGGCCTGGCCCCGGCCTGCCTTGATCTCCTGGCACTTCTGGCTGGTGGTGGCTGGCTTTGCCGTGTACATGATCACGCTCAGCATTGGTGGCGTGCTGCAAGGTTTGGCCTTGCTGGATCCAGCCCGTGGTTTTATGGAATCGGTGGCAGTCACCATGCCCTGGTTGCAAGGCCGTTCTATTGGCGGCGCCATGATGACGCTGGGCCATCTGGTTTTTGCCCTGCACGTATTGCTGATGATTGTGAAGTCGGGTGCGTTTGCCTTGACCGAGTCCCGCTCGGCTGCAGTGCGCCGTACCGCTGAGCTGGAGGTTTAAGGTCATGGAAAACGAACTGAAGTTGATCATCGGGTCCATGGTGACCTTGTCCTTGGCAACGGCAGCCATGATTGTGGTGCCTTTTTTGCAGTTGAAGGATGAGCCTGCTCCTGAAGGTTTGTCGCCCTATACCAGCCAGGAAGTGCGGGGTCGGGCGGTGTATCGGGGCAATGGCTGCATTACTTGTCACACGCAGCAGCCCAGTACAACGGGCGCGGGTGTGGCCGATGCCAGCCGTGGCTGGGGGCGTGCTTCGGTCGCGGGGGATTATCACTACGACGATCCACCTTTGCTGGGCACCATGCGCACCGGGCCGGATCTGTTCAATATTGGTGTGCGTCAGCCTAGTCAGGATTGGCATTTGGGGCACTTGTACGATCCGCGCGCTTACTCGCCGGGCAGCAATATGCCTCCCTATCGTTTCTTGTTTGAAGCCAAGAACCCGGATCAGGTGCAGCCTGACGAGCGCGTCGTGAGTCTGCCGCCGGGTGTGGCACCGGAGGGCAAGGTGGTGGTAGCCCGTCCGGAGGCCTTGGATCTGGTGGTGTATTTGCAGTCACTCAAGCATGTGTATCCGATCTTGAGTGCTGATGTGGTGGGGAGTGAGGAATGAACCGGCCTGTTCAAAGTCGTCAAAGCGAGAATGCTGATCCCCACGAGCAGTACAACCCGATTCCGCGCATAGTGATTCTGGTGATTTTGGCCTTGCTGGCCTGGGCTGTGTATTACATCGTCTCGGCTCAGCCCAACAGCTCTCCGCGTTTGGGGGATCAGCGTCCTTTGGCGGTTCTGGCTCCTGCGCCTGGCAGTGTATCTGCGGATGGCAAGCAGCTATATGCCAATGCCTGTGTGGCGTGTCATCAGGCGACGGGGCAAGGTTTGCCAGGGGTGTTCCCGCCTTTGGCGGATTCAGAGTGGGTGAAGGGTGACCCCAAGGTACTGGCGCAACTGGTGCTGCACGGGGTCACGGGAGCTATCACGGTGAAAGGCCAGGAATATCAGGGGGCGATGCCTGCATTTGCAGAGCAGTTCAGTGATGCGGAGCTGGCGGCTGTGTTGAGCTTTATTCGCCATGAGTGGGGGAATGAGGAGGATGCCATTACCCCCGAGTTTGTTGCCGAGGAGCGGGCTGCCAGTGGGGATCGTAGTCAGCCTTGGCAAGGGGAGAAGGAACTGTTGGAGTGGATTGCGGCGCATTGAGGTGGCTGCGATGAGTTCTTCTGGAATTAATAATTAGAAGCACGTTTTGAAACGGTAGCACGCCGGGAACAGGCCCCCGGCTTTTGAACCGATATCTCGCCCGACCCCAGGGTTGGAGATATCGGTTTTTTTTTGTTGGGTGTCTCGGTGTGGGGACGCCGCTTGGGGGCCGGGTCCAGGGG
>NZ_JAHKKC010000046.1:0-8828 GCF_020496585.1 Alcaligenes sp. 13f
CACCCGGCTTAGCCAGTCTCCCTACGGCCACAGCAAGAGATTAAAAATCGGCCACTATCACGGCACATACCGGCAGATAAGCCAATCTCCTATACACTAAGCAATTGGGGTTTTTGTTTAAAATGGTCTGCTCCCAGACCAGCAGCCCATACGGTTCTGCGGCCCCTGGACCTATACAGCACTCATCACCATGAAATTCGTAGACGAAGCGACCATTGAAGTGGTCGCAGGCAAAGGTGGAAACGGCGCTGCCAGTTTCCGCCGAGAAAAATTTATTGAAAAAGGTGGCCCCAATGGCGGCGACGGTGGACGCGGTGGCAGCATTTATGCCGAGGCCGACCGTAACGTCAACACCTTGATCGACTACCGCTACGCCCGCCTGCACCGCGCTCGCAACGGCGAAAACGGCCGTGGGTCCGACCAATATGGCGCGGGTGGCGAGGACATCACCCTGCGTGTGCCCGTTGGCACCATGATTTTTGACGCAGAAACCGGCGAGCAGCTGTTTGACATGAAGCGTCATGGCGAAAAAATAACCCTGGCCCAAGGCGGCGCCGGTGGTTTGGGTAACCTGCACTTCAAATCCAGTGTGAACCGTGCCCCGCGTCAATTTACCTACGGCAAGGAAGGCGAGCATCGCAAGCTGCGTCTGGAACTGAAGGTGCTGGCTGATGTCGGTCTGCTGGGTATGCCCAACGCCGGTAAATCCACGCTGATCACCCGCATTTCCAACGCCAAGCCGCGCATTGCGGATTACCCCTTCACCACCCTGCACCCCAACCTGGGTGTGGTGCGTTCGTCCGAAGCCCACAGCTTTGTAGTGGCCGATATTCCTGGCCTGATCGAGGGCGCTTCCGAAGGTGCCGGCCTGGGACACTTGTTCCTGCGCCACCTGACTCGCACCCGTATCTTGCTGCATTTGCTGGACGTATCCAGCCTGGACCCGGACGAGGATGTTGTAGCCAAAGTGGCTGCAGAGGCCCGTGCCATTGTTGAAGAACTGCGTCTGTACAGCGAAGAGCTGTACGCCAAGCCACGCTGGCTGGTTCTGAACAAGCTGGACATGGTCTCGGACCCGGAAGACCTGAAAGCCCGCCTGCTCAAAGAGCTGAACTGGGAAGGCCCGGTCTTTGGTATCTCCGCCCTGACCGGTGTCGGTACACAGGATCTGGTCTATCAGCTGCAATCCTGGCTGGATGAAGAAAGCCGCAAAGAGCATATCGAGCAAGATATTGCCGACGGCACCCATATTTACGACGAGAGGTTTGCCCCAGACTGATCGTGCTACACAGGTCCAGGACTTAGACTCCAGGACTGACTCTAAAAATGCCCGGAAGACGCGGTTAAGCCAGCCGCCCTACTCCTGGCATTTTCTCTATTTACACGCCAAGCGATGGATTTCTGAACTCGTCATGCAGCACTCTTCTCATTCTGAATCGGCCGTTGCACAATCGCGCCGATTGGTTATTAAAGTAGGTTCGTCCCTGGTCACCAACGAGGGCAAGGGGATTGACCTGGATGCCGTGGAGCAATGGGCTACCCAGATTGCTCAACTGCATGCCCAAGGCAAGCAATTGGTGCTGGTTTCCAGCGGTGCCATTGCCGAAGGCATGGCCCGCCTGGGCTGGCCGCGCCGACCGAAGGCCATGAATGAGTTGCAAGCGGCGGCCGCCGTCGGCCAGATGGGCTTGATTCAAGCCTATGAAGTGGCTTTTGCCCGCCACGGCGTGCGCACCGCCCAGATCCTGCTGACCCATGAAGACCTGGCAGACCGCCATCGCTACCTGAACGCGCGCGGCACTATCAACACCTTGCTGGATCTGGGTGTGGTGCCCATCGTGAACGAGAACGACACGGTGGTCACGGATGAAATCCGCGTGGGCGACAACGATACTTTGGGTGCGCTGGTCACCAATCTGATTGAAGCCGAAACCCTGATCATCCTGACCGACCAGGCTGGCCTGTACAGCGCCGATCCGCGCAGCAATCCCGATGCGCAGTTTATCTCGCTGGGACAAGCGGGCGACCCGACCCTGGAAGCCATGGCAGGCGGCTCAGGCAGCAACATCGGCACCGGCGGCATGATCACCAAGATTCTGGCGGCCAAGCGTGCTGCGCAAAGCGGTGGCCACACCATTATTGCGTCGGGCCGTGAACAGCAAGTGCTGTCGCGTCTGTCGCAAGGCGAACGTATAGGCACAGAGCTGCGTGCCACTCTGCCCGTGCGTTCGGCCCGTCAGCGCTGGCTGGTTGACCAACTGCGTGTGCGTGGTCGCGTGTCGCTGGACGAAGGCGCCGTACGTGCGCTGGTAGACGGCCACAAGAGCCTGCTGCCCGTGGGTGTCACCCACGTAGAGGGCGAATTTGACCGAGGCGATGTGGTGGCCTGCGTGGACAAGCACGGCGTGGAATACGCCCGTGGTCTGATCAACTACTCCTCGGACGACACCCGCCGCATCATGGGCCAGCCCAGCCACCTGATCAATGAGTTGCTGGGCAGCGAACACGATACGGAACTGATCCACCGCAACAATATGGTGTTCCCGCGCAGTGCACCGGACCAGGACTAAACCTTGACCCCCGCCCTGCCCGCCTGTTGAAATAGACGGATAAAACGTATCGAATTGCGACAGTACGCGCGGTTTTTCCGCGCCTGATCGCAACACTTCCCCTTTCGGGCGATGCGCCCAAGGAACCGTATGAAGATCCTCGTGCTAGGTGCTGGCGTAGAAGGCGTAACCAGCGCTTATTATCTTGCCCGCCAAGGACACAGCGTAACGGTCATCGACCGCATGGCTGGGCCCGCTCTGGAAACCAGTTTTGCCAATGCAGGTCAGCTTTCCTTTGGCTATGCCTGCCCCTGGGCTGCGCCGGGTATCCCGCGCAAGGCCATCAAGTGGATGTTCGACGAGCACCCGGCCCTGACTATTCGTCCCGATGGCACGCTGACACAAATCAAGTGGCTGCTGGCCATGTGGCGCAACTGCACGGCAGACCGCTACGCCATCAATAAAGAGCGCATGGTGCGTCTGGCTGAATACAGCCGCCACTGCATGGCCGAGCTGCGCGCCCAGACCGATATTCAGTTCGAGCACCGCTCCCAAGGCACCTTGCAGTTGTTCCGTACACAAAAGCAGCTGGACGGTATTGCTGCCGACATTGAGGTACTGAAAGAAGCCGGTGTGCCTTACGAGCTGCTGTCTGCGTCTGAGCTGCACACGATTGAGCCGGCTCTGCGCCACGTAGAGCATAAATTGAGCGGTGGTCTGCGTTTCCCTGAAGACGAAACCGGCGACTGCCAGATGTTTACACGTCGCCTTAGTGAACTGGCTGAACAGGAAGGCGTGGAGTTCCGCTGGAACCAGAACATTCAGCGTATTCACAGTAATGGCACGGAGATCAGCGGCGTGCAAAGCTCCGACGGCCTGCTGACTGCCGATGCCTACGTGGTAGCCTTGGGCTCCTGGTCTACGGGTTTGATGAAAGACCTGCAAGCCATCCCGGTCTACCCTTTGAAAGGCTATTCCATTACCGCCACGATTGCGGACGCCTCCCGTGCGCCCCAATCCACCCTGCTGGATGAAAGCTACAAGATCGCCCTGACCCGCTTTGACAATCGCATTCGTGTGGGTGGCATGGCCGAGGTAGTCGGCTTTAACAAGCGTCTGAATCCCCGCCGTGAGCAGACCTTGCTGATGGTCTTGAACGACCTGTTCCCCGGCAGCTATCAAAGCGATGCCGACCTGCATTTCTGGACCGGCCTGCGTCCCAAGACGCCGGACAGCACCCCGATTGTGGGCCGCAGCCGCTACCCCAACCTGTTCTTGAATACAGGCCACGGCACGTTGGGATGGACCTTGGCTACCGGCAGTGCACAATTGCTGGCTGATCTGATCAGCAACAAGGAGCCTGCCATCCGTGCAGACGACTTGTCGGTGCAGCGCTACTACTGAACCCCTGCCCTCACACGATGAACAAAGGCTCTGCCGGGTTTGACCGACAGGGCCTTTTTCAACTGCCCTGCCCTAATGACGCATCGGCTCGGTCAGCAACTGGCAATTAGCAGCGAACATATAGCCCCAGTTATGAATCGAGCGGATAGGCAAAGCCGTCCCACCCTGGTTGAATTTGCGCCGCATACGGCTGACCAAAACCCCCAGACGATTGATATGCAAAGCCCCAGGCGGATTGCTGATCACATCCGTTTTACTGGCGACAGCCTGCATCAGCTCGTAATGGCTGGCCCGGCGCCCCTCTTCTCGCAGCAAACGGACGATAAAGGCGCGCTCCGTGCTGGTCAGGCTAAACGAAATACCCACAGGGGATATCAAGGCCCAGCCCTCCTGATCCAGCACCCATTCCTGGGGTAGAGACGGTTCAGGAATGAGGGGCATCTGCATCATGCGCCGCTGCAGGCTATGCAAACTGGCCGCCAGCAGCTCCAAAGACGCATCTTTGGGACAAAACTGGTCTCCCCCGCTATGCAAGGCTTGCAGCATGGCCGAATCCGTCGCATCGGACTGCATCAGGATTCCAATTTGCGGACACAGCATACGCAAACGCACGGCTGCCGAGCAGATCTCTGCCAAGGCCCCACCCAACCAGGCAATACATATAGAACCCGCATATCGGCCTCGTGTTTGAGCCAACTGCAATAAAGCCGTCGCATCCGGACAAAAAATAAGACGATAACCGCGTTCTGCCAGAGCCTGAATTTGTTGTTCTAGTAAGTTTCGATCAGGGATAGCCGTGGCCAGGTACAGCACAACAGGACCGCCAGCAATTTCATTTGCAACCGACATAGTTGATACCTTAACTATAATGACATCTGATGACTATGCCGGACAGTATAAATCACGACCGTGATTTTTAATTAAAACCATCGTGCTTGGCTTTACATCAACAATCTGTTGTGTGAAACATTTCTCCGAACGCCTTCGCCATGCACGTCAACATCGCGGTCTTTCTCAGGCAGATTTGGCACGTCTATGCGGATTGACCCAGAGCGCCATATCCAACTACGAAAATGGTACGCGTCGGGATGCACGTGAAATTCTGGATCTGGCTAGAGCCTTAAATGTCAGCGCGTTGTGGTTGCGCAAGGGTATCGGCACGATGGAATTTAAGGATGACAGCTACACACTGTCCGAACCCCAAGACGGTCCTCCCATTGTTACCTGGCCCTTCCGTCTTTTTTCCGTCGATGAAGTGGTTGCTTTGGCAGATGGCGAACGTGATTTGCTCGATCGCACTTTGCGTCATTTACTGGACGGCATGAAAAAGCGCTAGGCCCAGCTCTTTTCTACTCGCCTATACCTCCTGTCCCGTTAAGCCCCCCTGGCACTCAAGCTCTGAACACAGGCTGGAAGCCGACAAATCTAGTGCTGCACCCATCTTAAGCTTCTCTTTGCTTCATCCAGCTGACTGAGCCAGATATTTTTATCACATACGACATTTTTCCTCAAAACCATCGTGCAGGGCGTTCCATGAACAATCTGTACTGTGAAACACTTCTCTGATCGCCTCCGCCACGCCCGCCTGCAACGCGGCTTTTCCCAAGCCGAACTGGCTCGCCTGTGCAACCTTAGCCAAAGCGCCATCTCCAATTACGAGAGTGGCACGCGGCGTGACGCGCGTGAAATTCTGGACCTGGCCAAAGCTCTGAACATCAGCGCCCAATGGCTCAAGAACGGGCTGGGTAATATGGAGCTGAGTGCAGCCCATGCTGCCACCTTGCAAGACTCTGGCGAAGGGCCACCGATTGTGACCTGGCCCTTCAACCGCTTTTCCGTGGACGAGATTGTGGCCTTGCCACCCAAAGAGCGTGACCATCTGGATCAAACCATCCGTCATCTGCTCAACGGCATGAAAAGAAAATAAGCCTTATACGTCCACAAACAGCTCCAAGATACCTATACTTGTCAGCACGCAGGGGTACTCGCCATTTGGCGGGTTGAGATAAACCCTCGTACCAGTACGGATAATGCCGATGCTGGGAGCGTGTGCAACAGGTGCAATGCCTGCACTGCACTTCTTCCTATATCGGCTCCACCATTTCTTTGGAGCTGCAATGACAAGCAAAACCCCTTCTTTTACGGCCACAGCGGCCAGCGTAGACCCGGCTGCGATCCAGCCATTACCCAACTCCCGAAAGATCTATCAAACCGGCTCACGGCCTGATCTGCGTGTGCCTTTTCGGGAAATCTCCCTGGCTGATACGCCCAGCCACTTCGGCGCCGAGCCGAATCCTCCCTTAAGCGTTTATGACACCAGCGGTCCCTACACAGACCCCTCGGTGCAGATCGATATTCGCAAAGGCCTGCCCCCGCTACGCCAAGCCTGGATCAGCGAGCGCAAGGACACCGAGTTGATGGCAGGACTCAATAGCCAGTACGGTCAAGCCCGCCAGGCCGACCCGGAACTGGACACGTTACGCTTCGAGTTGAAGCGTCAGCCTCGACGCAGCATTTCGGGAGCCAATGTCACGCAAATGCATTACGCAAGGCGCGGCATCATCACTCCCGAAATGGAGTTTGTGGCGATTCGGGAAAATCTGCGACGCGAGCAATACATTGAAAGCTTGCGCGCCAGCGGTCCGCAAGGTGAAGAGATGGCTCGTCGCCTGACCAAGGTACACCCTGGTCAAGGTTTCGGTGCCAGCTTGCCCACCACGGTCACCCCCGAGTTTGTTCGTGATGAGATTGCGCGTGGCCGAGCCATTTTGCCCGCCAATATCAACCACCCGGAAACCGAGCCCATGATTATTGGCCGCAATTTCCTGGTGAAGATCAACGCCAATATCGGTAACTCCGCCCTGGGCTCCACCATTGGCGAAGAGGTCGAAAAAATGACCTGGGCGATTCGCTGGGGTGCGGACACCATCATGGATTTGTCCACGGGCAAGAATATCCATGAGACGCGCGAATGGATTATTCGCAACTCGCCGGTTCCTGTCGGTACGGTGCCTATTTACCAGGCCCTGGAAAAGGTCGGCGGCATTGCCGAAGATCTAACTTGGGATATTTTCCGCGACACCTTGATTGAGCAGGCCGAGCAAGGCGTGGACTATTTCACCATTCATGCCGGTGTGCGTTTGCCCTTTATTCCCATGACGGCCAGCCGCATGACAGGCATTGTTTCGCGCGGTGGTTCCATCATGGCAAAGTGGTGTCTGGCGCATCACCGCGAAAGCTTCCTGTACGAGCATTTCGAGGACATCTGCGAGATCATGAAGCAGTACGACGTGGCTTTCTCGCTAGGCGATGGCTTGCGTCCCGGCTCGGGCTATGACGCTAATGATCAGGCACAATTCGCGGAACTGCGTACCCTGGGCGAGTTGACCCAGGTAGCGTGGAAGCATGATGTTCAAGTCATGATTGAAGGTCCTGGTCATGTGCCTTTGCATTTGATTCCAGAGAACATGCAGTTGCAGCTGGAGCACTGTCATGAGGCCCCCTTCTACACCTTGGGGCCTTTGGCAACGGACATTGCGCCGGGCTACGATCACATCACTTCCGGTTTGGGTGCGGCGATGATTGCCTGGCAAGGTACGGCGATGCTGTGCTATGTGACGCCCAAGGAGCATCTGGGCTTGCCGAACAAGAAGGATGTGAAGGACGGCATCATCACTTACAAGATCGCAGCGCATGCCGCGGACTTGGCCAAGGGACATCCTTCGGCGGCATTCCGGGATAATGCCTTGTCAAAGGCGCGCTTTGAATTCCGCTGGGATGATCAATTCAATCTGGGTCTGGACCCGGATACGGCACGTGAATTCCACGACGAGACCTTGCCCAAGGACTCAATGAAAGTGGCGCATTTCTGCTCCATGTGTGGGCCCAAGTTCTGCAGCATGAAGATTTCGCAGGATGTACGGGACTATGCCAAGGCTAACGGTCTGGATGAGCAGTCCGCTGTGGATCAGGGGATGAAGGAGATGTCAGTGCAATTTATTCAGCAAGGCAGCAAGCTGTATCAGGAGGCTTGATGCTGTGTTGAATACGGGCCGGGTGTGAACATGATCTTTGTTTGATCAGGCCTTGATGGTTTAAAGCCCTGGGTGGATTCTTTCTGCCTGGGGCTTTTTCTTTTTGGAGCTTCGTCATCTCATTTGATTGGAAAGCGAGGTTTAACAGTCAGAAGAGATCGTTGCTGAAGACGCCAGTTAAGCCTAGCTTCAGGGTGTCCGGGCTGAGGGTTTGCCGGTGCTGCGCACCGGTGCCCTTGTCAGGAGATAGCTACGGGCGCATCCTGAACTCGCCGGGTACTTGGTCCCCCGGACCAAGTACAAGCGTCCGGCTCAAACAGCAGGATGCTTGCACCCCTACGCTATCTCCCGACCGCGGCAAACCCTCTGAACCGCCCGGACACCCTGAAGCTAGGCTTAACTGGCTCACAATCGTTTTTTTCTGGACGGTTCAAACTGTATGCTTGAATAGCGTGTGGCACTTTCCTGGTCTGCGTCGAATCTCTGACCTCTGACCTATCACCCATCACCTATCACCTGAGACCTTTCACCTCCGACCTCTCTCCTCAGACCCAAGATCCGAAATCCCAAATCTCAGACCCAGACCCAGACCCAGACCCTCAATACATGATTGCTTGAATAGCCACGGTATGAGCCCTTGGGGGCGGTGGGGACCCGGAGGGGCAATTCAGAGTACTTGCCGCAGGCGGGGGCATGATCCGGGGTGCAAGCACTCTGCTGTTTGAGCGGGACGCTTGTGGTTCGTCCGGGGGACGAACCACCCCGCGAGGTTCTATGGTTTGGGTCAAGCTGTTTTAGGTAATAGTTTGGACGGATCAAAGGCTTGCCCGCTTTTCCACAC
>NZ_JAHKKC010000047.1:0-8472 GCF_020496585.1 Alcaligenes sp. 13f
TTCACGCGCCTGCGAGCTTGCCCCCGGCCCGCAAACGGCCTGATGGTGTGATCTGAGGCCTGATCGACCGAAAACCGTAGAATCGTGAGCGACACCTCATCGCCTGGGCGGGAGAACAAAAAAATAAACCCCAGGGCGCAAAACCAGGGGTTTATCAGCAGTCTGGTAGCCTTCCAGGCTATTCTTTTGGAGACAAGATTTTGACTTTTCCCCGTCGCTTTCCATCCCGACTGACTCTTGGCGTGTTGACCACCAGCGTCTTGCTGGCCGCCTGTGCCAGCGCCCCCTTAAGTGAGCGCAGCGTCACCATCAAGCGCGACAGCTACGGCACTCCTCATATCTATGCCGACAGCACTTATGGCCTGTTCTATGGCTATGCCTATGCCGTGGCTACAGACCGTCTTTACCAGATGGAAATTGCCAAGCGCTCTGGCTGGGGAACCGTGGCAGAAGTTCTGGGACCGGACTTCCTGGAGCTGGATAAAGTCACTCACAACAATATCGATCCGGACTCTATCCGCAAACAATTGGCCGCTCTGTCCAAAGAGGACCGCGCCATGTTCGAGGGCTATGCCGCTGGTTTCACCCAACGCGTTCGCGAGGTGAAAGCCCAGCGCGACACCTTGATGCCCAAGGAGTTTCTGGACAAAGGGTTTGAGCCTTCTGAGTGGCAGCCTGAAGACATTGCCATGGTCTGGGTGGGCCTGATTCTGAACCGCTTCTTTGCTGGCACGGCCGAAGTGGCCAACCTGAATCTGCTGGAAACCCTGAAAGCAGACCAGGGCGCGGAACGTGGTGAACAGCTTTACAAACAACTACGCTGGCTGAACGACCCGACTGCCCCCACCATTATTCCGCAGCCTGACGCCAAGGCAGCGCTGGCCGATTTGCCTACGCATTTGCAGGCTCTGTCCGCACAAGCGGCGCAGGACTACCTGCACAAGCAAGCCGTGGCCTTGGGCCCCACCGTGGCCGCAGGCACACCTACTGCCAGCAATGCCTGGTTGCTGGGCCCCGAAAAGACAAGCCACGGTCATGCCGTGCTGTACAACGGCCCGCAACAAGGCTGGTACACCCCGTCCATTACCTATAGCGTCGGCCTGCACGGTGCCGGCTACGACCTGACCGGCAGCACGGCCGTTGCCCTGCCCGCTATTTTGTTCGGCACCAATGGCCAGATTGCCTGGGGCTCCACCGTGGGTTCGCTGGACACCAATGACGTCTACCAATTACGCTTGAAAGACGGTGACCCGCATAGTTACTGGTACAACAATGCCTGGCACCCCATGGAGCACAAGCAGGTACGCATCAAGGTGCGTGGTCAGGACGATGTGACGCAGGACGTTTACCGCACAGCTCAAGGTTATGTCAGCAGTTGGGACAAAAAGAACAACACCGCCTACGCCAACCGTCGCACCTGGGAAGGCCGGGAAATTGAAACCTTGCTGGGCTGGGCCCATGCGGCCAAGGCCAAGAACTGGGATCAATTCATGGCTCAGGCCTCGCGCGTCAGCGCCTCCATTACCTGGTTCTACGCCGACACCCAGAACAATATCGGTGCGGCAGCCCTGGGCCTCTTGCCCAAGCGTCCAGCCAATCAGGCGATCCAGTTCCCTGCAGCGGGCGACGGCAGTATGGAATGGCAAGGCTTCCTGAGCTTTGATCACAACCCAAAAGTGCTGAACCCGCAGCAAGGCTATATCGCCAGCTGGAACAACAAGGCCTACGGTGCCTTGCTGGCAGACAACTCCAACTTCTCCTATGTGGACCGTGTGCAGGAACTGCTGGCACCGCTACAGGCCAAGCAGCGCCTGAGTGACGAAGAAATCTGGGGCATTGACTCCCTGGGTGCCCGCTCTGATCTGAATGCGCGCTACTTCGCCCCCATCATCCAGGAAGCTGCCAAGCTGCCACGTGCCAGTGCACTGGCACGTCAGGCTGCCGAACAACTGAAAGGCTGGGACTACAAGCTGCACGTGGCCAGCAATGGCAAACAGTACGAAGGCAGCGCCCCAGCCGTGATGCAGGCCTGGATGCAAGCCGCAGTGCCCGTATTCCTGAAAGGTCGTTTGCCTGACAGCGTCTACAACACCTACACACAAAGCCTGTACCCGGCCATGGATGACCCGCGCAGTGCCCAGCCCGCTGCGGCCGCCAAGCTGATCTGGAATGCCATTCAGGGCCCGGCTGCTGGTGTGCCACAAACAATTGATTTCCTGCAAGGTCGCCCGGCCCAGGAACTGGTGCTGGACGCACTGGAGCAAGCTGCTGCCTCGCTACAGAAATCACAGGGTGCACAAGCCCAGCAATGGCGTGCTCCAGCCGTATCCATGCTGTTCGCCGCACGCAATGCGATTGGGGTGCCTTGGTCTGACCCTGCGCACGAGCGCCGCATCATGCCTTATCTGAACACCGGCAGCGCCCGATTCCAGTATGTGCTGGACCCCACCGGCGTGCGCATGTGCTCGGTGATGGCTCCCGGTCAAAGCGGTTTCATCAATCCTGAAGGCGAAGCCAGCGCCCATCACTCGGATCAGTTGGAGATGTTTGCTGCCTTCAAGTGCAAGAGCGATGCCATCAGCGCTCAGGACATCGACAAGGCCAGCCAGGATAGCCAAACCCTGCGCTACTAAGCCGTCAATAGAAAACGGGGCCTGGAGCGGTACACGCTCCAGGCCTCGTTTCTTTCTGCTTCACCCGGCAGGCTTAATCCCTCGCCACCACCTGGTTACGACCAGCGCGCTTGGCTTGATACAAGCGCTGGTCAGCCTGCATCAGGACATCCTCAATCACCTGACCGGGCTGACACACCGCCAAACCCATACTGGCCGTAATCTGAAAAGCCTCGCGGTCGTGGTTATAAAAGGTTTGTGCCTGTACCTGGCTCAAAAGCAGATCGGCAAAACTCAAGGCCTGCGCATCACTACGTCCGGCCAGTATCAGCACAAACTCCTCGCCACCATAACGGGCCGCCAGATCATCCGGCCCCAGCTGCGCCTTGAATAAAGAGGCAGTACGCGTCAGCACGTCATCCCCTACCGAGTGACCGTGGGTATCGTTGATCTGCTTGAAATGATCCAGATCCACCATCAGCACATGCAGCCTTTCATGCACTGGTCCCTGTCCCAGCTGACGGCTAATCGCGCCCCGGTTCAACAAGCCGGTCAAGGTATCGTGTGTGGCTTGCCGATATAAACGCAGCAAAAGCCCCAGGTGAAAATAATTGGCTGTTAAAGCGACGACCAGCAAGGCTGTCAAAAGCCAAAGATCCTGTAAACCTTTCATGCTTAGCCAGGTTCCCGAACTGACACTGGCCAAAACCTGCAAAGCAATTAACGCGCCCCCCACCAAGGCTGATTCCAGCAAAGTGAAAGGAAAAATGCTTAAGGTGGCCACCAGCAGGAAAGGAATAAAGCCATACCCCAGTACAACGTACTGGCCGGCCCCGGACAGGGTCAGCAGCATATAAGCGTAAAAAGAGGCCGGCAAAATAAAGACCAGGCCGCTTAAAACATAAATGCGGGTAATGCGCTGGTGGCCATTGAAAGCCAGCCATACGCACAAGATCAATCCCCCCAGGCTTAAAACCCGTATCGCCATCAAATGCGCGGGCCAGCTGGGCAAGACCAGCCAGTCCATCAAAGTCCAAAGGGGGGTCAACAAAGCAAATAACAAGCCGACCAGAATGACACGGCTGCGCAAATACTCCATTCGGGCATGAATGAAGTCACGAGAATGATATTTCCCGCTCAGTGTGTCGCGCACCGAGCTAATACTGATCGCTTGCAAGTTTTTCCAGCCTTCCAGAATTGTTCCCATCAATCAATTCGCTAAGAAGAAACAAAGTAACATAACGGCAATTTTTAGTTACATGAGTTTGAAAAACAAGCTGTCAGTTCTTTCAGGGTCAGCCCGCGCTGACCCCGACTTACAATCACACCACTTGAGGTTGCTTACTCATCCAGCTAATTACCTCTTCCAACATCGGTTCGCCCGAATCCTGCGGGCGCCACAGCAGACCCAGTTGACCATGCAAGCGCGGGTCGCTCCAGTCCAGGTTCAAGATACACAGCTCCGGGTAGACCGGCACCATGCTGCGTGTCATGGGCACTAAAAAGTCGCTATTGACCGCCACACGGGCATTGGTATGTGCGTAGGCGGACTCAATGGCGCAGGTGGGATACGGCAGGCCCTTGGCATCCAGACCCAGTTCAAAACTGCGCCGCATCGGGCTGTTTCGTGGTGGCAATATCCAGGGATACCCCAGCGTCTGCTCCCAGGTCACTTCATCTTGCTGTGCCAAAGGATGCTTGCGGCAAGCCGCTACCCCCAAAGGCACCATACCCAAAGGCAAATACGCCATCGCCGGGTTACGGCCTGCTTCATCCACACGGCCAATGACCAGATCCAGTTCGCCCTGTTCCAGATTACGACTCAAAATATCCAGCGTGCCTTCCTGAATACGGATATGGCATTGTGGATCGCGCTCGTGCAAATACACCAGCAACTGCGGCAAATAAACCGCAGCCACCATAGGCGAAATACCCAAAGTAAATTGCTGGCGAAAACCCTGCCTGTATTGCTCCAGAGTTGCATTCATGCGGTCAAGGCGATTCAACACCCCCTGGGCCTGGGAAACCAGCGCCAGGGCGGCTGGCAAAGGCTCAATGCCGCGAGCATGACGCTCGAACAAGGGCATGCCTATATTGTCTTCAAAATCCTTGAGCCATTTTGACAAGGCAGGCTGAGTCATATTGGACTGCCGGGCCACATCGCTCATGCTTTTTTCTTCGCACAAACGAATTAAAACCTGCAGATGCTTCAAGCGAATGCGTTCACTCCAGCTCATGACTTACCTATATGAAAGAGGTATATATACCTGCAAGTTATTCAATTTAACATTATGGCTACTGCTTCCATAATGGGGATACCCAAAGCTACAAAATAGGCACTTCATGTCTCAGTCAGTACCCAATTTTTTATTGATCATTGCGGATCAACTCCGCGCAGACCATTTGGCTTGTTACGGCAATAAAGAAGTTAAAACGCCCAATCTGGATGCGTTAGCCGCTCGCGGTTGGAGTGCTGACCGATTTTACGTCGCCACCCCCATCTGTATGCCCAACCGTGCGTCCCTGATGACAGGTCGCATGGCCTCGGTGCACGGCGCCCGCCACAATGGTGTGCCCCTGCCACTGGACTCCAACACCTTTGTCGATGTACTGCGCCAGGCAGGCTGGAGCACAGCTTTGGTCGGCAAGGCGCACCTGCAAAATATAACGGATACGCCCCCGCTCTACCCACGGCCGGATGATCCCCCAACCAAGGGAGAAGCTCGCCCTCCTCTGCCTACCAACGATTACGGCCAGGAATGTGGCCAATGGTGGCGCGATCGCGCCGATCACGGTGTTCAGCTACCTTTTTACGGCTACGAGCACGTGGACCTGGCCATTGATCACGGCGATCAGGTCTGGGGCGACTATGGCCGCTGGCTGCAGGATGAACATCCTGAAATCGCCGCCCTGTCCGGCCCTGAAAACGCCATCCCGACTCCGGACTACGAGTTAAGCCGCATTGGCCAGGCCTGGCGTACCCGTGTGCCAGAAGAGTACAGCACCACGGCCTGGATTGGTGAACGGACCCGCGCTGTGCTGGACAAATATGCCCAGGAACAACAGCCCTTCTTTATTCAGTGCTCCTTCCCGGACCCGCATCATCCCTTCACTCCACACGGTCAGTACTGGGATATGTACAAGCCTGAAGAGGTCAGCCTGCCCGACTCCTTCCACCTGGGTCCGCATCCCCTGCCTGCCCATCTGCAATTGCTGCATCAACTGCGCGATGAAGGCAAAGCCATCAAGCACACTCCTACGCTGTTTGCCTGTTCCGAGCGCGAGGCCCGCGAGGCGATTGCGCTGAACTACGGTTCCATCACGCATATTGATGCCGAGATCGGGCGCATTCTGGACCATCTGGAGCGCACTGGCCAGGCGGAGAACACCATCGTCATTTTCATGAGTGATCATGGCGACTTCATGGGCGACCATCAATTGATGCTGAAGGGCCCTGTGCATTACCAAAGCATTATTCGCAGCCCCTTTATCTGGTTTGACCCCAAGGATGCGAAAACTCAAGGCACAAGTGAGGCGGTCTGCTCTACCATTGACGTCGCGCCTACAGTGCTGGAGCGTGCCGGCCAATTGCCCTACAACGGCATCCAGGGTCGCTCCTTGCTGAAAGTGATGCACAAGGAGCCTGTGGAATGGCGCAAAGGCGTACTGATCGAAGAAGAAAACCAGCGCAAGCTGTTCAATACGCCTATTCGCACCAAGCTGCGTTCGCTGGTCACGCAGCAGCACCGTCTGAGCCTGTATGAAGGCGGTCAAATTGGAGAGCTGTACGATCTGCAAGCCGATCCGCTGGAACAACATAATTTGTGGAATGAACCGGACGCGCAAGCGTTAAAAACAACGCTTTTGTGTCAATTGATCGATACCATGATGGCTCACAGCGAAACCAGTCCCTTGCCTTTGGCGATAGCGTGAGCTGAACACTGTTAATTACCCCTATCTGGAGACATCTATGCCCACCCTTTCCTTACTGCGCAAAGTAAGCATTTGTGCGCTGATCTTACCTTTGGCTACACCAGTCCAGAGTGCCGAGGTGGCCACCATTGTGGTCAGTTCCGTGGCAGGAGGCCCGCTAGATGTCCTGGGTCGCATGTTGGCCCGCGAAGCCACTGAAACCACCGGCCAGACGATTGTGGTGGAGAACCGGGCGGGTGCAGCCGGTACGATTGCTGCAGAGGCAGTGGGCCGGGCCAAGCCAGATGGCAATACCTTGCTGCTGACACTGGATACGGTTGCGACAGCCAACCCGCATATTTACGTCAACAGCAAGTTCAAGATCGGGGAGTCCCTGGACCTGGTGTCTTTGCTGGGTACTTTTGACCAGGTTCTGGTGGTTCCCAGCAAGACCGGCATCACAACACCTGCCGAGTTTCTGGAGCGCGCCCGCGCCAAGCCCATGAATTACGGCTCGGCCGGTATGGGTTCGCCTGGGCATTTGATGATGTCGGCCTTGACGCAAGATAGCGGTATCAAGCTGGATCACATTCCGTATCGCAGCAATAGCGCTGTGGTCAATGATATGTATGGCGAGCGTCTGGACAGCGGCTTTTTGACGATTGCCGGTGTCTTGGGTCCGATCAAGGAAGGTTTGCTGACTCCCTTGGCGACTTCTGGCGGCAAGCGCAATCCTTTACTGCCTGAGGTTCCTACTTTGGCCGAAGCAAAGCTGCCTGGATTGGAAAACTTTAACGAGAGCTTCTCGTATCTGGTTTTCACCACCAAGGGTTCGCCTCCAGAGAAGATCAAGGCATGGAACGATTTGCTCAGCGATATCGTGAAGCGTCCGTCCACCGCCGAGACTTTGCGGATGCTGGATATTCAAGCCTACGACTCATCCAAGGTTTCTCCAGCCCAATGGGTGCAGCAGCGTAACGCTCGCTGGGAACAGATTGTGCGGGATAACAATATTCGCTCTGATCAGTAATTGTTGGAATTACAGCCCCTGGTTTCAGGGGCTGTTTTTTTTGGGCTGCGTAGGTGCGTAGGTATTGCTGAGGGGAGGCTTTCTTCGTGGAGTTGCCTTGGGGAGACTCAATGCTTGATAGCGAGCCAGCTCGTAAAAAGAAGGGAGCAGGAGCAGGGAGCCGGTTAGTGCAGGTGTAGTGGTGTTCGGGCTGAGCACTTGCCGGTGCTACGCACCGGTGCCCTTGTCAGGAGATAGCTACGGGCGCACCCTGAACTCCCGGGGTGGCTCGTCCCCCGGACGAGCCACAAGCGCCCCGGTCAAACAACAGGGTGCTTGCATCCCTACGCTATCTCCTGACCGCGGCAAGTACTCTGATCCGCCCGACCACCACTACACCTGCACCAACCGGCAGACTCACATTACTCTGTTCCCTTCTTTTCAAGAGTCCAACTGAATGGCTCAATGCGATATGAGGTTTGCTACTTTTACGCCCTGTTTAAGGTGTGAAAACTATGGCGCCAGAAGTGGCCAACAACAACAACAACAACAACAACAACAACAACAACAACAACAACAACAACAACAACCAAAGCCAAAGCCAAAGCCAAAGCCAAAAGAGTAGCGCCCCAAAACCTTAAAGCCTCCTCCAGCATCGTAAAAAAGCTACTTAATCCCCCCCCCTTTTTCCTCAACTCCAGTCACCTCGCCTATGACCCACGTACTCAAACCAAGCTCAAAACCTGTCTGAAGCGTCCCAAGAAAAACGAAACCACCGTTCAACAAGTCCAAACCATTTCTACTCTCCAGTGCTGTTTGGGCTATGTACACGATGTTGCTTGTTTTCTTGTGGGGCCCGGGTACGGCTTGGCGGGCGAGTCAGGGCTCTTGCCGCCGGCAGAGTGCTGGGGCGGGATGCAAGGGGCGTGCTGTTTGAGG
>NZ_JAHKKC010000048.1:0-7952 GCF_020496585.1 Alcaligenes sp. 13f
CCCCGCTGTCACCCGCCCCGGTAAAAAGCTACACCCTGGAATTAGGCCAGGCGAACCACCCCGACACCGTGCTGTGCCGTGTCGAGACCTCCCGCCCCACCCTCCTGCAAGCTCAGCTCTGGGCCAGCGCTGACGTCACCAACTCCTCGATCCGTCTTAGCCGTGGCATAGGGCTGCTGGAAGGCGGCTTGCTGACCATGGCCATGTTCATGCTGGTGCTGGCCGCCACCAACCGCGCCTGGATCTACCTGCTGCTGTCAGTCTGGCTGATTGGCAACCTGCGCCTGGGTTCGATGGCCATGGGCTGGGATACCCAGTGGCTAGGCCAGATTCTGCCCTCGCAGTACATGCCGGTGCTGCGTCAGGTGACCATCGCCTGCTACTTCATCCTGAGCTATTCCCTGTTTACGGTATTGCTGGGCAACTCGATTACCACCGCCCGCCTGCAACGCTTGCTGCCTACGGTGGGCATACTGGGCCTGATCCTGTTACCCGTGTCCCTGCTGGCCCCGGCGTCCGTGTTCCAACCCGTCATGTGGGTCAGCACCATTTACGCGCTGTGCTGCGTCTCTGCCGTGCTGCTGTCCATCCTCCTGCACACCCGCTCGCGCATCTTGCTCTGGCAACTGGTGCTGCTCAGCATGGCCCTGTGCATGCTGATTTCAGCCATCTTTCTGGTGGCCTTTGGTCGCTCCAGCTTTGTAGAGAACTTCAACGGCGTCATCGCCTTCCTGCTCTCCAATCTGATGGTAGCCCTGGCCGTAGGTGAACGCTTGCGAGAAGACCGCAGCGAATCCCTGCGCGCCCGTAACGAACTCATGGCCCACTACCTGCTGACCCCCGTCGGCATGTTTACCCTGAACGAGTCCGGCGTCTTTCTGCGCATCAGTCCCATTCTGGCGCGCATGCTCAACATAGACGCAGACCCGAACGAAAGCACCATACACTGGACCAATTTCTTTCCCGAACAAGACTGGAAAGCTGTCGCCCAAAGCACACAAAATGGTCAGGACGTGACCATTACCTACTACGACGCCGATGCCCAGCCCTGCCAATTTGCCTTGCGTGTGGCCATCGTCAATCAGTGCATCGAAGGATCTCTGCAAGACATCACCGCCCGTGCCGAGACCTACCGCCAACTGCGCCTGATGGCCGACAACGATCCGGTTACCAATGTCCTGAACCAGCGCGGTATCGAAAAAGCACTGGACGGCCTGCTCAGCCGCAGCCAGGACGACAAACCCTGCCTGCTGGCCTACCTGGACCTGAACCACATCAAATATGTGAACGGCACCTTCGGCCATTCCTCGGGCGATGCCCTGCTGCTGAAAGTCTGCGAGCAACTGGAATCTGTCCTGCGCAGCAAAGACAAGATTGGCCGCATCGGCAGCGACGAATTTGTCATCATCTTTGAAGACTGCGAACCCGACCAAGCTCGCACTCTGGCTAATAGCGTGCTGGAATCGCTGAACAAAAGCCCCTTGCTGGCTGGCAACCGCAGTTTCAACCTGCGCAGCACACTGGGGCTGGTCGAAGTCGCCCCCGGCATGGCTCCGCAAGAAGCCATCTCCGCCGCCAGCCGAGCTGCCCGTGACGCCCGCCGCCTGCATCAGGACATGATTATCTACGGGCAGGACTCCAACGTCCTGCAAGAACACGCCGAAGAACTACGTTTATTTGAAGAGCTGGAAGGTGGCTCTTCTCGCGCGCTATACCTGGAAATGCAGCCTATCGCTGCCTTGCGTCGCCCCATGGACAGCCTGAACTTCGAGGCCTTGCTGCGCGTGCGCGACTCCTCTGGCCAGCTCATCCCTACCGGCCGCATCATCGCAGCAGCAGAAGAAAGCGGCACCATCACCATCATCGATAAATGGGTGTTCTCCGCCACCCTGGAATGGATGTCCAAACACGAAGCCCAGTTGAGCAAGACCCAATGGGTCACCATCAACCTGAGCGGCGTGTCCCTGAACGACGACACCTTCATCAAATGGCTCTTCGACATCCTGGCCCGATTCGAACACCTGGCCCGCCGACTGTGTGTAGAAATCACCGAAGGCGTCGCGCTGGACGACCTGGAGCACACACGTAATTTCATGCGTCGCCTGCAGAAAATGGGCGTGCGCATCGCACTGGATGACTTTGGAGCGGGGTACACCTCCTTCTCCTACCTGCGCGAACTGCCCGCCGACGCCATCAAGATTGACGGTGCCCTGATTTGCGACATGCTGAAGAAAGAAACCAACGTCGCCATCGTCCGCACTATCGTTGAACTGGCTAACAACCTAGGCATGATCAGCATCGCCGAATGGGTAGAAGACGTCCCCACCCTGAAAGCCCTCCAAGAACTGGGCGTGGACTACGTACAAGGCTTCATCATCTCCAAAGCCTGCACCCCCGCAGACCTGCTCAAAGCCCAAGCCATGACCGACTTGGTCCACGACGCCGCCGCCAGACAGTTCCTGATCGAATCCCAGGACAAGTTCCCGCCCGCCATGTAAGTAGGTAAGCGCCCAAGCCCCACAGAGGGCCTGGGTGGCAAAGGACCGCGTTTCTCACCACATTGATGCACCTTCATTGCAAATGTCATGGGGAAGCTATAAAAGCCTTCCTGACACCATCATCACCCCGACACCCTGCCATATAAGAGCCTGAGTCTTCTGGCCCGATCGCACCACTTACCACTGCGTAATACCCAACTCTAAATTTCGCACTTCATATCTGCTACCGCTCCGAGTGCAGGCGCGTATCTAAAGTTGGAGCAGTAAATAGATCTGAAGATAGATACAGACATCGAGCTAGCTTGGGTTTTAGCGGTCTAGATCTGAGTCTGGCTAAGCAAAGCCACCTCAATCCAACAAACTTCCGATTAACGCCTAACCCAAAAACCGCAATCACGCTTCCCCTAAACCCACCCACCATTCACCGAAAAAATTAGGACTGGTCCATAAATAAACACTGTGAGCCGCTGGTGTGCGGGTCGGGGTGTCGGGGCGATTCAGAGTGCTTGCCGCGGGCAGAAGATCGCGTAGGGGTTCAAGCATCCTGCTGTTTGAGCACGACGCTTATGGTTTGTCCGGGGGACAAACCATCGTGCGAGTTCAGGATGCGCCCTACGCGATCTTCTGCCAAGGGCACCGGTGCGCAGCACCGGCAAGCGCTCAAGCCCCGACACCCCGGCCCGCACACCAGCGGCGTCTCCCAGAGCTTATGCCCCCCCAAAGCACCATTCAAGCCCCTACCAGGCATCCGCCCCTAACAGGACAAGTAAACAGCCACAAAAAAACCCGAGTCCGGCACTCAGCCAAACTCGGGTTTCCCAATTCTACAACCGCCATTCCGAAGCCCAAACACAAGCACCCCAGAACAGCAGAAACCTTACAGCTCCCCGTAGGAATGCAGCCCCGACAAGAACATATTCACGCCCAGGAACGCAAAGCTGGTAATCAGCAGCCCACCCAGCGCCCAATACGCTGCCATCGTGCCTCGCAGCCCTTTAAGCAAGCGCAAGTGCAACCAAGCCGCATAGTTCAGCCACACAATCAAAGCCCAAGTCTCTTTCGGGTCCCACTGCCAGTATGTGCCCCAAGCATCAGCGGCCCACAAGGCCCCCAACACCGTTGCCACCGTAAAGAAGGCAAAACCCACCGCAATCGCCCGGTACATGATGTCATCAAGCACCTCCAGCGAAGGCAGTTTGCGCGAAATCGGACCACGGAAATATAGAATCGTACCCACGATCACACTACCGATACCGAAATACAGCATCCAGGTAGGCGACAACTCGCGCGAACCAAAAATCATGGGCTCGGCACACAGAATCGCACCCAGCAAAAACACCGGAATCAGCTTGGCACGCGAACGCGTCTCGCCATTTTCCTTAACCAGATACGCAAAACCCACCATGGCCGCCAACGAGAACGTACCGTAACCAATAAAGTTGGCCGGCACGTGCAGCTTCATCCACCAGCTTTTCAACGCAGGCACCAAAGGCTGGATCTGGTGTGCATCACGCGTGAAGGAATACCACAGCAGAAAAATAACCAGCGAGCTGATCGCCAACAGCACAAAGCCACCCAAGGCACGCGTGTTGTAACGACGCTCGTAATACATGTAGAACAAGGCAGTAATCAGCGCCAGCAGCACAAACACTTCATACAGATTGCTGACCGGGATATGACCGATGTCCGGGCCCAACAAGTGGCCTTCGCGCCAGCGCACCAGCAAACCGGTCATCCCGGCATAGATCGCCGCCCAGGTCAGCCCCGACCCCATCCAGGCCGCCGTATTGCTGAAAAAACCAGCCCAGTACATCACCGTAGCCAGAATGAACAGCGCGCACATCCACAAAATGGCGGACTGGGAAGAGAACAAATACTTCAGCAGAAAAACCGAATCGGCCTTTTCAATATCGCCGGTGCCCAAACCATCACCCGTGCTGTACAGCCAGACCGCCAGCAAAGCTGTCAAACCAGACAACACCAGCAGCGTGCGCAGCGGACGCCACAACCACCCCAGCCAGGCCACAAACGGCACAAAAGCCACCAGAATGATCTTTTCGTAGTAATCCATACTGGTGCTGTACACATTGAGCGCATACGCCGCACCCAAAGCCAGTACCACCAGAAACAGCACATCCGTCCAGTCCGGACGGCCACGGATACCGCGCCGGTCACCACTGGAAGCGATATTGTCTTGCCACATCGAGGGAGTGGCCGAAGAAAGGGTCTGCGCCATAGTAGCTACACCTTGTCAGACAGATAGCCGGTTGAACGCCGCTTTAAGGCGATCAAACTCGAGGTTAAAGTCCAAGTTGCGACGTTGAGATGTCATGGCAGCCATGACACTGCTGCCTTGGTTGTGAGGGCGAATCCAGACCCACACACGGCGATCCCGGATATAGAACATCGAGAACACGCCAATAATCAGAAACAAGCAACCCAAGTACACAATGTACATGCCGGGGCTGCGCGCCACCTGGAATACGCTGGCCTGAACTTGCTCAAAGCTGTCCAAGGTCAACATAACCGGTGCCGGGTAATCAGGCAGGTTGGCAAACGCCAGTACAGCAGACTGAATCCAGCGATTGGCATCGCTATTTTCCTGACTGTAATCCACCTCTGGCAAACCTTGTTGCTGCCTGATCAAATCACGCAATTCCGACAGTGTGAACTGAATCATGGGAATTGCAAAACCCAGAATACGCTCGCGCTCGGCCTCGGGGACACGGCTGATCAAGCCATCAAAACCGGCACGCACAAACGTCTGCAAAGCGGTTCTGGATGCAGAGAGCATCAGCTCTTTTTGCTCGGGCGACGAAGAGTTACGCTCGGCAAAGCGCTCGGCCGCCTGGGTCACCAGGGCCTCGTTCTGCGTGGCCGCACGCAAATCCATGAATTCCTTCAAGGAACCCTTGTCGTCAGCCGGGAAACGCACATAGCGAAACGGCTCGGCGGGCGAGAAACGCATACCGGCCAGAAACACCAGGGTGCCATCCAGCTCCACCGGCAGCATGTAGTTCACAAACTCGCGGGACTGGCCCTGATCGTCGATCAAGCGATAGTTCACGCTGGGGCCGACGTTCTTCAGATGCTGATCTTTCTTGTTGGCAGCGCTACCAGTAACCGCGGCTACGTGTTCAATCATGGCCTTGGGCTGAGGATCACCCTCAGTCAGGTTCTCCACGTTGATGGGGCGCAGCTCGGTCAACTGAACCGTCAAAGCATGTTCGTTGGGGCTTTCCTGGGCCGCAATGCCTACGGTTTCGCCCACTTTGCCATTTAGCGCAAAGGTCTTGGAGCCAGGGCCTACCAAGGGGTAACCCTTCAGGCTGAGGATACTGCCGCCATCGTCAAAACCGGACTGGTAAACCGTGACACCCTTGTAGCGCAGCGGCTCGTTCACCTCGATGGTGCGCTCGAACGTATCGCCCGTGACGGGATCGGTAACTTCCACTTCACTCTTGAAGCTGCTGGGCATGCCGGTTGAGTAGTACTCCACCAGGAAACGCTTGAGCTCCAGGGCAAAAGGCAAGGGCTGAATCAGGACGCCTTCACCGGAATTGACCACGGCAGTAGCCGTACGGGCTCCCTCTGGCACCAGCATATTGGCGCGGAAGCTGGGATTGCCCAAGCCCAGTCGACCCGACTCGGGAACCTGGGAAATCAGCATGTTTTCAGTAATGGGCTGTTTGCCACCCAGCCACACTTGCAGGCGCACGGGCAATTCGCTGTCGAGCAGGCCGCCCACACAGATCACCACAATCGCCAAGTGGGCAAAAATGTAACCCAGCTTGTTGGCGCTGCCCTTCTTGGCCGCCATCATCATGCTGCCGTCGTCATCCTGACGCACGCGCACGGCGTAACCCTGGGACTGCAACCAGCCTTGCACCTGCTCGCGATTATGTTCGGGAGCACCGGCGCTTTCCAGTTCAACACGGTGGGGAAAGGCTTTCAGACTGCCGCCGCGCACATGCTCTTTGAACGTGCGCATTTCACGGATCATCTTGGGGGCATTACGAATGACGCACAGCGTGGTCGAGACCACCAGAAACGTCATGATGACCATGAACCAGCCACTGTTGTAGATGGACCAGATCGAAAAATGGTCGAAAAATTCAAACCAGTACGGCCCGAATTGATCGATATACGTATTGGCGGGCTGATTTTGCGCCAGAACAGTGCCGATCAGACTAGCTACGCAAATGAACATCAGCAAGCTGATGGCAAAGCGCATCGAACCGAGCAATTCCAGGAAATCGGCCGCAAAGCGACGTACGGGGGATACTTTTTTCACAAAGGCTAGCTTAGGAGGTGGGGGGTTTCACCGGAAACATCCAGACTTTGAACGCAGAACGCACACAAAGTTCGATCGCTGGACAAAACACCAACACGAGACCCGGCCCAAATCGGCACTGCCCGTTGTTAACGGCTCCCAAACTGCCATGACTATCAGGAAGCTGGGGCCAAAAAGCGAATGTCAGGCTTCAGACAGTCAGGGGGCCAATGGCCCCCTTGGACTGATTAACGCAGGCCAGCTGCGAAATCTGACACGGCTGCAATGTCGGCGTCCGACATGCGATCCGCGATGTCATGCATCATCGGGCCATTGGCACGGTCGCCGCTGCGGAACAATTTGAGCTGTTCGGCAATGTAGGCAGGGTGCTGGCCAGCCAGACGGGGGAACTGACCGGGCATACCAGCGCCATCAGGCGAGTGGCAAGCGGCACAGGCCGCAACACCACGCTCGGGCAAACCGCCGCGCCAGATCTTCTGGCCACGTTCCATGGTGTCTTCTTTGGTAGCGTTAGCTGCCTGATCCCAGTTCACGGGCTGTTGGGACAGGAAGAAAGCCACGTTTTGCATATCTTCTTCGGTCATGCCGGCAGCAATGGCGGTCATCAGGCTATTGGCGCCTTCAGGGCCGCGACGGGAAGGCACAGACTTCTCGTCCTTGGCACGGAAATCGTGCAGCTGCTTGACCAGGTACTCGTACGGCTGGTGAGCCAGCGACGGGTTGACCGGAATAATACTGTTGCCGCCATCCCCGTGACAGGTCACACAGGCCAGCACGCCACGCGACATCTCACCTTGCAGGTAGAGCTGCTCGCCTTTGGCGGCATCTGGCTTGGGCAGACCAGCTGCATTGGCCACGTTAGCGGTAAAAACCACAGAGCAAGCCATCGTCAGGCTGCTTGCGATAACGACTCGGGAAAGCGCACGCTTCATTTGGACCTCGATAATCGCGAATCAATCGGGGTGCCGCATGCGCCCCGCAAAAGCCACCGTAAGCCGCTGGTCAGTACCCAGTGGACTACGACATTACTGTTTGGAGGGTAGGAACGGTTCATTGCTGAACCATTCCCCCCTAAGAACCGGACTTGCGACTTTCACCGCATCCGGCTCAAGCACAACACATCCAGCAGACATAGCTTCGGATTATATATCCGATCGCCC
>NZ_JAHKKC010000049.1:0-7277 GCF_020496585.1 Alcaligenes sp. 13f
GGCGGGGGGAGTGTCGGGTTCGTCTAGTGGTACGGGTGGATCGGCAAGGATGACACTGTCATCTTTTTCGCTAAGCAGGGTTCCCAGCTTGGTGGGCAACGTTGGTAGCGGCATATAACACGTACTCCTGGTTGTGTGCCGACCTGCAAGTCGGCACGGTAAGGTTTCAGGCGGCTTGCTGAACAGCCTGTAATACAGCTTGGACGTGGCCGGGCACTTTGATGCCACGCCATTCTTGAATCAACACACCTTGGGCGTCGATCAAAAAGGTGCTGCGCTCGATGCCACGTACCTGTTTACCGTACATGTTTTTCATTTTCATGACCCCAAACAGTTCGCACAAGCGCTCTTCGGTGTCGGCAAGCAAAGGGAAAGTCAGGGCTTGCTTGTCGATAAAACGTTCGTGCGAACTGAGCGAGTCGCGCGAAACGCCAATGATTTGCGCGCCTGCAGCCTGAAATTCGGTCAGGGCATCGCGGAAATTCTGGGACTCGGTGGTGCAGCCCGGCGTGTTGTCTTTGGGGTAAAAGTACAACACTGTCATTTTTCCTTTCAGGTCAGCGGCGCTGAACTCGCCCTGGGTGGAGGGCACGGAAAAGTCGGGGATGGGGGCACCAATTTGTAGGGCTGTCATGCTTTTTCCTGTATGAGTAAGGCGGCGACAACTTTGCGGCCTTCGGACATGAGGATATTGTAGGTTCTGGCGGCGGCCTGGGTATCCATGATTTCCACACCTATGCCCCACTGCAGCAGCTCCTGCGTGACAGCCGGGTGCAGAAAGTGTTGGCGCTGGCCAGTCCCAATCAAGATCAATTCGGGGGCGTTGTCAGGGCGCGCCGGTGGGGCGTCGTCCAGAAAGGCCATGGGGTCTTGCTTGACCGATTCCAGTCCGGCAATCCGGCGCAGCAACGGGGCTGTCAGCTCGGTTGCGCTTTGAATGGCCAGGTCCTGCACAGGACCTTCAGGGCTAAAGAAGATGGAATGATCGTGGTTTTGAAAGTTGATTGCCACATAGTCCTCACCGTAAGCGGTGATGGCATTCATGGCTGGATTGTGTTCGCGTTGCAGTTGCACGATGAGTCTCTCCCGTTACAGGGTCGATGATAGCGCAAAGAGTCAGGGACGATGCGGCACCTGATCTGTTTGCAGTGATTCTCAGTAAGTCAATCATGGATTAAACTCTTTGATTTACTTCGCACCTTTTGGTTTGGGTCTTCGCTGTTTTCTTCTCAAGGAATGTCATGATTCGCTTTCCGCGCATCGAGCGTTTGCCGCCTTACGTGTTCAACATTACAGGCGAGCTGAAAATGGCCGCCCGCCGTCGTGGCGAGGACATTATCGACATGTCCATGGGGAACCCGGACGGCGCGACACCGGCGCACATCGTGGAAAAGCTGGTCGAGGCGGCCACCCGCCCGGACACTCATGGTTATTCTGTCTCCAAAGGCATTCCGCGTCTGCGCCGAGCCGTGACCAATTGGTACGAGCGCCGCTACAATGTGCACTTGGATCCTGATAGTGAAGCGATCGTTACCATCGGTTCCAAAGAAGGTCTGGCCCACTTGATGCTGGCAACCCTGGACAAGGGCGACACCGTTCTGGTGCCCAACCCCAGCTACCCGATTCATATATATGGTGCCGTCATTGCCGGCGCGAATATCCGTTCGGTGCCCATGGTCCCCGGCGTGGACTTTTTCGAGGAAATCGAAAAAGCCGTGCGGGAGTCCATTCCCAAGCCCAAAATGATGATTCTGGGTTTTCCCAGCAATCCGACGGCCCAGTGTGTGGAACTGTCCTTTTTTGAGCGTATTGTGGCGCTGGCACGCGAGCACAATATTCTGGTGGTGCACGATCTGGCCTATGCCGACATTACCTTTGACGGCTACGTGGCCCCCTCCATCATGCAGGTGGAAGGTGCGCGCGATGTCGCAGTCGAGTTTTTTACCATGAGCAAAAGCTACAATATGGCCGGCTGGCGTATTGGCTTCATGGTGGGGAACGAGTCCTTGGTCAATGCCCTGGCACGTATCAAGAGCTATCACGACTACGGTACCTTCACACCGATTCAGGTGGCCGCCATTGCGGCGCTGGAAGGACCACAAGATTGTGTCAGCGAGGTGGTGGAGCAGTACCGCCGCCGTCGCGACGTATTGGCCAAGGGCCTGCATGAAGCAGGCTGGATGGTCGATGTCCCCAAGGCATCAATGTATATCTGGGCCAAGATTCCCGAGTTCTACAAGGACATCGGTTCGCTGGAGTTTGCCAAGCGCTTACTGAGCGATGCCAAAGTAGCCGTATCCCCCGGCATCGGCTTTGGTGAGTATGGCGACAATTATGTGCGCTTTGCGCTGATCGAAAACGAGCAACGTACCCGTCAGGCGGTACGCGGCATCAAAGAAATGTTCCGTAAGGACGGATTTGTTCAATGAGTCCTATCAAAGTAGGTTTGCTGGGTTTGGGTGTGGTTGGCAGCGGCACCTGGAACGTATTGAAACGCAATGCAGATGAAATCGCTCGCCGCGCCGGTCGCCGTATTGAGGTGGTCGCTATTGCTGTGCGTGACCTGGAAAAGGCACGTGCGCTGGTTGGGGACGAGGTCACCCTGACCACAGACGGCATGGATGTGGTGCGCAACCCCGAGATCGATATTGTGGTCGAGCTGGTGGGTGGCGACACCCTGGCACGCGAGTGGGTCATGGAAGCCATTGCCCAGGGCAAGCACGTGGTCACCGCCAACAAGGCGCTGCTGGCCAAGCATGGCAACAAGATTTTTGCCGCTGCTCACGAGCGTAGCGTCATGGTGGCCTTCGAAGCCGCTGTGGCCGGTGGTATTCCTATCATCAAGGCAATTCGCGAAGGCCTGACGGCCAACCGTATTCAGTGGCTGGCCGGCATTATCAACGGCACCACCAACTACATCCTGTCCGAAATGCGCAACCGTGGTGTCAGCTTTGCTGAAGCCCTGGCCGATGCCCAGCGTCTGGGTTACGCCGAAGCCGATCCTACTTTCGACATTGAAGGTGTGGATGCTGCGCACAAGCTGAGCCTGCTGGCCTCCCTGGCCTTTGGTATCCCCGTGCAATTTAGCAAGGCTCACGTGGAAGGCATTACCAGCCTGGCACTGGAAGACCTGCAACACGCACAACGCCTGGGCTACAACATCAAGCTGCTGGGTATTACCCGCGCCCGTGAGGAAGGTATCGAACTGCGCGTACACCCCACACTGGTTCCACTGCAAAGCATGCTGGCCAATGTCCAAGGTGCCATGAACGCGGTGCTGGTGCATGGCGATGCCGTGGGCCAAACCGTTTACTACGGTGCCGGTGCCGGCGCCTTGCCAACCGCCTCGGCGGTGGTGGCGGACCTGGTGGATGTGACCCGTCTGCAAACGGCAGAACCGGAACATCGCGTGCCTTACCTGGCCTTCCAGCACAACGCCATGTCCGATACGCCCATCCTGCCTATGGATGAAGTGGTGTCCTCGTACTACCTGCGTTTGCGTGTGGATGACCGTCCTGGTGTTCTGGCTGATGTGGCTCGCATTCTGGCGCAAGCCTCGATCTCGATCGGTTCCATGTTCCAGGAGCCAGCCGGTGAACAGGCTGACATCATCTTCCTGACGCATGAAGCGCGTGAAGGTGCCATTAATGGCGCGATCAGCCAGATTCAGAATCTACCCTTTGTACAGTCTGCCGTGACCCGTTTGCGCGTGGAGAACCTGTAATGAATTACATCTCTACCCGTGGCGGCATGAAGGCCCAGCCATTTTCGGACATCTTGCTGGAAGGCCTGGCTCCGGATGGCGGTTTGGCCATGCCAGAGAGCTACCCTCAAGTCAGTGCAGAAACGCTGGAGTCCTGGCGCGCCCTGAGCTACCCCGAACTGGCCGCCAAAGTGCTGGGCCTGTTTGTCACCGATATTCCGGCTGATGAACTGTCCGCCTTGACGGCACGTGCTTATGCCCCCGGCGTGTTCGACAGCGAGCAGGTGGTACCGGTCAAGGAACTGGAACCCGGTTTCTCCTTGCTGGGCTTGTCCCAAGGCCCAACCCTGGCTTTTAAAGACATGGCCATGCAGTTCCTGGGCCAGGTTTTCGAATACGTGCTGACACAGCGCAACAGCACCTTGAACATTGTGGGTGCCACGTCCGGCGACACTGGGTCGGCGGCTGAATACGCCTTGCGCGGCAAGCGTGGCGTCAGCGTGTTCATGCTCTCGCCTTACGGTCGCATGAGTGCTTTCCAACGCGCTCAGATGTACTCCTTGCAAGACGAAAACATCCACAACCTGTCGGTGAAAGGTGTGTTCGATGATTGCCAGGACATCGTCAAGGCCTTGGCGGGTGATCTGGAGTTCAAGTCCAAATGGCATTTGGGCGCCGTGAACTCCATTAACTGGGCCCGCATTTCGGCTCAGGTGGTGTACTACTTCTGGGGCTGGCTGCGAAGCACCAGCCAGGCGGGTCAGAAAGTCTCTTTTGCCGTTCCTTCGGGTAACTTCGGCAATATTCTGTCGGGCCACATTGCTCGTCAGATGGGGCTGCCTATCGCCAAGCTGGTTCTGGCCACCAACGAAAACAACGTGCTGGAAGAATTCTTCCGCACCGGTATTTATCGTCCCCGTGGTTCCGAGCAAACTTACGCCACGTCCAGCCCATCCATGGACATTTCCCGCGCCTCCAACTTCGAGCGCTTTGTGTTTGATCTGCTGGGCCGTGATGGTAGCAAGGTCAAGGCATTGTGGGAGCAGCTGGCCAAAGAAGGCCAATTCGACCTGAGCGAGCATCTGCCACGCTTCCAGGAAGAGTTCGGCTTTGTGGCTGGTGCCAGCTCGCACCAGGATCGTCTGAACACCATTGCTCAGGTGAACAAGCAGTACCAGACTCTGATCGACCCGCACACGGCAGACGCCGTCAAGGTGGCTCAGAACTTCCGCGAAGAAGGCATCCCCATGCTGGTGCTGGAAACCGCGCTGCCTGCCAAGTTCTCCGAGACAATCGAAGAAGCGATTGGTCAGCCCGCTCCGGTGCCTGCGCACCTGACCGGTCTGGCAGACTTGCCACAGAAGGTGGTGGTGATGGATTCGGATGTAGCTCAAGTACGTCGCTACATCGAGGAACACGCCCCAACCTGATGCCCGCTACCTGCGCTAGCTCCGGGCTGGCGCAGCCATAGCGGCCAGGTAGTAGTTTCAAACCCCGATTTTGATATTCCTGCTGGCCTGACTGATGTTCAGTTTGCTATGCAGGAAAGCAGAAATCGGGGTTTTTGCGTTTTTGGCCGGTTTTGCCGCAAGACTGGTCGGGCTGCGGTTTTGCAGCCGACTGAACTTTTTCTATCAGGCCTTCATCAAAAACACACGATATGCGGGCATGATGTCTATGGCCTTTGGTATAGGCAGATAGGCGGCTCGTCTATCGAACATAGAGAAAGGATAGAAAAATCATGAGTAAAACGACTCACGTTAAATTACGCCCGCTGGAGCGCGAAGACTTGCGCTTTGTGCATTTGCTGGACAATAACGCCAGCGTGATGCGCTACTGGTTCGAGGAACCTTACGAAACCTATGGCGAGCTGGCGGCTCTGTACGATGAGCATATTCACGATCAGCGTGAACGTCGTTTCGTTGTGGAGTGGGAAGGGCAGCCGTCCGGCGTGGTGGAACTGGTGGAAATTGATTATGTACATCGCCGGGCAGAGTTCCAGATCATTATTGCGCCGGAGTTCCAGGGCAAGGGCATTGCCTCGCGGGCGACCAAGCTGGCTATCGAGTACGGCTTTGGGGTGCTGAACCTGTACAAGATCGTGCTGATTGTGGACAAGGAAAACCACAAGGCCATCCACATTTATCAGAAGTTTGGTTTTCAGGTGGAAGGCGAGCTCAAGCACGAATTCTTCATTAACGGCCAATATCGGGATGTGGTGCGCATGTGCCTGTTTCAATCGGAGTTTCTGGCCGCTCATAAGCCTGCGCAGACTTTGCTGACACCGTCGGCGCAGTAGTGCTCAGTCGTGGCCCTTACAGATGCGCGGCTTTCAGCCCGCTGCGCACAGCGCCTTCCAGCACACCGGGGTAGCCGGTATCGGTCCAGTCGCCTGCCAGGCGAATAGCTGGCCAAGGTGTCGCTACCGAAGGGCGACGCAGACCGGGCACAGCCGCAAACGTGGCCCGTTTTTCGATAATCAGCTCGCTGGCCCGTATGGCAGGCATGGCTTTCAGGTGCCGGGTCTGGCTGCGTACCTGCTTGATGATCGCGGCAATGGCTTGCTCGCGGTCCAGCGCTTGCAGGCGCACAGCATCGCTGATGACGATCCCCACCAGCGTTTCACCGCTGCCCGGTTTCAGGGCGCTGTGATCAAACAGCCATTGGCCACCACTGCCGCTTTTATCGTCCAGCATCAACATGGAATGGGGCAGATTCCAGGCCTGTTCCAATTCCAGATACAGGGTGGCAATAGGGATGTAGCTGAAGGCTTCCAGATCGGCCAGCAGTTGTTCGCTGGCCGGGCTGCTGGGTAGGCTATGCAGCAGGCGCGCAGCCTGGACGGGAGGGCAGGCCACAATGGCTGCATCAAACTGCAGGCCGTCAATTTGTACACCTGACTCTGTCAGTTCCAGTCTTTGTACTCTGTGGCCCAGCTGTAGCTGAATGTCACGCAGGGCGGGCTCGCACCAGAGCTGGCTTAAATCCATCAAGGGAATCAAGGTTTGGCTGGCTTGCCGGGGACCGCCCAGGCTGTCGCGCAAGACATGGGCAAATAGTTGGGCGCAGGCTTGCTCAATGGGCGTGTTCATGGCCGCCACGCAGAGCGGCTGCCAGAACAAACGGATGACCTGGCTGTCTTGCTGATGCTGCTCCAGGAGCTGCAAAACCGTCAGACCATCCGGGGTGCGCCATTGCTGTTTCATCAGCCAGCGGCAAAAACGTGCCAGCTTGATTTTCTGCGACCAGCTCAGGCCCTGGGCGCCCAGCAGGCCAGTCAATAAATGGAAGGGGGCAGGCAAGGGGCGATTGCGCAGGCGAAAGCGCCCATCGGCCGAGATGACGTCCAGATCCTTGCGTTCCAGACGGGATGCTTCGTCCAGCCCGATTTCTCCCATCAAACCCAGAATGACGGAGTAGGCGCCCAGCATGATGTGCTGGCCATTATCGGTATCACGCCCCAGATTGGGGCTGTGGATGCGGCGGGCACGCCCGCCTATATGGCGCGAGGCTTCAAAGACACTGACCTGATGGCCTTGCGTCTTCAGCCGCCAGGCTGCAGCACAGCCCGCCC
>NZ_JAHKKC010000004.1:0-251002 GCF_020496585.1 Alcaligenes sp. 13f
GGGATGCAAGGGGCGTGCTGTTTGAGGAGCACGCTTGCGGTTTGTCCGGGGGACAAACCGCGCTCCGAGTTCACGACCCGCCCGC
The DNA here is from genome assembly GCF_020496585.1 of Alcaligenes sp. 13f. NCBI lineage: Bacteria > Pseudomonadati > Pseudomonadota > Betaproteobacteria > Burkholderiales > Alcaligenaceae > Alcaligenes > Alcaligenes sp. 13f. The sequence goes on from NZ_JAHKKC010000004.1 coordinate 86, forward strand.
CCCGGCACTCTGACAAGGGAACCCACGCGCAGCGTGGGCAAGAGACCCGCCAAGACAAGCCGTACCCGGGCCCCACAAGAAAACTAACCACCGCCCCCACGCAAAGCCCAAACAGCACGTCCAGAAGAAAGCCCCTTTCTGTCAGCTCCCCTCCCACTTCAAATAAACCCTCGCATACAAGGCTCGACAAAACACTCAATCCCAATCAAGCCAACCCTGTACCCAAGCGACATATCAATCCAAACTAATCCCAGCCTTAGTCACGATATCGTGCCAATAATCCGCCTCCGCAGGCAGTCCCTTCCGAAACTCCTCAGCAGAAACCTTGGACAGCAAATACCCTTGATCCAGCAACTTGCTGCGAATAGCCGGATCAGCCAGAACCTTCTCCAAAGCCCCTTCAATCCTGCTCACGATCTCCGTCTCCGTCCCGGCAGGAACAGCCAACGCCCACCAGTTGCTGATCACCACGTCCTTGTAGCCCAGCTCCTCCATCGTGGGGACATCAGGCAAAGCCGGGAAGCGCTCTGGCAAGGCCACTGCCAAGGCCTTCAAACGACCTTCAGGCAGAAAAGCCGCCCCCAAACCATAGCTACTGACAAACATCTGCACTTCATTGCTCAACAAAGCCTGAATCCCCGGCGCCGAGCCTCGGTAATGAATGCCCAACATGTCGCCCTCCAGGGCCTCGGACAACTTCCAGGCCGACAGCTCCGGCGTTGTGCCTGCTCCTGGCGTCCCGTAATTCACCTGCCCTTTGCGCTGCTGAACATAATCCCGGAATTCAGCCATGTTCTTGACCGGCAAATCCCCATTCACATAAACAAAAGCCGCCGCATCCGCCACCTTGTTGATCACATACAAATCCTTGAACGGGTCATAACCCATGTTCTTGTACAAGAACTGATTGATCACAAAATTATTGGTGGCTGAAAACAGCAAGGTGTAGCCGTCCGGCTTGGAGCGCGCCACCATCTGCGTGCCAATATTGCCGCCCGCGCCGGTCTTGTAATCCGTAATTACCGTCTGCCCCAGCTCCTTCGACAGTTCGGGCTGCAAGATACGGAAAATAATGTCACCCGCCGCTCCTGGAGGGTAAGGAATCACCACTCGCACAGGGTGATCGGGATAATCCGCCCAGACCGGACCTGCCGCAGCCAGACCAAGCGCAGCCACCAGGCCCACCACCGTCTTTTTAATTGCTTGCATCTTGTCTCCCCCGCGCGCCTTTTACAGGTCTATGCGCATCAAATCCGTTGCCAAGCGCAAATCGCCTTTGTAGCTTTTGCGAATATCCCGAGCCACTTCATCCAGACGCTCCGGCCCCATCAAATCAACCGGCAAATGATTGCCCGCCGCACGTTTAATCACCGGACTGGTGGAGTCGTAATGTCCAAAATGCGTGGCCACTAAACTCTTCACATTGGCTTTACGAGCGATCTCACCCAACTGCAAAGGACTGGTATGGGCAAACGTCCCTACCCCTGACTGCGCGCGATGCTTCAGGAAAGACTCCGGAAAAGTGCACTCATGTATCAGCAGATCCGCATCCTGCGCCAGGCGAATCATGGACTCACACGGAGCCGTGTCGCCACTGAACGCCACAACCTTGCCTTCAGCCTCCATACGAATACCAAAGCAGTCCGTAATTTCGCTAGGAATGTGGTCCACCACATCAATGTAGATTTTGACGTCCTCGTCCTCGTACATCAGACCTGGCTCCACCTCGAAGACCTCGGGGCGCACCGCTTCAATATTTTTCTGACGAGCCGGATAAGCCGCACGAGCCTGAATATCCACCCGGAACGCGCCATTCTCGAAGGAATGATCCACAAAATCCTGCGTGCCTTTGGGGCCAAAAACCTTCAGCTTGCCTTCACGGTTAAAAACCCAGCTGGACAGTACAAAAAAAGGCAGACCGCAAACGTGGTCATAGTGCAGATGGCTTAAAAACACCCAAGGCACATCGGCTGGATTGATATTGGCCTTCACCATCTGACGCGTGGACCCTTCGCCGCAATCAAACAGATAATTCTTGCCATTCTCCAGCGTCACCAAAATGGACGACTGAGCACGATCGGGATCTGGCAACGCAGCGCCGGTGCCAAGCATGGTTATCTTCACGTAAAACTCCTCCAAACAATAAAAACATCCAGCACCAGAACAGTGCCTTCCCTATAAAGTCATAAAGTTCTATTTTTAGGACTTTATGGAAAAAGTGTACACCTCGCTACCCAGCGGCATAACTTGGTGTTTTTACCTAGGAGTGTCGTAAAGGCGCAGCGCGCCTGGGATGGCAGCCTTAAAGGCCAGGTGTCAGCTCGGTCTGAATGCTGAGATATTTAGCGGGATAAAAGACCTGTGCCGCATAAACCAGTTGATTTGCACGGTTCACAATCAGGCGAATTACCCGCACCACAGGCATGCCTATGTCCATATTCAAATGGCGTGCTAAATCCGCATCGGCAACCCGTACGGTCAGTGTCTGACGAATAGTATGAATCTGCTCGCGAGCCAGACGATTTAACACCAGCAGCACTGGTTCCTGACTTAATTCCGGTTGCAAGGTCTGGGCCAGAGTATTCAACACGTAGACCGTATTCAGGCTGTAAGCCACGCCATCAGCGTAATTCACACGGCTGGTCCACCAATACTCATCGGGCAAGGACTGCCCGGTAATTTCAATGGGCAAGGCTCCCAGACCATTGCCCAGCTCCACCATGACCGAATCCAGACGCGTCAGATGTTCAATCAAGGCATCCCAATTGGTGGGCAACATCAGCCAATGGTCTTGCGCGACGTCGCCAATCACAAACGTGCCCTTGCCGCGTGTGCGCTCGATCAGGCCTTCGTGTTCCAGCTCATCCAGCGCCGCCCGCACGGTAGCGCGCGAGACGCCATACTCCTGCATCAACTCTTCCAGCGTGGGAATACGCGTGCCTACCGGCCATTCGCCACGCTCCAGGCGCGCTCGCAAGGTATATTTCACCTTGAGCGACAGAGGCAATTTGGACTGTTTGCGCAGCGATGAACGTGTGGGATCGACCATACCAAGAGGCAAGCAAGCACAGGAAAGTGACAAGTCCACATCATAGCCTGCGATGAGTTAAGCCGGAGTTATCCCAAAAAGGTTTAATCTTGAACAAGCAAAGCGTTTATTTTTGCAAAAGTTGGTAAACGAAAATTAAACGGATCGGATACATTATCCCAATCATTGCTTAACTCTTGATACGAGCCCGAGCCCATGGATGTTTTGCCTTCCTCCGCCTCGCACTTGGCCCAAATTTACCTGCTCGGTACCTACCGACTGCTGGTGAAAGGACAATGCCGCGCACAAATCATTAACTACGATAAAGCGCGTATTTTATTGTCCATGTTGGCCTTGGCCCAGGGCAAGCCGATTAGTCGCAGCCGTCTGGCTGAAACGATCTGGCATGAAGATCCCATCAGTGTGGGCCGCGCTCGTTTACGCCACGCGCTGCATGCCTTGCGCCGCGCCTTTGAGGGTTGTGATCAGGCCCTGCACATTACCAATGACACCCTGGCCCTGGACCCCAGCCACACCCAGGTGGATGTGCTCAGCCTGTTGCAACACCCCAGTCAGCCATCGCTTAACGATCTGGAGCGCCTGAACCTGTATCAAGGCCCCTTGCTAGGGCAGGTAAAACTGCACCATGGCGAGCAGTTACAGGACTGGTTGCAGGATACACAGCAAAACATTCGTCAAACTCTGTCGCAATGCCGTGACCGTTACATACAGTCTGGCCTGAGCACGCTGCCTACGCCGCAAGCAATCAGTTACCTTAAACGCTGGCTCCTGATCTGGCCAGAAGAAGAAAAACTACATCAAGAGCTGATTCGGCTGCTGAAACAGGAAGGCCAGCATGAAGCTGCCCTGCACGCCTACGAGCAGTGCTCGGTCTTGCTGGCCGACCGCCTGGGTTGCGAACCCAGTGCCCAGACACGCAGTCTGGTGGATTTGCCGGCACGCTCGATCAGCCCTGCCAAATCCTTACCCACGATGGTCTCCCTGCGCCTGCGCCCCTTGGCCGCGGTCGGCTTTTGCCTGCGCTTTGAGCCCGGTCACCGGCATGCTCGTGAGCGCGGCGGCCATCTGCTGGAACAATGTCGCCAGACCTTGCAAATCTTGATTGAACAGCATGGCGGCTGGCCCTGTGAGGCCGGTCCCAATCAGTTGATTGCCTACTTTGGCTATCCCGAGTTGCTGGAGTCGCCCGTTGCGCAAGCAGCCGCATTGGCACGGGTTGCGGCAACCTTGCGCATGGATGAAAACGTCAAGCTGAGCATCGCCCTCCACGCCGATCTGGCCATGGACGATCAAAGCACTTACCCCGATCCCTGGGGCCAATTGGCACAAGTGGTGCTGCCCTTGAGCTGGGAAGCCAGCCCCGGCACGCCACGTATCAGCGTGCAGGCCGCTCTGCGTCTGGACACCAAGGATGTGCAAGGCCCGCTGGGCCGCCAGAGCGAAGCGCTGTGGCTGAATCTGAGCCCTTCCGACGCAGACCCTACGCGTTTAACCAGCCGTGTCTATGGCCGCTCGCAAGAGTTCGACCATCTGGTGCAAGCCTGGTCGCATATCGGTCCCAACCGTGCCTTGCATCACATTGCCATTCACGGTCGGGCTCATATCGGCAAGAGTCTGCTGGTGCAGTCTCTGGCGGACTATGTGCAGAAAACCGCCCACCACTGCATTGTGCTCAATTGTCGTGAAGACAAGCGTCGTGTGGCCTGGCATCCGATTCGCCTCTGGCTGCACGAGCAGATTGCCGATTACCTCACCGCGCAAAACGGCAAGCAGCGTGATCCCTTCTCCGTGCAAACCTTGCAAGAGGCACTGGAAATCAGCCCCAAACAGGCTCAGTCCCTGCATCAATGGCTAAATAGCGGCCCGGACGAGCAAGACCTGAACGAGCCTTCCACGGCTCATATGGATTTATTGTTCAATTTGCTCAGCGGCCCAGGCAATTCGCCACGCCGTCGCTTGCTGATAATTGAAAACGTGCAATGGGCCGACCCGCCTACCCAGCGCCTGATCCGCTTACTGGCGCACACGGCCCCGCGTCACCCCACCTTGCTGCTGACGACCAGCCGCAAACCCGGTCATGGACTGGAACGTGCCGAGCACCTGAGCCTGCGTACACTGGATCGCTCCAGCATCAACAGCCTGTTAAGCGGCCAACGGGGGCAAAGGCTGGCGCGCGATAAACGCAGCCGCCTGGTCCGCTTAAGCGCAGGCAATCCGGGCCATGCCAACGAGCTGCTGCGCTGCCATGAGCTCAATAGTGAGTGCAGCGATGCCTTGTGCCTGACTGACCTGGTCTGCACCCAGTACCACAGCCTCCTGCCCGCAACACGCCACATCCTGACCAGCATCGCCTTGCAGGCACAGCCTATTTCCATCGACGAGCTGGCTCTGATGCTGCGCCTGGAAAACACCGCCTTGAGCAGTGGACTGGACACGCTGGCAACGCTGGATCTGATCGATGTGCATGACAAGCATGTCTCCTGTCTGCCGCTGGTCTCCCAAGCGCTGGAACGTGTAGCCATGCAGGAAGAACTGCGTCAGGCCCACTACGCCATCGCCCAGCACGGCATACGCCGCCGTCACGCGCCCGAGTACATTGCCCTGCATCTGTGCGAAGCGGAAAGTCCGGAAGCCGCCTTCTGGTGGCAGCGTGCGGCCCGCGAAGCGCTAGCACAGGACGACCTGCGCCAGGCCAGCCAATACTTGCAGCGCTCCTTGAACCGCAGCGAATTGATTGAAGATTTGCAGGTTCGCCAAACCCTGCAATTTGAATGTCGCATGTTGCAAGGCGCGATTGAGTCCTCGTTGTACGGCCCCGCCTCCGCCTCTACAGCCATGGCCTACGAGCTGGGCCATGAGCTGCATGACGAGCATGACTCGGATCAGGTCATGATCAGCTTGTGGACAGCCTGGACAGCCTTTCAAGCCCAGGGCAATTTCGAGCAAGCCCTGCAAAAAGCGCGCCAGTTACTGGCTCTGGCCAATGAAACCAGCCACGATCAGAACCGCAGCTGGGCCTTGTACGCCATTGGTCAGCACGAGCTGTGGAAAGGGAATGTCACCAATGCCATCCAGACGCTGAACCTGAGCCTGGCCGTCTTTGATGACCTGAAGGAGCAGAACGGTCGTCAGGCCATTGCCGAGCACTTTCCTCAGTCCATTACCTTTGGAACCCTGAGCGTCGCCCTGGCCTTGAAAGGCAATATGGATGCCGCTCAGCAGCATGTCCATCTGGCCTTGCAATCCTTGCGTGTGGATACCGCTTTTTCACTGCGCGCCATTACGCACTTGTTCGTCATGCAGGCCTACTACCTGATGGAACAGCTGGAAGACTGTCAGCAAGTGGCCGAGCTGTCCTTGCAAGAGCTGCAAAAATCGCATAACCCCGAGCCCTGGTCTGCACTTAGTCGCTCGTACCTGCACTATTGCCAAGTGATGTTGCAAGGCCGAGAAACCAGCCTGCAGTCCCTGCTCGATTGCGTACAGATCGCACAGTACGGTCTACCCATCAGCACCGATGGCCTGATGAGCCGCATTGCTCGCGCCATGATACGTCTGGGTCGCAGCAATGAAGCCATGCCCTGGCTGGACAAGGCTGCCGCTCAAGGTCTGCGTTATGACACCAATAGTCTGGGCACCGAGCTGCACTGTGTGCGCGGAGACGCCTGGATGGCGCTGGGCGAGAACGCACAAGCCTTGCAGGAGTGGAATCTGGCCGAGCAACACATGGAAAAACATGGCTTGCATCGCTACGCAGACTGGATTCAGACACGCCGACAGGCTGTGCAAAAGCTCAAGGTCTAGTCAATAAAACCCGTAACGACAAGAAAATGCCCCCAAGGATCAAGCTGACTCCTTGGGGGCATTTCAGATCCGCTACCGATAATTGAATCGGCTTAAAGCAGCCACTCGATCGGCAGGATAGACAAGACGCCTACCCCGGCTCGACGCCAGATACTGGCATTCGGCTCGGAGGTGAAAAAGCGCTGGGTGCCGTCTTCGTTCAACTGAATCCACACCAGATCACCCTTTTCATCCAGTTCTACACGATAGCTGCGGTAAGGCAGGACGTCCTCAAAACTCTTGGACAGGGCTTGCGCCATTTCAGGGCTCTCGATAATAAAGCCCAGCTCCGTATTCAAATTGACCGAACGCGGATCGAAATTAAAAGAGCCCACAAACAGGCGCTTACCGTCTACCGCAAAGGTCTTGGCATGCAGGGCCGAACCCGAGCTACCAAAAGGCCCGGAGCCGTGACGCGTAGGCTTGTCCATGGTGGGCCGCAGCTCCAGTAACTGCACCCCGGCTTCCAACAAGGCTTTACGTCGTTTCGCATAGCCTGCATGTACGGCCGTCACGTCCGTTGCAGCCAGGGAATTGGTCAGGATACGGACCTTCATGCCAGGCCGCTTCATCATGTCCTCAAAGGCCCGTACACCTGCAGCGGTAGGCACAAAGTACGAGGACACCAGGTCCACCTGGCTGGTGGGCTTGCCCAGCACATGGTCCATTTGCCAGACCATCAATTGCTCCGGGTTGACCGGGCCCAAGGCCTTGGCCGGATCATCACTGATCATGGTGGTCCGCGCCCACTGGAAATCCAGCTCACCACGCACCAAATGGCTGACCAGGTCCGACTCACGCAGCACCTGCTGGTAATCCTTGGCGCGTGGTTGCGCTTCGGCTTCCTGCAACTTGGCCTGAAACTTCATCAGAGCTTCCGAACCACCCGTTTTGATCAGGCTGTCCACCGGATAGGCCGATTGACTGGCCCAGTAACGGTCAAAATCCTTGGAGACGTCCTGCACCACCGCGCCAATCGCCATCACATCCAGATCCGCAAACAAGACGTCCTGAGTCGCACCGAAGTACTCATCGCCTACATTGCGCCCACCAATAATGGTGACCTGGTTATCCACGGTAAAAGACTTGTTGTGCATGCGCCGGTTCAGACGGGAAAAGTCCGTCAGAAAACCCAAAGGCTTGGGCCAGCGCAGCACAAAGGGGTTGAACAGCCGTACCTCGACATTGGGGTGAGCGTTCAGAGCGGCCAAGATATCGTCCAGCCCGGTGATGCCGTTGTCATCAATCAACAAGCGCACACGCACGCCACGCTCGGCAGCCTGCAATAAGGTGCCCAGCATCAAGGTGCCGGTGGTGTCGCCCCGCCAGATGTAATACTGCACATCCAGCGTTTTTTGAGCGGCAAAGGCCAACAAGGCACGGGCAGCATAGGCATCGTGCGGATCGAACAAGGGATAAATGCCTGTCAGACCGGGATGCTCCTGTGCCATGGGAGCCACTGCCTGGCCAATCATGGTTTCCTTGGCCTGATCCAGCGGCAAAGCCTCGCTTTGGCTACGTCCTTCCAGCGAAGGCAGGGCACAGCCTGTCAGGCCGGCCAGCAAGGCCCCACCCGCCATCAAGCTGCGCCAGAAAAAGGACGGCGCTTGTCCCGTAGAACGAGGAATCGTCGGCTTTTTGGCGGGGTCGATTTTCATGAAGGCATCTCTGTGGACATGGACATCGCTCAACATAGTAGCACCGCCCTCGGGACCAAGCCTGGGCATGTTTCGCAATCAATACTTGCAGCAAGTGACAGGGCGGACAACAATAAAGCATCCGCCCATTCTTTAAACTTGAAATAAAAGTAGCATGCCCCCCGCAACATCCCCTGCCTTACTGCCCCGTCACCTTGCCATTATGTTGCTGTTAATGCTGGGCAGCTCCTTCGCCGCCAACCATATCGCGGCCAAAGTGGCGCTGGACCATGGCACCGGGCTAATCATCTCGGTTATTTTTCGCTCGGCCGCGGCCACCCTGGCCTTGAGCATGCTGCTGATCTGGCGCAAGCAAGCCCTGTATGTGCCCCGTCAGTATCTGGGCTGGCAACTGATGCTGGGCGGGCTGATCACCATGCAGTGCATGCTGATTTATTCCTCCATTGCCCGTATCCCTGTCGCCTTGGCCTTGCTGGTGGCCAATATGTACCCGATTCTGCTGGCGCTACTGACCTGGATACTGGGCGGGCACAAACCCACGCGCAAAACCTCCATCATCATGGTGGCAATTCTGATCGGCCTCTTGTTGGCGCTGGACGCTCCCAGTCTGATCAAGGGCGCAACGCTGGATGGGCAGTGGGTCCTGGGCGTGGTGTGCAGCCTGCTGACCGCCCTGACCTTTGCGATTGGCCTGTGGATTACAGAAAATAAACTGGCACCCCTGCCCGGCCTGGTACGCAGTTTCTGCACCATCAGCCAAACTTTGGTCTGCCTGATTGCACTTAGCCCTCTGGGACTGCTGCCCGGTGGCTCTTCGCTGCCCCACGACGCTGTAGGCTGGATTGCCCTGTCGCTGGTCTGTGTGCTGTACACCACGGGCTTTGTGACCCTGTTTGTGCTGGCTCCCCGCCTGGACATGACACGCAATGCGCCCTTCATGAATATGGAGCCGGTGGCCTCGCTGATTCTGGGCTGGCTGATTCTGAAGCAGACCTTGAACTCCACCCAATTGCTGGGTGGCGCGGTGGTGCTGAGCGGGATTGTGGCATTGGCCTACCAGCGCGCCCCACGCAAGTAAGTCTCAGGCTCTGGACAGAAGGCGCTGCCAAACAAGGGGCAGCACCTCTATCAAATCCTCCGGGATCAATCCGGGACCAAACTCCAGGGCGGCCTGTGAATGCAGCCAGACAGCCGCCCCCGCCGCTTCAAAGGCAGGCATGCCTTGGGTCAGTAAGCCGCAGACCAGACCCGCCAATACATCCCCGCTGCCCCCGGTGGCCAACCACGGCGGGGCGCAGGCATTGATCAAGGCCCGCCCATCGGGCGCGGCAATAACAGTATCTGCTCCCTTCAACACCAGCACGGCACCACATTGCGTAGCAGCCAGTCGCGCTGCCTCCAGACGATCCGGCGCTTCCTCAAAAACGCGGGCAAACTCGCCCGCGTGAGGGGTCAGCACGCACTGCTCATGCAAGGCATCCCATAACTCCTGGGGCTGTGCTGCAAAGCTGCTGATGGCGTCCGCATCCAGAACACAAGGTCGCCCCGTTGCCAGCAAAGCCAAAGTCAGGCGACGGGTTTGCTCTCCCAGTCCCGCACCCGGCCCCACCAGCCAGGCGCGAATGCGCTCGTCCGTGGTCAAAGTGTCATCCAAGGGGGCCACCATGATGCTGTCCAGCGCACCGGCGTACACCGACCAGACCGAGGGCGGCACAGCCATGCTGACCAGTCCGGCTCCTGCGCGTTGTGCTGCACGAGCCGCCAGACGGCTGGCTCCGGTCATCCGTTCGCCCCCAACCACCAAAGCGTGCCCACGCGTGTATTTATGGCTCTGGGCGCCCAACTGCGGCAGATGAGCCTGCCACAAGGCAGGTTCATTCAACCAGGTATTGGCCTCTTGCAAGGCCGGCGCTGGCATACCGATTTCGGCCAGCTCAAGCTCGCCGCACAAGGCACGGCCCGGATACAGCACATGGCCCGGCTTGTAGCGCACAAAGCTGACTGTCACCGTGGCAGGGGCGACCACACCGCGCACCTGCCCGCTGGCCCCATCCAGGCCCGATGGCACGTCAATGGCACATACAGGAACCTTGGAAGCCGCCAAAGCCTGAATCAAGGCGGCTGTCTCGCCCTCCACATCACGATCCAGGCCTGCTCCCAGCAAACCATCCACCACCACGGAAAAGCGTCGAAAGTCCGGGCACTGGCTTTCCCAGCGACCCTGCCATTGCGTTTGCGCCCAAGCTGCCGTTCCCTGCCGCACAGACGGGTCCACCAGACTGAACACGGAAACCACCCGCCCCTGCTCGCGCAGAATCTGCGCCGCCACCAGAGCATCTCCACCGTTATTACCCGGCCCGCACAAGAACAGCACCGCTCCTTGCGGCCAGTGGCGCTGCACGGTACGCGCCACCGCACTGGCAGCGGCCTGCATCAATTGCTCGATGGATACCCCGAAAGCCGGAGCGGCTGCATCCATGCTGGCGCACTGTGCCGGACTGTACAGGGCCTGTTTTCCGGGCGCGGCACTCAGGGGCAAAAAACCATATTGGGACACAAAGGGCATGGCAGGCTCACAAAGGCAGAAATCAAAACGTCCCTACGCTGCACGGGCTGGTCACCCGCTGGCGGCCTGCTGAAAACAGAAGGCGTCAGGTCCTGGGCGGCCCGGAGACAAAAAAAGAACGGGTCGCCGCCCGTTCTCTTATCTTAGTGCGAAAAGTCTGAATGCAGAACTGTCGCAACAGCCACCACCTAGGCCGACGGCTGTTCTTGTCTATCCTTGACAGAGCCGACGGACAGCTCACGCGGTACCTCCACCCCGTTCTTGATCGCAATGATCTCGGCCATGATGCTGACGGCAATCTCTGCCGGGGTCTTGCTACCTATATACAAGCCAATCGGACCTTTGAGCTTGTCGATTTCCTCGGCCGTCAGATCAAAGTGCTCGGCCAAGCGTTCGCGCCGGCTCTGGTTATTACGTCGCGAACCAATCGCCCCCACATAAAAGGCACTGCTCTTGAGCGCCTCCAGCAAGGCCATATCATCCAGCTTGGGATCGTGCGTCAGGGCCACAATGGCCGTACGCCGATCCGGCACGCAGGCAATGACCTCATCATCCGGCATGCCCTTAACTACACGCGCACCCGCTACGCTCCAGCCTTGAATATGCTCGCTGCGCGGATCGCAGACCGTCACATCAAAGCCGTTGAACAAGGCAATGGTCGCCACGTACTCGGAAAGTTGCCCACCACCGATCAGCAAGAGCCGATAGGACGGGCCAAAAGTCACAGACAGGCTGTCCTGACTTAAATGCAAGGCAGCCGGAACACGGGTGGCACTGCCCCAGGCACGGCCAGTTTGCAGATCCACATGACGTTGCACCAGATGGCGCTGCTCCAGCAAGCTCAGCAATTCCGACAGTGCTTGCGGGCAGGGATTGAACTCCACCAGCAAACGGATCGTGCCACCACAAGGCAGGCCAAAGCGATGCGCCTCATCCGCGCTGACGCCATACGTCAGCATCTGAGGACAGCCATCGCCATGCAGGCGCCTATCCGCCCCTGCGGGGTCGTGATAGGCACGGATCAGGTCGTCCTCGATACAACCACCCGAGACCGACCCGACCACCGCCCCACCTTTTTCCAGAGCCATGACGGAGCCCTCTGGACGGGGGGACGAGCCCCAGGTCTGCACAACCGTAACCAAAATGGCATCACGTCCTTGTGCGCGCCACTCGTGCAACTGGCGCAATACCCTGACATCCAGGCTCTCCATATGTGTCTCCAGTCTTTCCTGTGTTTATTTGAATACCGGCATACCGCCACCCTCGCCCGAATTATCAAACGGATTCAGGTCGGCACCGTACTCGTCCTGCATGTCGATCGTGACTGTATTGGGATCAACTTGGGCGCCCGTTCCCTTGTAATGCGTCACCATGCCAGGGAACAACAGCACCACAGCAATCATCACGATCTGGATACAAATAAACGGTACGGAGCCCCAGTAAATGTCGCCTGTGGCCACACCCGGAATCTTTTTCTTGGTCACTTTATCGATGTAATCATCCTTGGGCGCCACCGAGCGTAAATAAAATAGTGAGAAGCCAAATGGTGGATGCATAAAGGATGTTTGCATATTAACGGCTAAGAGCACGCCAAACCAGATTAAATCGATGCCCATCTTGTCGGCCACCGGCCCCAGCAAAGGCACGATGATGAACGCCAGCTCAAAGAAATCCAGGAAAAAGGCCAGTACAAACACCAGCACACTGACCAGAATCAGGAAGCCGTATTCACCGCCAGGCAGGTCAATCAGCAGGTGCTCCACCCACAAGTCGCCATCCACGCCACGGAAAGTCAGCGAGAAGATGGTGGAACCGATCAGAATGAACATCACGAAGCAGGACAGCTTGGCCGTGGTATCCATGGCTTGCTTGAGCAGATCGGTGCTCAAACGACGACGGCTAACCGCCATCAGAATGGCACCGACTGCGCCCATCGCACCGCCTTCCGTGGGGGTGGCAATACCCAGGAAAATCGTGCCCAGCACCAGAAAGATCAGGCCCAGGGGCGGGATCATCACAAACACCACGCGTTCTGCCAGCACCGACAGCAAGCCCAGCTTCAGCCATTTGTTGATCAGGGCCAGCACGAACGCCACACCACCAACCAGCAAGATGCAGATAATGACTTTCTCATCTACGGGGCCGTTGGGGTCAACCCAAAATTCGTCCAAGACATAACCGGCCACCAGCGAGATCAGCAGCAGCACACACAAGGAGCGCGCACCCGAACGGCCATTGGCCTCCGAATAAGTGCGATGTTCGGCAGGAATCGGTGGCACATCCTTGGGACGCAGCACGGCCAGAATCAGGATGTAAAGCAGATAAGCGCCTGTCAGCACCAGACCAGGCACCATGGCACCGCGGTACATATCGCCTACCGAACGGCCCAACTGGTCAGCCAGCACAATCAGCACCAGCGACGGCGGAATAATCTGCGACAAGGTGCCTGAAGCGGCAATCACGCCCGTGGCCAGTCTGCGGCTATAACCGTAGCGCAACATGATGGGCAAGGAGATCAGGCCCATGGAGATCACCGAGGCCGACACCACACCCGTAGTTGCAGCCAGCATGGCACCCACAAACACCACGGCAATGGCCAGACCACCGGGCATGGAACCAAACAGCTGACCAATCGTATCGAGCAGGTCTTCTGCCATGCCGGAGCGTTCCAGAATCAGCCCCATGAAGGTAAAGAAGGGAATGGCCAGCAAAGTATCGTTGGCCATGATGCCAAACACACGCAGCGGCAGCGCCTGGAACAGGGACCAGTTGAACAGGCCCATTTCCACACCGATCAGACCGAACACCATACCGTTGGCGGCCAGCGCAAAGGCAACCGGAAAGCCCAGCAGCAAGAAAACAATCAGTGACGCAAACATCACTGGCGCCATATTGGCGACAAATAAATCCATCATGATCTGGTTCAGCCTTTGTGTTGATGCGCTAACTTGGCCTCGGCTTGCCGAGCAATTTCTTCAGCCAGCAGCTCTTCGGGCGATTTTTCCTGCAACTTCTTGTTGGGGTTGGGGCAGGCACCGCGCAAGAAACCAATGCACTTGATCAGGTGCGAGATCCCCTGCAAGGAAATCAGGGCAAAGCCGATGGGAATAATCAATTTGGCGGGCCAGCGAATCAGGCCGCCGGAATTAGAGGACACTTCCTGAGTCAGATAGGAGTCCATGAACACCGGCCAGGACAAGGCCATGATGGCAATACAGGCCGGCAGCATGAACAGCACCACACACATGGCTTCGATCACAATCTGCTTGCGCTCGGACAGGCGCGAGGCCAGCACGTCCACACGCACGTGCTCATTGCGCAAGAAGGTATAGCCGCCCGTCAGCAGGAACAAGGCGCCAAACAAATACCACTGCACCTCCAGCCAAGCATTGGAGCTGGAGTCAAAGAACTTGCGCGCGATGGCGTTATAAGAGCTGATCACGACAACCAGCAAAACCACCCACATGACCACCCGGCCACATAGCTGATTCAGGCTGTCGATCGCCCTGGATAGTTTGAGTAAAGATTGCATCAATCCCCCAGATTTTCTGCGTTGAAGTTAGTTGGAATCTAATGAGACCGAAAACGGGTGGCGCGCTTTTCAACTGCATCCAGCAGGAAGTACAGCGCCAGCCCCATGACGGCCAGAATGAACAGGGCGGAGAACACCCGCACCGTGTCGAACACCCCTTGGGCGCTCATGATCACAAAGCCCAGGCCACGCTGGGAGGACACGAACTCGCCCACAATAGCCCCTACCAAAGCCAGGGACAGAGCCACTTTCAGGCCCGCCATGATCGATGGCAGCGCAGAGGGCAGGCGCACTTTGAAAAACAGGGCAACCGGCCCGCCTTTCAAAACCCGGCCCAGGTCCAGAATGTCGGGCGAGACCGAGCGTAAGCCTTGCACCGTATCCACAATCACGGCAAAGACGGCGATCAGAAAAGCAATGGCCACCTTGGGCTCGTAGCCGGTACCCATCCAGACCACGAACAGCGGTGCCAAAGCCACTTTGGGAATGCTGTTGAAACCCACAATCAGGGGATAGCAAAAACGCTCGAAGAGCGGTGAACCCACGAGGGCGACGGCAATCAGCACGCCGCCTACGGCGGCCAATACAAATCCAGCCAGCGTGATGCCGAGCGTGTATAACGCTTGACCCATGTACCAACCCAGTTCGCCATACAAATCCTCCAGAATCAGCGAGGGGCGCGGCAAAATCACTTCCCGCACCTGACCCAGCCAACAAATTAATTCCCATGCCAACAGCACCACGACGGTAGAGACCACGCCCGCCAACCAGCTGGGCATGGAACTCAAGGCTTTATTCATGGCTGTCTCCTGCACCATCGGCAATGCCGAACAATTGACGGATATGAGCGACATGCCGGCCGAACTCCGGGGTCTCGCGCAAGGACAGCGGGCGCGGACGAGGAAAGTCGATCTTGATCTGCTCCAGAATGCGGCCTGGACGAGACGAGAACACCAGCACGGTATCGCCCAGGAAAACGGCTTCGGCAATGCCGTGCGTCACAAACAAGGTGGTGTTGCCCGTTTTCATCCAGATGCGCTGCAGCTCGGCGTTCATGTTGTCGCGCGTCAGTGCATCCAGCGCACCGAAAGGCTCATCCATCAGCAGCAGGCGCGGATCATCCACCAGGGCACGGCAAATGGAGGCCCGCTGGCGCATGCCTCCAGACAACTGGCGTGGATAGCTGTCGGCAAACTGAGACAGGCCGGTCAAGGCCAACAATTGGTCCACCTTGTCCAGATAATCGGCCGTGCGCTTGCCGGCAAACTCCAAAGGCAAAAGAATGTTGTCGCGTATGCTGCGCCACTCCAGCAAGGCATCGCGCTGGAACACCATGCCCACCTGGTCGGGCGGGCCGCTGACGGGTTGCTGGTCTACCGTCAGGGAGCCGCTGCTGATGTTTTCCAGCCCGGCCACGCAACGCAGGAAGGTGCTTTTCCCGCAGCCGCTGGGGCCCAGAATGCTGATGAACTGGCCGGGTTGAATATCGACATTGATGCCGTCCAGCGCCAGCACATCACGCGCGCCCTCAAAGCGCTTGCGCACATCTTGAGAAAGTACCCGCGCCGCCATTACTTCAGCTCCAGACTGCTCAGGGATTGCGGGGTGACCACGCCGGACTGGTAATAGTCCGTGGCCTTCTGACCGGCAGGAATCAGCTCTACCCGTTCCAGCGTGGCAACTGTCTTGTCCCAGTCCGCAGGCTGGTTCACGCCGATACTGCCTTGCTCCACAGCCGGGCCAAAGTAGGTTTTAAGAATGTTCAGCTGGTCCAGCAAAATGGCTTTGTCCAAACGCGCATTGGGGCGTTGCGCCACAATCGCATCCACCGCTTCTTGCTCGTGACCGCTGTAAATGTAGTTCCAGGACTTGGCCACCACATTGGAAAAAGTCGCCAGCTCCTGTCCCCGGCTGGCTAGCTTGGCTTCGCTGGTGAACAGGCCAAAGCTGACCATATCCAGGCCGTGCTGGGCGAAAGGAATGGCATTGGAGGCGCGCTGACGCGACACCGAAGCCAGTACAAATGGAATGGTGGAGATCACGGCATCAGCCCGCCCCACCGCATAGGTCGCTGCCTTGCCAGCCGCATCCACACTCAGCAGATCCACATCGCTGCGACGCAAGCCGCCCGCCGCCAGAAACGCATCGACAAAAGGCGCTTCCAGAGAACCGGCGGTATAGGCGATCTTGCGTCCCTTCAAACCCTCCGGCCCGCTAATACCCGAATCCTTGGGCACCAGCACGCCGATATCGCTGGACGTGGCAAAGGTGGCCAGCCCTTTGACTGGCAAGCCTTTGCTGCGTGCAATCACCATGGAGGCCAGCGCTGCCTGGCCCACATCAAAGCGATCACTGCCACCCACGATCTGCACCGCCGTGACAGAACCGTTGCCATCTTCCAGCCGTACATCCAGGCCAGCCTGCTTGAACCAGCCCTTTTCCACGGCCAGATGAAACGGTGCATGGACGGCCCAAGGGGTCCAGTCCAGCTTTACATTCAAGGGCTCGGCTGCCGCCCCCCAGGTGCTCAACAAGAAGGTGGCCCCGATTGCGAGGCGCACACGTCCCCCCAAAGCTTTACGCTCCGTCATCTCCTTACCCCCGTTTTATTTATCGTCTTGCGTCGTCTATGCGCTTATGAGCGCCGGAAAAGTCCCTTGAAGCGGTCCCACAAAATGCTGAAGAACATCTTGACCGGATTGAACTCGGCCACCACCGGCTCTTCGCCTTCGGCCAGCGGTTTTTCCAGGCGCAGGTTCACGTTCTTGCCGAACTCCGCAATCATGCGGCGCACGAAATCCTGAACCAGCCCGGAGCGCGAAAACTGCGCCAGTGGCCCTTGCAGCGAATACACCAGCTCCACTTCCACGCAGCTGCGCGCTTCGCCATCCGGCTTGACCTGAAAGCTGACATCGCCACGGGCACGCGATTGGCTCAAGGAGTCCACGCCCTCACCGCGCAGCACGGCAGCACGGCGTTCGTTATCCTCTTCCAACGTGGCATTACCCTTGAAGGCAGCCGACATGGGGCCAAATTTGATGGCGATCTTGCCCTGTACCGTGGCCCCTTCCTGGGACTCGATAATCGCGCCGGGCAGACAGCCCGCCACTTTGGGCAAATCCTTCATGAAAGCCCAAACCTGATCGGCCGGGAAACGGGCATCGAAACCACCTTGAATGGCCTGACCCTTGCCCTTGTCGGCACTACCGGACGCGGCAGGTGCAGCAGCGGCCACCGGAGCGGGCGTCTGCACTTCTTCCTGTACCGCTTCAAAAGTCGTAAAGCCGTTCTGGTTCCAGTCTTGCTGCACGTTCTGCACCACGGCAGCGCGCAAGGCTTCTACCTGGGCATCGGGCTGATCGCGCAGGGCTTGCAGCACGGACAGAATGGCGGCTGTAATGCCTTGATAGCCGGTGCAGCGACAAATATTGCCGGACAACTCAATACGCACACGGGCTTCGTCTGCATCGGGCAAACGCAGCACGATGTCGCGGCTGGTCGCCAACATGCCAGGCGTACAGAAGCCGCATTGCAAGGCGTGTTTTTCCGAGAAAGCCGTACGCAGACGGCTCATGATCGGATCGTCATCGTAGCCTTCCACGGTGGTGACTTCGTGGCCATCACAAGCACCGGCAAAAGTGATGCAGGAGCGCACTGGACGGCCATCCACCAACACCGTACATGCGCCGCACACACCGTGTTCACAGCTCAGGTTGGTGCCGGTCAAACGGCTTTTCTCGCGGATGAAATCACCCAGATGGGTGCGCGGTTCGGCCTCATGCTTTTGCTGACGGCCGTTAACTTGAATCGAGATTTCTGCCATGTCTTAACCTTTCACACCCAGCGCTTGCTTCAGGCTGCGCTCTACTACCGTACGGAACAGCACCTGATGAGCTTCATCCCGTTGTGCCAGATACGGCTGCAAGGCCGCTGCAATCGTGTCCCCTTCCAGGACGGCGGCCCCTTGTGCAGCCACGTTCACGGCCAGCTCGGGCAAGGAGCGCGGTGCGCCTTCCATGGCACCGATCACTACGCGCGCCGTGCGCGTGGCCGGGTCGAAGTAGCAGGCACAACTGGCATCGGCAAACTCGCCCACTTTGCGGGTAAATTTGTAATAACCCCAACGGGCCGAACCGGACACTTCAGGCACATCCACAGACTCGATGAACTCACCGGCTTCCAGCACCGTGGTGTAGGCGGCCAGCATGAATTCGCTCATGGGAACCGTACGGCTGCCTTGGGTTCCACGCACATTGATGCGTGCGCCCAGGGCGGCACAGGTCAGCACCCAGTCTGCCGCCGGGTCCGCATGGGCCAGGCTGCCACCCAAGGTGCCGCGATTACGCACACCCCGGTAAGCAATGCGGCCTGCCACTTTCTGCATCATGTGGCCGCGCAGCAGTTCGTGAATGCCATCTTCAATCTGGGCGTGAGTCACAGCAGCGCCGATACGCACTTGCCCTTTATTGGCCGTTACCTGTCGCAGCTCGGGCACTGCCGACACATCCAGCACTCGGGCAGGGCGCACCAGACGCAGATTCAACATGGGGCCCAGGGACTGGCTACCGCCCATCAAGCGCACGGCAGAAGGGTCGCTGCCATAAGCGTCCTGGATCTGTTTCAGGCTCTGGGCCTGTTCATACTCAAACTTGGCGGCCTTCATGCCTGAACCTCCGACACGGGCTGTTTATCTTGCTGATTGGCGGGCTGTGCTGCAGCGCGAATAGCGCTTAGCAGTCGATGCGGTGTCACGGGGGTATGTGAGACCTGTGCTCCCGTGGAGCGCAAAGCATTATTGATGGCCGACATGATGGCGGCAGGAGGTGCAATCGCTCCGCCCTCGCCCATGCCCTTGGCACCAAACTCGGTATTGGGCGATGGGCTTTCCATGTGTTCGATATGAATATTGGGCACCTCGCAGGCACCGGGCATGACGTAGTCTGCCAGGGTCGATGCCAGCGGCTGAGCAAACTCGTCGTAAGGCATTTCTTCGTACAAGGCGGTGCCGATCCCCTGGGCAATCCCGCCTATGGTCTGGCCTTCCACAATCATGGGGTTGATCATGACGCCGCAATCTTCCACCACCACGTACTTGAGCACTTCCACCCCGCCAGTCTTTGGATCAACAGCCACCACCACGGCATTGCTGGCGTAGGTGAAGCTGCCGGTATCGACTTTGGGTTTGTAGCCTACGGATAGCTCCAGACCTTGCGGGTCCACGTCCTCGGGCAAATGCTGCGGATTGATGTACCAGGCATCCGCCACTTGGGCGATGCTGATTTGACGGCCCTCGGCACTGAACATATCGCCTTGATGCTGCATGCTGTCCACATCAGTTTTCAGCATATGCGCGGCAATCTTGCGCACGCGCGGCAGCAGCTCTTTACAGGCCTTGGACACCGCACCGCCAGACATCACCAGGGAGCGCGAGGCATACGTGCCGGTAGAGAATGGCGTGCGGCCCGTATCGCCGTGCACCACTTTGATCTTGGCCACGGGAATACCCAGAATTTCGCTGGCGATCTGGGCAAACGAGGTTTCCATACCCTGGCCGTGCGAGTGCACACCCACACGCACTTCCAGCCCACCGTCCGGGGTCATGCGTACAAAAGCCTGATCAAAACCCGGAATCACCGCAGTGCCCCAACTGGCGAACACGGACGTACCGTGTGCGGACTGCTCGGTATAAGAAGCCACACCCAGACCAATCAGGCGACCATCGGGCTCACCCTTGGCCTGACGAGCCAGCACAGCCTCCACATCCACCGCAGCCAGAGCGCGGCGCAGGCTTTCTGGATAGTTGCCCGAGTCGTAGTGCTTGTTGGCCACGTTGACGTAAGGCATTTGCTCGCCTTGCACCAGGTTCATCAAGCGAATTTCCCAGGAGGGCTTGCCGACCGCCAGGGCGATCTGATCCATCATCTGTTCAATGGCCAGGCAGACACCCGTACGGGCTACGCCACGGTACGGCATGAAGCCTGGTTTGTTGGTGCCCACACCGCGTGTGCGGCAGCGGTAGCCACGAAAATCGTAAGGACCGGGCAAGTTGCCCAGGGCCTGGCCTACTTCCAAACCCACGGTAAAGGGCCAGACCGAGTAAGCGCCACCATCAATATCAATTTCAGCATCCAACGCCAGCAGGCGGCCTTCATTGCTGATGTGTGCTTTCAGGCGGTATTGGTGTTCACGGGTATTGGCGCCAGCAATCAAGTGCTCACGGCGGTCTTCCATGAAACGAAAGGGCTTGCGGAAGGTCTTGGCCAACCAGGCCACGCACAGCTCTTCCTGATGCAGCACGCATTTATAACCAAAAGCGCCGCCCACATCGGGGGAAATCACACGAACCTGCGCCTGATCCATACCCAGGAACTGGGCAATGCCAGTGCGGTGCATATGCGGAATCTGACTGCCGCAATACACCACCAGTTGATCGGCCTGGAAATCCCAATAGGCCAGAACGGCCTTGCCTTCCATCGGCAACATGCACTGACGTGACAGGCTGACCGAGTGCTCGATCACGCGATCGGCACGGGCGGCATGCTCTTCAAAGGCCACGTCCGAGCGCAGTGTCACAAACACATTATCCTGCCAGCCTTCATGCAGCAGATCACCCTGCGCGGCCAGCGAGGCCGGCACACTGCCGTAAACCGGCAGTTCGTCGTACAGCGCTTCAATCTCCTCCAGAACGTCCTCGGCCACGGCGCGGCTTTCACCAAAGGCCATGGCAACCGGCTCGCCCACATAACGCACACTGCCCGAGGCCAGCGGCGGCATGCTGGAGGCCTGGTAACTGGGCAAAGTGGAAGCGGCGTAAATATCCAGACAGTCCGGCATATCGGCGCGGGTAATAACCTGCGCACGTGCGCTGTCTTCAATATTGATCTGACGGATTCGGGCATGCGCCATGGGGCTGCGCAGGAAGGCGACTTCCTGCAGCCCCGGCATGGTCATGTTTCCGATGAAGTTGCCCCGGCCATTGAGATGGCGCGCATCCTCCTTGCGAAGAATACGCGCACCCACTCCTTGGCCACCCAGGCTTGACGGGTGACTGTGCTGACTCATTTCACTACCTTAAGAATGTGCTGCTTAACTGCGCTTGCCCAACTCGCTGAAGGTGAAGTTGTCCAGGGCGCTTTCAGCAACCCGGAACCAACTGGCCTCCTGCTCCTGGAAGGCCTTCCAGCTTGGATAAATCTTGGCAAAATCGGCGTTGCTATCCGACAGTTCCTTCCACAGTTCCTGGGACTTGTCGTAAGCGGCCTTCATGACGTCCTTGGGGAAGTAACGCAGCTTGGCCCCATCGGCCACCAGCTTGCGCAGAGCGCCGGGGTTCAAGGCATCGTACTTGGCCAGGCTGAGCATGGTCTGCTCATTACAGGCCGTCTCGAATGCTGCTTTGAAGTTGGATGGCAAGGCTTCCCAGGCATCTTTATTGACCATGGTGGTCAAGGACGCACTGCCCTCGAACCAGCCGGGGGAATAGTAAAAAGGAGCGACTTTGTTCAAGCCCAGCTTTTCGTCGTCGTAAGGGCCAATCCACTCGGCCGCGTCGATCGTGCCTTTTTCCAGCGAGGAGTAAATATCGCTAGGAGGAATCTGCTGGGGCACGGCGCCCAGTTTGGACAGCACCATGCCGCCGATGCCACCGATACGCATTTTCAGGCCTTGCAGGCTGTCCAGATCCTTGATTTCCTTGCGGAACCAGCCGCCCATTTGCACGCCCACATTACCGGCTACAAAGTTCACGATGTTGTACTGGCTGTACATTTCGCGCAGCAATTTCAGGCCACCACCAAAGTGCACCCAGGAATTGTGCTGACGGGCGTTCATGCCAAAGGACAAGCCGGTATCAAACGTTACGGCGGTGTTCTTGCCCACAAAAGCGGTACTGAGCACGTGGTTGCACTCGACCGTACCGTTGCTGATGGCATCCATGTTCTGGGCATAAGGCACCAGCTCGCCACCGGGGAAAGCGCGGATTTCGAACTTGCCTTCAGTCAGTTCGCTGACACGTTTGCACAACGCTTCGGCCGAACCATAAATGGTGTCCAGGCTTTTGGGCCAGCCGGTAGACATGCGCCAGCGTACGGTGGGGCTGTTCTGCGCAATTGCAGGGGCGGCTACGGCTGCCAAACCCGCACCCGCAACCGTTGCCGATTTCAGCAGAAAACTACGACGCTCCATCACTCACCTCTTTGTATTTTTTAATGTATTTACACCCCTTGCTCGATAGGGGTCTGGGTAGTTTGCCCGCCAGTCTGGCTTGCAGCCCCGACAGCAACTGCCCGAACCTTGCCAAACCGTCCCCCCCGAGGGGCCAGACGGACGTTCCAAGCAGTGTCAGCACACTATGAAATTGACATTCACCGCTTCGATAATAGTAAGTGTGCTGATTAATTAATTTTTGGTCAAGCAGGGAAACTACTGACGCATGTCCTTGATGAGATAAAGGAAAGCATCATCAATAGCTTAAGCCTCAACTAGCGCAATCCCTTATAAAAACGATATTTGATTTTATAATTTATACAGTATACTGACTAATTGAAAGCACAACCCGGAGACAACTTTGAACTGGATAAAAATTTCCGAAACTGATGCCATCGACAACGAAGAGTCCCTGGCAATCGAGTGGGAAGGCAAGAAACTGGCCCTGCACAAACTGGATGACGAGTTCCACCTGACCGACAACGTCTGTACCCACCAATATGCCCTGCTGTCCGACGGCTATCTGGAGGACGGTTGCGTGGAATGCCCTTTGCATCAGGCCAAGTTCTGTTTGCGCACCGGCAAGGCGATGAACGCCCCTGCCACGGTGGACATCAAGGTCTACCCGCTGCGCATTGAAGGCAACGATATTCTGGCCGACTTCAGTCAGGCCTGAGCTTTTTTCTGCTGACGAGACCTGCAACATCATGGCACACCACACTTCCGTACTGATCATCGGCGCTGGCCAAGCGGCTTCGGTGCTGGCGCGCGAACTGCGCAGCCTGGGCTTTAGCGGCAGCATCACCTTGGTAGGGGATGAAACTCACCTTCCCTACGAACGCCCGCCCCTGTCCAAAGACGTGCTCAAGTCCAGCGCGACCACTGACAGCGTGTTTTTGCAAAAAGCCGAGTTCTATCAAGAACAGAATATTGAACTCTTGTTGGGCACCAGCGTGCAGTCTCTGGATTGCGCCACGCGTCAGGCCAGCCTGAGCAATGGCCAGACCAGGAGCTTTGACCACGCGGTGCTGGCCACAGGCGGCGCGGCCCGCGAACTGGCTCTGCTGCCCGCCAGCCAGGCCAACGCCCTGTATCTGCGCACGCTGGACGATGCCCTGAGCCTGCAAGCTCGTCTGCAACCCGGTTTGCGCGCCCTGGTGATTGGTGGCGGTTTCATGGGTCTGGAACTGGCTTCAACTGCCAGTGAAACTGGCGCACAGGTCACCATCATTGAAGCGAATGAACGTCTGCTGGCCCGCAACGCCCCTGCCCTGCTGTCGCAATGGTTGCTGGAGCGCTTCGAGTCGCAAGGCATCACCGTGCGCTTGGGTCAGGGTGTGCGTCAGGCCCACTTTGCGGCAGAAAACGAGCACCCCGTTCAGCTGGAACTAAATGATGGTCAGATCCTGAATGGCGATCTGGCCATTGTGGCCGCCGGTCTGAGCGCGAACTCCGCCTTGGCGCGGGCCAGTGGTATCGCGGTAGACGATATGACGGCCGGGATTATTGTGGATCGCCAGGGCCGCACCAGTGTGGCGGGCATTTATGCCGCTGGCGATTGCGCCACACAGATCTGCCCCGATACCGCCGTGCGCACGCGCACCGAATCCTGGCAGAACGCCAACGAGCAAGCCCGTCAGGTGGCCCACGCCATTGCCGGGCAGGATGCTCCTGCTGCACCTGTCAGTTGGTTCTGGACGGATGTGCTCGGTTGCAACATTCAAATGCTGGGCCAAGGCAGCCCGGATCTGAACTATCAGGTACGCGGCGTCATGGACAGCCAGGGCGATGCCATCAGCTTCATGTTGCTGGCATTTGAAGGCCAGCATTTGCGACACGCAATTGGCGTCAATGCCGGCGCGGATCTACGCACTTTGCGCAGCGTCATGGAACAGAACTTGCCTGTGGACCCGGCCATCGTGCTGGACCCGGCCACCAAGCTGCGCCAGTACGTGAAAGAAGCGGCTCGTACAGCCCAAGTCTAAGAAAGAGAAGCGGCCTGCGCCGCCTCGTCATCACGAATCATTAAAGAGTTATCAGAGGAGAACCCCATGTATCAGACGCAAACGGTGATAGGCCAGACGGTCGGGTCCAAAGACCGCCCTGTCGAGGAATGCACCTGGCCCGAGGACGTGCTCAACACCATTCCGGACTGGGTCTACACCAGCAACGACATTTACAACCGCGAGATGGAACGCATTTTCCATGGTGACACCTGGAACTTTGTGGCCCTGGAGGCGGAAATTCCCGATTCGGGCGACTACAAGCGCTCGTATGTGGGTTCCACGCCAGTGGTCGTCGCTCGTGCGGAAGATGGCAGTATCAACGTATTTGAAAACCGCTGTGCACACCGTGGTGCCGAGTTCTGCCGCCACAATCAGGGCAATACCAATGAATTTGTGTGCCCGTATCACCAGTGGTCTTACAGCCTGAAGGGTGATCTGCAAGGGATTCCTTTCAAGCGCGGTGCGAATAAAGAAGGCGGCATGCCGCGCAGCTTCAAGAACTCCGAGCATGGTCTGAAAAAGCTGCATGTGACCACGCACAACGGCGTCATTTTTGCGTCCTACAGCGACAAGGTCGAGCCTATTACGGAATACCTGACGCCTGAAATTCTGAAGGATTTCGAGGCGGTGTTTCCCGGCAAGAAGCTGAAGATTCTGGGTTACTACCGTAACGAGTTGCCTTGCAACTGGAAGATGTACCACGAGAACCTGAAAGATCCTTACCACGCGACCTTGCTGCACTCTTTCCTGGTGGTGTTCGGTCTGCTGGTAGCGGGCAACAAGTCGCAGATGTATGTGGACCCTGTGCATGGTCGTCATGGCTATATGGCTTCGGCCAAGTCCGAGGACAAGTACGCCGAGGTCAGTGAGGACAACAAGAAGGAAATGCGTTCCTTTGTGGACGATATGCGTTTGCGCGATGAGCGTTTCCTGGACTACGTCAAGGAGTTTGATTCGCCGTGGTCGGTGACCATGCAGACGATCTGGCCCAACCTGATTGTTCAGCGCGAGATGAACACCTTGGGTGTGCGTCAGATCGTGCCCAATGGCCCCAACAGTCTGATCATGCAATGGACCATGTTTGGCTATGAGGACGATACCGAGGAGATGACTCGTCACCGTCTGCGTCAGGGCAACCTGATGGGTCCTGCCGGTTTCCTGGGTCTGGAAGACAACGAGGCCATGAAATTTGTGCAGGAAGGGGTACGTCGTTCCAGCAGCGAGGTGAACATCATCAAGCTGGATGAAAGCAAGCTGGGTACGTCCAATACGCTGATCTCGGAAGCGGCTATTCGCTCCATGTACCAGTACTACCGCCAAGTGATGGATCTGTAAGACGAGCTGACTTATGAAAATGGATTTTTCTTTCAAACCCGCCCAGGTTTCTGTTGAGCGTGCTTTGGCGTTAAAGGCGGAAATTGAGCTTTTCAATGCCGAGTACTGTGCCACTTTGGATCGTGGCAATGTTGAGGACTGGCCCATGTTTTTTGTGGAGGACGCGGTTTACCGAGTCACTTCACGCGAGAACGCGGATCTGAATTTGCCGGTAGGTCTGGTCTATGCCGAAGGGCGCGACATGATGCACGATCGTGCGGTGGCTATTGCCCGCACGCAGATGTATGCCCCGCGCTACATGCTGCATCTGGTCACAGATGTGCGCGTGATCAGCGAGGAGGATAATGGCGATATTGAGGCCGAGGGCAATTTCATGCTGATGCAGACCTTGGTGGAAGGGCCTTCCACGGTGCATCTGGTGGGTAATTATTTCGATACGTTCACGCGTGTGGAGGGTCGGTTGATGCTCAAGGAGCGTCAGGTGATTTTTGATACGTCCATCCTGGCGAATGATCTGGTGTTTCCGGTCTAAGTCCGGGGTTTGCTTCTGGTTTTAAAACTGTTTTTTGTGTGCTGTTTCCGAGCCACTTGAGTCAGAAGGTCTTCTGATTCCTTTGAGCACCCTTCTTTGTTGAGGGGTGCTTTTTTTTGCTTATTTATTGGGGCAAAGGGCTGATGCCTGGCGCAACGTCAGAGATATGAGGCTTTAGGGCTGGTAGCGCAGGTTCTGGGGGCCTATCAAGCCTGGAGGGAATTAAGGTTAATCAGGGGACCGGGGGTAAAAGAAGTCTCTGTGAAAACGCCATTCAGTCGGCCTGCTGGGGTGTCCGGGCTGAGCACTTGCCGGTGCTGCGCACCGGTGCCCTTGTCAGGAGATAGCTACGGGCGCATCCTGAACTCACCCGGTACTTGGTCCCCCGGACCAAGTACAAGCGTCGGGTTCAATCAGCAGGATGCTTGCACCCCTACGCTATCTCCTGCCCGCGGCAAGTACTCTGATCCGCCCTGACACCCCAGCAGGCCGACTGAACGGCTCACAATGGCTTTTTATCTACCAATCTCTTACGGACTCTTTGAACAAACAGGGCCTCGTGCCTTGCTCTTCTGCATTTCCTAAGCGCCTATCGTTCTGCTCTTCAGCCCCCCTCCCTTCCTTTCTCCACCCATTCAATCTGCACCCGTACTTTTCATCCCACCTCTGCCAGTGTCGTTTGGGCTTTAAACAATGTTGCTTGTTTTCTTGTGAGGCCCGTGTGCGGCTTGGCGGGCGAGTCAGGGCCCTTGCCGCGGGCAGAGTGCCGGGGTGGGATGCAAGGGTCGTGCTGTTTGAGGAGCACGCTTGCGGTTTGTCCGGGGGACAAACCGCGCTCCGAGTTCACGACCCGCCCGCCCTGGTACTCTGACAAGGGAACCCACGCGCAGCGTGGGCAAGGGACCCGCCAAGACAAGCCGCACACGGGCCTCACAAGAAAACTATCCACCCCTCTTACGCAAAGCCCAAACGGCACGTCCAGAAGAAAGCCCTGACACCGCAATCCTTGCAAACCCACAACGCTAGCAGACATAAAAAAGCCCCCGAGAGCCATACGGCTTCCAGGGGCACAGGTCCGATAGCCCGCCCCCAAGCGGCAGACCATCGATACTCAATTACAAGGCTATCAACACAGACTTGTTAACGACGAATCATGTCTCATCAAGCGCGGACGCCCATCCAGGTCGTGATGAAACACATCGTTCTTCTCGAAAGCTCAAGAGCTTGAACAACTTTAAAGACCGATCAACGTCATCGCCTCTTCACGTGTTGCCACGGTGGCGTACTTCTGACGCATATCGAACAGGTTCGCCTCGTGAGGGCCAATCGCACGGTCACCCACGCAATCCGATACCACCAGGGGGCGGAAACCCAGTTGCATCGCATCGACCACGCTGGAACGCACACAACCACTGGTGACAGCACCGGCAACCAGCAGTGTTTGCACACCACGTTGCGTTAGCCACGCCGCCAAGGGCGTACCAAAGAAGGCCGAAGGCACGTTCTTGCGAACGATGAACTCACCAGGTGCGGGAGCCAGTTCCGGCACAATATGGCTGTTGTGCGCGTCTTCAGTCAGACCCAGCATGCCGGGGACTTTGATGCTGAAGATATTGTTATCAGCGCCATCATCGGCATACACAATGCGGGTGTGAGCCACCGGCCAGCCCTGTTCACGCGCCGTTGCCAACAGCTTCTGTGTGTTCTCGATAGCTTCAGGAATATTGCCGCCACCAAACACCGCCGGGTCAGCAAAGCCATTCACCAGATCGATAATCAACAAGCCGTAAGGAGCTTTAGGCTCCAATGTCGACCCAAACCCTTGTTGAGCGTAAACCGCTCCCTCATTCGTACTCACCAACGCCTCCGTCCAGTACTTTGCCATCACGCACGACAGCGCGGCCATCCAGGCTGACCGTGCAATTGCGCAAAGGAATATCAATGTGGCATGCGGTTGTGCGCTTGCCGCCAGCTTCATTGTTCGGGCCCAGGGAGAACAGGAAGTTACCCTCGAACGCACGGGCATCCATGCCAATGGTGTTTTCACGCGAGTACAGACCCAGTGTGGACCAATGGCAACGTGGTTGCAGACCCCAGCCGATATGCGAGATAGCGTAGCCTTCGGGGTCATTGAAGGACTTCATGTACTCGTCCAATAATTGCGCCTCAATGCCGCCTTCGATCTTCGTGGCGTAACCATTCTCCACCGTCAAAATAATCTGCTCGGAGGAATACTTTTTCTGCGGCAGCAGGATGTCGCCCTTGTCGATCACAATGGTGCCGTTAGTGCCCAGCTCGTTCGGCCAGGTCAGCACGAAGCCACTAGGCCAGTGGTCCCAACGACCGGGCTCATCTACAAAACCGTATTCACGAATCGCGGGGAACTCACCCAGCGGGCAACGCAGATTGGTACCGGCAGGAGACGTAATGCTCATTTCCTTGGCCGCTTTAATCAGCCCCGCAGCCGCTGTCACACGCGCACGATCCGCTTCCGTTGGCACAGTGCGAACCAGAATCTCCGGTGGCTCCACGGCCAGCAGAATCTTCGTGCCCGACTTCAGAATGTCAATCTGCTCGGGCGAGAACAACAGAGTCATCAAGTCCAGCACCAGATCGCTGGCCTTCAAAGCCGCGATTGCCGCCTCATTACCCGTCAAAGGCGTCGTGCCCAGATAAGCCAAAGAATCCCGGCTCAGTGCCTTTTCTGCATTCACAGGCAACAGATCCAGACGATTTACCACCGCGCCCATGGACTGGGCCGCGATCTGCGCACACTGCATGGTTTGCTGATTCGTCGTGGAGCTGGTCAGCAGGGTCACGGTTTGACCTGCTTGCAGCTTGGACAGACGTAGAACCTCTTGCCATGCTTCGATAAGTTGATAATCACTCACTGCCATTTTGTCTCTCCTAGTGAGACACCTCGGCTTCAAACCGACATGCCTAATCACGACAGGGCCGCCTTGGCGGCCCCTGCTCAACATCACACCAAGCGCTGGCCCAGGAAATCACCGAAAGCTTCGTAAAAGCCTGCTTCGTTATCCCAAGGAATCATGTGACCGGCATCAGGCACGCGAACGTGCTGAACGCCAGGGGCCAGCTGCTGAATCTCGGCCACATCCTCGTCACGCACCACGTCACCACGCTCGGCTGTCATCAGCAAGGCAGGCACGGTCAAATGCGGGAAGTCGACATGAATATCGTCGGTATGAAAGCCCTCAAAGCTGGCCAGAATCGCAGGCTCATGGCAGGTGTGCAGCCACTGGGCACGCAATTGCAATTGCTCTTCGGTCCAGGTCGGGCAAAAGGCACGCATATCCTCAGCCGTGCAACCCTTGCGAGCCATCGCCATGGAATCCACGTACCAGGGCAACTTGGAGGGATAAGCGCGACGACCTGGGCCAGACACTGGCGGATCAACCATCACCAGACGATTCAGGCCCTCGCTGTTCTTGTGAGCGGCACGCAAACCAATGCGGGCACCCATGGAGTGACCAACCACGATGTAGTCCTTCAGGCCCAGCGCTTGAGCCAAGGCGATCAAGTCATCCGCCTGCGCATCCAGGCTGTAATCCATGCCTTCAGCCGCTTCGCTCAAACCGCGACCACGCACGTCTTGAATGTAGGTATCAAAGTGCTTGGCGAACTGCTCGCCCACAAAACCCCAGGTCACCGCCGGGCTGGTAATGCCGGGAACGATGATGACGGCAGGACGCTGGTCACGCCCACCAACGGAACCACCAAAACGCAGGTAATGCTGACGAATGCCATTGGCGTGCACATGAGCGCCGTACAGAAATGTGCTCATGCTTAGCTCCGGTCCAGCTTGAACAGACGGGCCGCATTGCCGTAGCAAACCAGCTCGCGTGTGTTGTCATCCATAGGCGCTGCCTCGATGAAATCAGCGGCCAGCTCAGTGGATTCGTAAGGGTAATCAACCGAGAACAGCACGGCTTCAGCACCCATTTCACCAATTGCGCCCATTAGCGTTGGGGCAGAACAGACACCCGAAGTAGTGATCAGGATGTTGCTGCCGATGTACTCGGAAGGCTTGCGCTTCAAGGTCACGCCATGTGGGTACACGGCAAAGCGGCTGTCGTAGCGCCAGCGCTGGAACGGCAAGCCTTCACCCATATGACCCAAAATCAACTTCACGTCTGGGCAACGGTCAAACACACCACCGAACAACATGCGCAGCGCGTGGGTGCCGGTTTCCACGCCCCAGCCCCAGGTTGCACCCATCAGCTCCGGGTGGCCCGTGTAAGCGTGCGGCATTTCATAAGCATCAAAGGGGTGCAGATAGAACGGCACATCCAGCTTCTGCACCGTTTCCCAGAAGGCATCATATTCGCGGCCATCGTAGTACACGCCATGCGTGTGACCGTTAACCAAAGCGCCTTTCAAGCCCAGATCCTGCACCGCACGCGTCAATTCCTGCGCGGCAGCAGCCGGGTCTTGCATGGGCAAAGTGGCAAAGCCGCCCAGACGATCGGGATGGCGTGCAATTTGCTGCGCCAGGAAATCATTGTTCTGACGTGAACGCTCGATAGCGACGGACACATCCTTTTCCACCTGTACCCCAGGGCCAGTCTGCGACAGCACAACGTACTCGATACCGGCACGATCCATCACCTCCAGACGCTGGGCGTCGAAGTCATGCAAACGAGCCATCAGTTCACGCGCGTCGGCACTGTCAATATGTTTGACAAAGGCCTTGGAATAATCCTCAAAGCCAACGGCGTTGAAGTGCTCCTCCAGTGCTATTTTTTTAATACGTTTCACCGTAAATTTTCCCTAAATTATTGATTTACATAAGGTCAATCGTTTGACCCCCCAACAATATCTATCAGTATGCTGATTATTATTGTTTTCAGCAAGTCGGGAAATCACATATACTTTGGGGCGTGGACAGCGCCTGTAGAAATGACTGCAAATCAGAAATCAGGGCTTTTGTTCACGTTAGCGTAGCCCTGCTTTCCTTGTAGACGCCGACCTTGCAGCCGTACCCTTTGCAGGTCGTCCCGCTTTCAGTGTGCTGCCTTGTTGGCAACGGGCTGAAGGCCACTCAATCGATGACTGACTTATCCATGAAGAATCACGCCGAGCTAAAGCAAGAAGAACGACTGGAAGCCGACGAGGCCGAAATCCTGGGTCCAGTGGAAGAAGAAAATGCCGAGCTGTATCGACGCAAACTGTGGTCCCGGCCTGGTTTTCTGGTCCGCCGTCTTAACCAGATTCACTACGCCATGTTTTACGAGGAGTGCAAAAGTGACCTCACCCCTGTCCAGCACGGTGTCCTGTCCGTGTTGATGGGTTCACCCTGGCTGGATCAAACCACGATCGGCTACGAGCTGGGGCTGGATCGCACCACCTCGGCCGATGTCATCCGCAGGCTGGAGGAAAAAGGTTTGCTGGGACGCCGTATCAACCCCGAAGACCGCCGCTCTCGCCAGACCTACATCACCGAAGCAGGATTGGCGGCGATGAAGGAAATCAGTGCTGGCATGAACCGCGCCCAGGAACGACTGCTGGACCCACTGACCGCCAAGCAGCGCCAGACCTTTATGACCATGCTGACGCGTGTAGTGGAGCACAACAACCAATATGGTCGTGCTGCCTTGAAAAACATGTGAGAAGCTCGGGGGGCCTCAGGCCCCTCGCGCATACCAATCAGGTAGTTCAAAGGCATGCGCTGGCAGTTGGTACAGCTGGCGCAAACTGGCCTGACTAAGCATGTCGCGGGGCTGTCCCTGCGCCAATATGCCCCCATCCCGGTACAAGATCACCCAGTCCGCCACGCGGGCCGCATGTTCGGGTTGATGCGTACACAAAAGCACACCCAGACCTTCCTGACGCAAGTGCGAGACTTGATCCAGCACCCGTAATTGATTCGCGAAGTCCAGGCTGGAGGCGGGTTCGTCCATGATCAAGAACTGCGAACGCTGCGCCAAGGCCCGTGCAATCCCGCACAGCTGGCGCTCTCCCCCGCTGATCTGATCAATGCGCTTTTGAGCTAGCTGCCCTATGCCCAACCGTTCCAGGCAAACGCCTACCCATTGCCGGTCGGCGGCCCGAGGTTGGGTGTACCAGGCCAGCTCACTGGCGCAACCCAGCAGGACCCATTGTTCTACCGTGAAGGCAAAGGCCGACTCCTGCGCTTGCGGTACATAGGCCAGTTGTCTGGCCAGGGCACGCGCACTCCATTGCTCCAGGGGCTTGCCCTGCACCTTCACCTGCCCTTTTAAAGGCGGCTGCAGGCCCAGCAAGGTGCGCAGCAAGGTGGACTTACCGCTGCCATTGGGCCCGAGCAAACAAACGACCTGCCCGGTCTGTACGCGCAGATTCAAATTACTGGCGACTTGCTTGCGCCCGTAGCCTACAGCCAGATCAATCGCTTCCAAGCCTTGCCCGCTCATCGCTGCCTCGCACCACGAGCCAGCAACAGCAAGAAGCCGGGAGCACCCACCAAGGCCGTCAGCACACCCAAGGGCAATTCCAGCGTGCCTATGCTTCGTGCCAAGGTATCGGTTAACAAGAGGAAGGCGGCGCCCACCAACAAGCAAACGGGCAATAGACGGGAGAAGTCCGGGCCAACCAATAAACGGGCCGCGTGCGGGATCAGCAAACCGACCCAACCTATAATTCCTGCCAGAGCCACGCACACCGCCGTCATCAAGGTCGCGCAAACGATCAGCAGACAACGCAAGGCAGAGACGGGCATGCCCAAGGAGCGGGCCTCCTCATCTTGCAGCGCCAGGACATTGATACGCCAACGCAAAAGCCAGACAGGGACGATGCACGCCAATACCATCAGCGCAGCCGGCCAGACTTCGTAGGAACGTACGGCGCTCAAACCTCCCAATAACCAGAAGGTCATGGAGGGCAATTGAGAGTAGGGGTCGGCCAGGATCTTGATCAGCGACAGGGCGGCACCCAGCAAGGTGCCCACCGCCATCCCGGCCAGGACCAATATCAGAATAGGTGGATGATGGCGTAGCATGCGCGCTAGGCTCAAGACAATGCCCACCGCCAGAAGGCCGCCAACAAAGGCCGCCATCTGCACGCCGAACAAGGAGAAATTCAAATAAATGGCC
The DNA here is from genome assembly GCF_020496585.1 of Alcaligenes sp. 13f. Taxonomy (NCBI): domain Bacteria; kingdom Pseudomonadati; phylum Pseudomonadota; class Betaproteobacteria; order Burkholderiales; family Alcaligenaceae; genus Alcaligenes; species Alcaligenes sp. 13f. The sequence goes on from NZ_JAHKKC010000004.1 coordinate 33,903, forward strand.
AGAATTGCTCCCAGACCTGCACCCGAGGACACACCCAGGATATCGGGTGAAACCAGTGGATTGCGAAACATGGTTTGATACGCCGCGCCTGCGGTCGAGAGCGCCGCCCCCACCAGCAAAGCCGCTGCAATACGTGGCAGACGCAAATCCCAGACCACGCGTACGGCCTGACTCTGCCCCGCTTCTGGATCGCTACCAAAACCGGCGACCAAGGCGCGCAGCACTTCTGTTCCGGACAAGGGATACGCCCCCTGCCCCAGGGCAAACACCACCAATACGGCCAGAACCAGCCCCAGCAAAAGCAGCAATAGCCCGTAGGACAAACCTGACTTCATGCGCCTTGCTGAGAACCCAGCGGGTCCAGCCCTTGTACCAATCGCTTGACCTGCTCGTCGCTCAAGGACATGCCGTAAAAAGCCGAGTAAAACTCCTGCAACTCTGAATACATGCGTGGCATGGCAGCACTGCCTTCCAGCAAGGCATTAAGCCAGATCACCCCGGCCAGACGATTGATACCCGGCGGGCCATCCAGCCAGCCAAAGGGCAAGGCGGGTACGCGGTACAAGCGTCCTTCCTTCACTGCCTTGAGCTGATTCCAGGGAGCCTGAGTACGGGCCAGCTCAAAGAAAGCATCATCCTGAGCAAACAGCATGTCTGGGTCCCAGGCCAATAATTGTTCGTAGGAAATACGGCCCAGGCGATTATCGGTTTTCTCGTCCCCCATCACCGTCAAACCGCAAAGCCGCAGCACCTCGGTATGAATGGATTGACCCATGCCGGTTTCCAGACCATCGTTACCGCGTGCCAAATAGGCTTTCAAGCCTTTGGCGCGGGGGTTGGCGGCCTGATGTGCGGTATCCAGAATCGCTTGTGCACGCACGGCCAGTTGCTGGCCGCGCTCGGCCTGCCCCAGGATATGACCTGCCTGACGCAACTGCGCGGGGCTGTCGTTCAGGCGACCATCCAGCAAGACATAAGGCACGCCCGTCTGCTCTTGCACGGATTTGGCGGCAGACTCGTAATAGGGATTCACATCGCCTATATCCACGACCATATCAGGCTTCAAGGCCAGCAGGCTTTCCAGGGACAAGGTACTGCCCCGACCAGCCAGACGGCCAAGATACGGCAAGGAAAAACCAGCGGCCTCCATCATGCTGCGTGCAGCAGGAGCCAGTTGAAAAGGCCAACCTAAAAGCGCGTGGGGTGCCAGGCAATACACCAGCACAGAAGCGGGCGGACCGGCTGCCACTATCCGCCCCACTTGAGCCGGATCAGGCAGTTTGCCCGCCACACTGACATGCAAGCTGATAGAGCGGCTGGTCCCGGCCTGCTCGGACCGGGCCAGCAAACGGGCATGAGGCGCCAAAACCGGCAGTGCCGCCAAGGCACGCAATATGTCACGACGCTTCATCCCGCCCTTCCTCTTTTAACTGCCAATAACAGCACGGCTTTAGAAACGATAGCTTCCGCCCACAAACCAGACACGTCCGGGCATGGGGTAGCCTTCTTTGTATTGATACAGCTTGTCGCCCAGGTTACGCACACCGGCTTCCAGGGTGATGTCCGAATTCGGACGCCAGATACCCTTCAAGCCCAACAAGGCAAAGCCCGGTGTTTTTTCGTAGATCTGATCACCCTTATTGTTTGCATAGGAGTAGTAACGGCCACTTTCGGTTTCCACCGAACCCATCACTTCCCACTGCGCAGTGGGCTTCCAGCTCAGGTGAGCAAACAGGCGGTGATTGGGTGTATCCACCAGTTTGACGTCCGGGTCAGACTGGTTGCGACGATTCAAATATGTGTACGCCAGGCCTGCCGACCAATGAGCAGAAAACTCCTGCTGCAAAGACAGCTCCAGACCCATTTGACGAGCCTTGCCGACGTTGGTGGCCTGATCACAAAAACCCACTGGACGGTACTTGTCACAACCGGGAGCCTGAATAACCGTGCTTTGAATCATGTCACGCACCTGGCTCAAGAACAGCGCCGATTCCAGCTGTGCACCTTCCCATGGCTGACCGCGCAAGCCCAGCTCGTAATGAATGGCGTGCTCGGGTTTCAGATCCGGGTTGGGCTGGGCGTAACCCATGCGGCTGGAGTAGCGATCTTTAATCGTGGGGAAACGAGTCTTGTAAGCCACGCTACCGTAGACCTGCATGGCATCGCTCCAGTCGTAACCCAGCTCCAGCAAACCGTTGGTGGCATCGGTATCGCCGGTTTCAAAGTTGTGCGCTTCTTTGGCTTTGCGACGTTCGTGGCTGGCACCCACGCGCAACTGCCACAGCTCACCCAAAGCAATACGGTCTTCAAACGCCAGAGACGTGGTCACGTCCTTATAGTGCTCAGTGCCCGATGGCTTGGGATCACGGTGCTGATCTTCCTTGTAGTGCAAGGCAAAATGCAGCTCGTGATTGTCCAGGCTGGTGTTGACCCACTCCAGAGCAGCACCACGGGTACGGTCCGTGTACTCGCTGGTCGGGCCAGTCAGGGTCGCGTATTGACCATCGCTATACATATCCAGACCGTTCTTGTACTTGTCTTCGTACACGCGGGTCTTGATCGTGTTGCTCTCGCCAATCTGGGTGGAACTCAGGAAATACAGGCTTTCCTTGTCCCAATATGGCCAGCGCCAGTAGCGTTGACCCAGCTTGGCATCGTTCACGCCGGTATAGACCGGATTGTCTTTCTGACCTTTCTGGTTCACGTAACCAATAACGTACTCATCCGTCGCATTGGGCGTGATACCCAATTTAAAAGACGCTTTCTTGTCCATTTGCGAGGCATTACTGCGCATGCCGCCGGTATCGGTAGGACGTGCTTTTTGATCTTCAAAGCCACGCCCCAGCGGGAAGGTACGCTCGCCCGACCACGACAGGCCCGCTTGCAAATACCAGAAGCCCTGGTTGGTACCCACGTTCAAGGCACTGTAGCGTTGATCGCCCGTGGCGTAACCGGCGCGGAACTCGCCTTCAAACTCCTTGACGGGCTTGCGGGTAACCAGGTTGATGGCACCACCCATGATGTTGGGGCCATACAGTAAGGAAGCTGCACCCTTGGCCACGCGAATTTCGCTCAGGTCCATGGTGGTGAAGCGGGTAAAGTCCACATAGCCGTCGTACGGCACGTACTGTGGAATACCGTCCAGGAACAAAGGCACCTGACGAGAATCAAAACCACGCACATAGACCATCTGTTCGTTACGGGCACCGCCCGCCGACACAGTCACGCCGGGTTGCACACTAACGGCGGCACCCACATCGCGCAAATCAAAAGCCTGCATTTCTTTCTGGCTGACTGCGCTCTCCCCCAACGGAGCCTCGCGATCCAGGCTGGACTGAACAACCACTTTGCCCAGTTGAAACACGCGGTCATTGTTTTCCTGAGCCTGAGCCTGGCTAACTGCCAAGGCCCCCATCATGCTCAAGACCAATGCGCGCGGCACAAAACAGACGGACTGATGACGCGCTGCTGTGGCGCGTTTGGACTGATGTCTCATTCCCCTTCCCTATTCGATCTTTCTAATTGATTTATGAACTGACGCCACACAAAGATGCGGCACAAAAAAAAACGGACCCCAGGGGGCCCGTAAATAGAACCCATCATCGAGCGATGAGTGATGGTTCTTTCGAAAACACCGCTATATAGTAAAGCATATAACGAAGAACAACAACTAGCCAGAAACTTTAAGGTTCAGGTTTTCCCGTCTTCCCAATTTGCAGCTTCTCGCCAACAATACGGCTGTACTGAGCATTTACATCAAAATGCTGCCAGCAAGGTGCCTGCACAAACGGGCACCCAAACGATCCCAAGACATCAGGACCCGCGCAAATACTGGCGCAAATCCACAGGAGCACAATTTATGTTTAAAGCCATGACGCGCGGTTCGGTCCGCCTGGTTGAACGCTATCTACCCGATCCGTATATTTTCGTCATCCTGCTCACACTGATTGCCGGTATTGCGGCCATGGCGTTTGAGCAACGCTCTCCCATGGAGATCGTCCAATATTGGGGTAATGGCTTTTGGGGCCTGCTGACCTTTGCCATGCAAATGCTGCTGGTCTTGCTGACCGGTCACATGCTGGCCAGCACGCCACTGGTAAAAAGCTGGTTGCGTGGCCTGGCCTCGCTGGCCCGTTCGGCTGGTTCCGCCATCATTCTGGTGACCCTGGTGTCACTGGCGGCCAGCTGGATCAACTGGGGTTTCGGCCTGGTGGTCGGTGCCCTATTCGCCAAAGAGCTGGCCCGTCAGGTCCGCGTGGACTACCGCTTGCTGGTTGCCAGTGCCTACTCCGGCTTTCTGGTCTGGCACGGTGGCTTGGCCGGTTCTGTACCACTGACCATTGCCACCTCGGGCCACTTTTCTGAAGACAAGATCGGCATCATCGGGACCTCCGACACCATCTTCGCCTTCTTTAACCTGGCCATTGTGATCGCCCTGTTCATTCTGGTGCCACTGATCAACCGTTTGATGTTGCCCAGTGACAAGGAAAGTATTTACGTCGACCCCAAGCTGCTGGAAGACACGCCAGACGACGTCAACCAGACCACCGATCGTCCAGCAGACCGTCTGGAAAACAGCCGTCTGATCTCCATCGTGATTGGTGTCGCTGGCCTGGCCTACCTGTTTGACTACTACGTGTTGCGCGGTGCGACCCTGAATCTGAACGTGATCAACTTCACCTTCCTGATTCTGGCCATCTTGCTGCATGGCACCCCTCGCCGCCTGCTGAAAAGCCTGGATGAAGCCATCCGCGGCGGTGCCGGGATTGTGATTCAGTTCCCCTTCTACGCAGGCATCATGGCCATCATGATCGACTCCGGTCTGGCTGCCAGCCTGTCCGAGTGGATGGTGTCCTTTGCCACGGCGACCACCCTGCCCTTCTGGACCTTCATGAGCGCCGGTCTGGTCAATATCTTTGTGCCCTCGGGCGGTGGCCAGTGGGCCGTACAAAGCCCGGTCGTGATTGCTGCCACACAGGCTCTGGATGCGGACATGGCGCGCACCGCCATGGCCGTTGCCTGGGGCGACTCCTGGACCAATATGCTGCAGCCTTTCTGGGCCTTGCCGGTATTGGCTATTGCCGGTCTGAAAGCCAAGGACATCATGGGCTTTTGCCTGATTCAGTTGATTGTCTCGGGTATTGTGATCTCGATTGGTTTGACCTGGTTGTAAACCCACCCAGCAATAAAAGTAAAAGGGCCCGCTAACTGCGGGCCCTTTGCTATGACAGCTCACTGCAGACGAGGCTGACTTGCTCCCGGAACCATGCGTAGGCAAAACTGGCACGCGTGCGTTCATGCCAAATCTGGTACACACAAAACGGGGCTAAATCCAAAGGATGATCCAGCACATCCAGCTTGTGCCCGGCACATAGCAGACGAGCCATGCGTTCAGCCAAACTGATTACAAAATCGGTACGCTCCAACACGCCGGGAACCGCCAAAAAATGAGGCAGGCTAACTTGTACTTGCCGCTGTAATTGACGTGTTTGCAAAGCATCAGCCAAACGACGCTCACGGCCGCCGTTATGACCAGGCACCCCAATGTGGCTGCGTCTGCAAAACTCATTCAAGTCCATCGCCTGGCCATTACGCCCACAAGATCGCATCACCACCACATAACGGTCATGGAAAAGCTCCTGGCGAAACAACGGATAGGACACAGCTGCCGACGATGAAAGCACCAGGTCAGCTCGCCCGCCCAACAGCCAGTCTTCAGCCCCCAAATCCGCCATATCCAGGACTTCCAGGCTGCACCGCGGAGCATGCAGCTGCAAATGTGCTGTCAAGGCCGGGATCAACAAATAAGACAAATATTCCGTCGTCGCCACCCGAAAACGTACATCCAGACTGGATGGTTCAAGCCGCTCCTTGTCGGTCTGCAACAAATCATCCAGCAAGCTCAAGGCCTGCTCAATACGGGGCGCCAAAGCGCGCGCCTTGTGGGTGGGCTCGACACCTTGTGCCGTCCGCAAAAACAAGGCATCACCAAAATACAAACGCAGCTTCGCGATTTCCTTGCTTACCGTGGACTGATTGGACTCCAGCGTCAACGCGGCACGGCTGACATTTCCTTCTCGAAACACAGCAAGAAAAGTACGCAACGAGACCAAATCCAGATTCTTCATCTCACTCCCCTGCTCACGTATTTCCATTTCAGCCTAATCAATCATTCCAATACGGAATTGCCTCGTTTTCAGGCCTCCCCGACACTAGTTCAACAACTTACTACCACAGGAAACCCCATGAGGACTCTGATTAAAGCGCGCTGGGTCATTGCATTCGAACAAGGACGCCACTGCGTGATCGACCACGGCCAGCTCGTCTACGAAGGCGAACATATCATATACGTGGGCACTCGTTACGACGGGCATGTGGACCAGATCATTGAAGCACCTGACAGCGTGCTGGCTCCTGGTTTTATTGATACCCATGTCCACTCCGGTCATCGGGCACTGCACAAGCTTCTGGCCGACGGTGGCCGCCCTGCATTATTCGGCCAGCCTTACATGGACGTGACCATTGCACGCCAAGGTACACAAATACGCGGCTACCCCAACTATCTGGATCAGGAGCAAGCAGCAAAAGACCCCGGTATCGCTCTGCATGCAGCCTTTACCGCAGCCGAGCTGCTGCGCAACGGCGTCACCACCTTTGTAGAGCTGGGGGGACACGTGCTTGTCCAGGAGGCATTGTGGACTCAATGCGAGGCTTTAGGTATTCGTGGATACCTGGGCCCTGGCTACGATAGTGGTCGATGGCAGTCCGATGATAAAGGTCAGCTTGAACGTATTCCCTATCCAGACCAGGGCGAGCAGCTCTTCCAGGATGCCCTGGCATTTATTCGCCGTGCACAAGCCCATGAATCCGACCTGATTCACGGCATCCTGGTCCCACGGGAAATTGAAAACTGCAGCCTGGACTTGCTACGTCAAACGGTACGTGCGGCCGATGAGTTGAAGCTACCTATGGCCACACATGCTGGCTACAACGTGATCGAGTTCATGGAGACCGTACGCGAACACGGCTTCACTCCTATCGAGCTGCTGAACCATGTCGGAATGCTACGTCCCACCTTGAATATTGGCCATGCCAACCTGATCTCCAATAACCCAAAAATGAATTATTCGGGTGGAGACGACCTGGGTTTAATGGGACAGAACAAGGTATCCATCTCACACTGCCCGGTCAATATTGTGCGCCGGGCTCGCACCCTGGATAACTGGAAAGCGTATCGCCAGGCAGGAGTCAATATCACCATCGGCAGCGATACCTACCCGCGCGACATGTTCATGAACATGCGTACCGCGTCCTACCACGGGAAAGTCATGAGCCATGACCTGACCGCTGCCAGTGCGGCTGAGGTATTTGAAGCCGCCACCGTGGCAGCAGCGCGCTCCCTGGGCCGGGAAGACTTGGGAAGACTGGCTGCCAATGCCCGTGCGGACATGATTCTGGTGCGGATCGGCCGCAGCGACGTGCTGCGCTATGGCCCAATTTGGGACCCTATCCGCAGCATGATTGAATGCGGCATCGGCGACGACGTGGACACCGTGATCTGCAATGGCAGAATCAGCATGCGAGACGGCGTCATACCGGAGGTGGATCTGCCAGCCTTGCGCCGTCAGGTTCAGGACTTTGCCGAAGACATCTGGCCCAGCCTGCAGGACTGGGATCAGCTCAAACGCAGTGCGCAAGATATGTGCCCCATCAGCCGCTGCACACATCTATAAAAACACCCTCAACGAGGAGACAAGACATGATCAGAAAAACAGCTCTCGCTATTGTCACAACGGCTTTACTGAACACACTTCCGATGGCACAAGCTCAGCAGGCAGATTTTCCGCAAGGCCCTGTGCGTGTCATCGTCCCCTACGGAGCAGGCGGAAGCGCGGACATTTTGGCACGCGCAATCAGCGACAAACTGACTCAACTATGGGGCCAGACAGTTATCGTAGAAAACAAGCCAGGGGGTATAGGTACGATTGGAATCATGAGCGTGGTCAAATCCAAGGCCGACGGCTACACCCTGGTCTCAGTGCCCGTATCTGACTTGGCTGTTAATCCACACCTCTACAAGAAACGATCTTTTGATGTATTGAAGGATCTGGATCCCGTCAGCCAGGTAGGTTCTGTACCCAACGTCTTGATCACGAACCCGGCGCTGGGACTGCACAGCACAGCGGATTTAATCAAGCTGGCCCAGCAACCGGGTCAAAACCTGACCTACAGCTCTCCTGGCGTGGGCAGTCAGGCACATTTGGCCGCCGAAGTATTTGCTCGTAAACATGGGCTGACACTAAACCATATTCCCTATAACAGCGTCTCGGCTGCCATTACTGACGTAGCAGGCGGTCATGTCGATCTGATGTTTGCGCAACTCCCCAGCGCCTTGGGCTTTATCCAAGGAAAAACAGTGACTTTGCTAGGTATCGCCGCTCAACAGCGCAGCCCACTACTGCCAGACACCCCCACACTAACTGAATCCACCGGCGAGACGTACGGCGATTTTATTTCGTGGTCCGGTTTAATGGCGCCAGCAGGCACACCACTAGCCATACGAGAAAAAATTGCACATGATCTAAAGCACGTGATGGACAACACGGATCTGAATCGCGTACTCGCCAGTTCAGGCACCGTGGGAATAGGTAGCACACCCCAGCAGCTGGATGCCGCCATACGCGAAGATTACGATCGCTATGGGCGCATCATTGCCGACCTGAAATTGACCTTGGACTAAATAAAAGAGGGGGAAATAGAGATGGTGGGCGGTACAAGGTTCGAACTTGTGACTTCCACCGTGTGAAGGTGGCACTCTACCACTGAGTTAACCGCCCGGAGCTTTAAAGAACTACAAAAGCTGCGAAGAAAAAAACTATAGCATGGCCCTGATTGATTTACAAGTTCAGGGCCAGCTCTTTTCTTAAATAATTACTCCGTTGCCGGGTTGAGCATCTCACGCCACATGGGCGGCTTCTTGTTCTGCTTTTCCAGCACGTCCATGTATTTCTCGTGCTCGGCCTGATCCGCTTCGGACGCGCGCAGCACTTTCAGCACGCTGGCGTCAAACTTGCCCAGGCTCAGATTGCTGCCATCCCCACCTTGCCCATCAGACTCGTCAAAGTCCATCAGCAAGGCGTCCTGGCCACGGGTCATGGCCAGCCAGACATCAGCCAGCAATTCCGAGTCCAGCAAAGCGCCGTGCAAGGTACGGTGAGAGTTGGAAATACCGTAGCGTTCGCATAGGGCATCCAGGGAGTTACGCTTACCGGGGTGCATTTCCCGCGCGACCAACAAGGAGTCGGTGATGCTGTCGCAGTACTGGGAGAACGGGCCTTTACCTACCTTTTGCAGCTCGGCGTCCAAAAAGCGCGTATCAAAGGAGGCGTTATGAATAATGACTTCCGCACCCTGCACAAAATCCAGCACCTGATCCACCACATCCTTGAAACGTGGGTGGCCGGACAGAAATTCCGTGGTCAAGCCGTGAATTGCCAAAGCTTCAGGATCAGAGTCCCGGTCCGGGTTTAGATACAAGTGCAGATGGCGGCCCGTCAATTTACGATTGAACAGCTCTACCCCACCCACTTCAACAATGCGGTGCCCTTCACGAGGCTCCAGACCGGTGGTTTCAGTATCCAGAATAATTTGACGCATTCACTTTCCCTACAAATTCAATCACAGTAATGGCACTCGACAAGGAGGCTATACAAACAGCTTCCCCGCAGACCAGCACTACAGGTTTAGACAGAGGCCTCGGGCTTATCAATCAATTCCAGTTGCTTGTCCTGCCCTTCTTTCTTGCCCGCAATCAGCGTATAGGCCACGGGCACCACAAACAAGGTCAGCAAGGTTCCCAGGGACAAACCGCCCACCAGCACCCAGCCAATCTGCTGACGGGATTCGGCACCCGCCCCGGAGGCGTAAGCCAGCGGCAAGACCCCCAACACCATGGCGCCGGTTGTCATCAAGATGGGGCGCAGGCGCATCTCGCAAGCGCGCACCACGGCATTGTACAAACTGGCCCCCGCTTCGCGTTGCTGGGTGGCAAATTCCACAATCAAGATACCGTGTTTGGTAATCAAGCCCACCAGGGTAATCAAGCCAATCTGACTGTAAATGGACAAGGTGCCACCCGACAGCCATAGGGCCAGCAAGGCCCCCGTCATGGACAAGGGCACGGACAGCATGATGATGAGCGGATTGCGCCAGCTTTCAAACTGCGCGGCCAGCACCAGATAAATAAAGGCCAGGGCCATCAGGAAAACCAGATAGATGCTGCCCGACGAATCCCGGAATTCTCGTGATTGCCCGTCCAGGTCTGTCTGCACGGTTTCGGGCAAGGTCTTGCGAGCCACCTCATTCATGTGTTCGAGCACTTCACCCAAGGCATAGCCGGGTGCCACCGATGCTTCCACAATGACCGCCCGCAAGCGGTTGAAGTGGTTCAGCGATTGCGGCGATACGCTCTCGCGCACATTCAGAAAGTTGGAAGCCTGCACCATGCCACCGTCTTTGGTACGCACGTATATATCCAGAATGTTTTGCGGGCTGGAACGAGCCTGCTTATCCACCTGCACAATCACGTCGTACTGCTCGCCATCGCTCTTGTAGCGCGTGACCTGACGCCCACCCAGCATGGATTCCAGAGTGCGGCCTACCGCTTCCACCGATACGCCGGTATCGGCCAGCTTGTCGCGGTCTACATCAATACGGATTTCTGGTGTGTTCAAGCGCAAGTCCGTGTCCACGTTCAACAGCCCTGGATAGTCTCGCAGCTCAGCCAGAAAACCGTCCACGATCTTGGCCAGCTCCGGATACGGTGCCTGGCTCATGATCACAAACTCCACTGGCTTGGAAGTGGCCCGCTGTCCCAACGACGGCGGGTTAGTGGGGAAAGCACGCGCACCGGGAATGGCGGAGAAATGCGGTTGCAGTTCACGCGCAATGGATTGCTGGTTACGTGTACGCTCCTCCCACGGCTTCAAGCGCAAAATTGCAAAGGAATCGGTGACGGTAGGGAAACCAATAATGGACTGGTACCCCTCTGTCTCCGGTATGCCGCGATATAGCTCTTCCACCCGCTCCACATTGCGCAAGGTGTAATCCAGCGTAGCGCCTTCGGGCGAATTCACAATCCCGAAAATCACACCTCGGTCTTCAATCGGAGCCAGTTCGCTTTTGATGACCGTAAACAGCAGCCCACTGGTCGCGGCAACGGCCACACCAATGAACAGGACCAGAAAACGCCAGCGCAAGGCGCGAATCAGGATACGGCGGTAGCCTCGTGTCAGCCAGACCAGGAAATTCTCGATACCCTGGCTGACGCGGCCCACTTTCGCACCATGTGGACGCAACATGCGCGAACACATCATGGGCGTCAGGGTCAGGGCCACGAAACCGGATACCAGCACGGCAGCCGCCAAGGTCAGGGCAAACTCAATGAATAATCGCCCGGTACGGCCTGTGGCAAAAGCCAGTGGGGCATACACCGCCACCAGGGTTAGCGTCATGGCAATCACGGCGAAGGCAATTTCACGCACACCCAAAAAGGCAGCCTGCATGGCCGTCTTGCCCTCTTCGATATGGCGGTACACGTTCTCCAGCACCACAATCGCATCGTCCACCACCAGGCCAATCGCCAGCACCATGGCCAGCAAGGTCAGCGTGTTGATGGAAAAGCCCAGCATGTACATGATGGCGAAGGCCCCGATCAGGGAAATCGGAATCGTCACAATGGGAATCACACTGGCGCGGAAACTGCGCAGGAAAAACACAATCACCAGCACCACCAGCAAGATGGCCTCGGCAATGGTGGTGTACACCGAATCAATGGATTTCTGAATGAAGATGGAGCTGTCGTAAGACACGGACAACTTCATATTGCCCGGCAGGCTTTCGTTGATGCGCTCCACTTCTGCTCGCACGGATTTGGACAGATCCAGCGGGTTGGCGGTGGACTGTTTAGTCACACCAATATTCAAACTGTTTTGCCCATTGAATCGGGCCAGTACCCGTTCCTCGGCAGGCCCGATACGCACGTCGGCAATATCGGAAATGCGCACCGGATAACCGGCTGCCTGACTGATGATGATGTTGCGAAATTCCTCGGGCGTTTCCAGGTCGGTGGAGGAAACCACGGAAAACTCGCGTGCATCGGACTCGATACGACCAGCTGGAATCAGCACGTTCTGTTTGCGTAGAGCATCTTCCACATCCTGCACGGTCAGCTGGTAGGCCCCCAAACGGGTGCGGTCCAGGTCGATACGCATGGCGGGCAAGCGCTCGCCAAACACGCGCACTTCGGCGGCACCAGGCAAGACGGACAAGCGCGTTTTAATGTAGCGGTTGATGTAGTCCGAGGCCTCCAGCATGCTGTAGTCGCCGGTATCCACACCTACATAAATAATTGGGGTGGAGTCTGCTTCCACCTTATTGATGATGGGCTCGTCCACCTCGTCGGGCAGGAAACGTCGGGCACGCGATACCTTGTCGCGCACATCAGCCGCAGCGGCATCGGGGGCCCGGTCCAAATTGAATTTAATGTTGATCAGGCTGCGCTCGGAACGGCTGCGTGAAGTCATCACGTTCACGCCCTCGATCCCCGACAACTGATCTTCAAGAGGTTTGGTCACCTGGGACTCGATCACCTCCGGTGAGGCCCCTTTATAGTTGGTGATGACGGAAACTACCGGCTCGTCAATAGCGGGGTATTCGCGTACGGTCAGGCGTTCATAGGAAATGAAACCGACCAGCACAATCACCAAAGACAGAACCGTGGCAAATACCGGGCGACGGATACATAAGTCAGAAAGAACCATGATTCCGTCCTATTGCTGCGGCTGTGTTTGGACGTCGATCACTTCCTGAATATCGACCGGCACTCCGTCACGCACTTTTTGCAGCCCGGCCACCAGCACATTGTCACCCGCTTTCAGATCGCCTGTGACTTGTACCCAGCCCTGCTCGCGTACACCAACCTGCACCTGACGGCGCTCTGCCCGACCATCTTTCACAATATAAATGTACTGATCCTGTCCCGAAGGAGCCAAGGCGGTTTCAGGCACCATCAAAGCCTGGTAACGCGACAGTTCAAGGCGTACCCGGCTGAACAAACCGGGGCGCAAAGCGCCATCTTCATTCGGGACCTGAGCCCGCAGCAAAATGGAACGGCCAGCCGTATCCACCGCCGGGCTGACAGCCAGTACCGAGCCATGGCGGGTTTCGCCCAGGAAGGCGTCAAAGCGCAGTTCCACCGGCATGCCGGCCTTCACATCGGCCAGATATTGTTCGGGAATACGGAAGTCCACGTTCAAGGTCGAAACCGCTTCCAGCTGCACCAGATCCGTACCCGGCCCAACATAGTCACCCACCGAGACATTACGCAAGCCGGTCACACCATCAAAGGGGGCACGGATACGGGTCTTGTCCAGCTGCACACGCGCCAATTGCACTTCGGCTTGCTGAACAGCCAAACGGCTACCGGACTCGTCTTTGGCCTGCTGGCTGATAAAGCCCTGACGGCTCAATTCCGAAGATCGCTTGTGCTGACTATTGGCCAGATTCAAATTTGCCTGTGCCTGATTCAGTTGCGCCTGCGCCATGGCCGGGTCCAATTGAATCAGGAGCTGGCCTTTTTTGACGGGCTGACCTTCTTCAAAGCTGATCGCTGAAATACGACCACTGATCTCGGGCCGCAGCACGACGGACTCTCTGGCCACCAGGGTTCCCACCGCCGCCACATCACGAATCAACTCACTTTGCCGCACGGGTAAAACTTCCACCCGCGTGGCGTCAGACTGCGCCCAACTGGGGCTGCTACTGGCAAACAGTACAAGAAACAGAGAAAAAATCGTGGGACGCAGCGTGGAAATCATGGGCGGCTTATCCTGACCGGCCAGGCCGGTGAAGCTGTCTGACAAAATATGACGGGTGGCTAATAGTACTATCAGCGGGCTACAACTCTGCCCAAGATCTTATAACTGCCTGGCAATTTCCACCCCTTCATTGGCCAACTGATCCGCACGCTCGTTGCCGGGATCACCCGCATGGCCACGCACCCATAACCAGGTCAGCTCATGTTTTGCGGCCTGCTGCTCCAACTCCTGCCACAGGTCGGCATTCTTGACGGGCTTTTTATCGGCAGTACGCCAGCCGCGGGCTTTCCAGCCGGGCAACCATTCGTTCATGCCTTTTTGTACGTACTGCGAATCGGTGTGTACCCGCACCTGGCAAGGGCGTTTCAAGGCTTTGAGAGCCTCGATCACAGCCATCAGTTCCATGCGGTTATTGGTAGTATTGGCCTCGCCACCGCAAATGGCTTTTTCACGTCCGCCATGACGCAACAAGGCGCCCCAGCCCCCCAAACCGGGGTTGCCCTTGCAGGCACCATCGGTCCAAATATCGACAACATCAGTCATGTCTTGCTAATTCCTTCATCGGCAGCGCGTCCAGCAACCACCATAGGCCGACGCACACGCCGACGGTTTTTCTTCCACTTGGGCCCGACCATACGCAAGGCCGGCGTGCGTTTGACCGCACTAATCATGTAGACGGCCCCCGCAAAGCTCCACCAGCGCGCACCGCTTTGCTCCATCCAGGACCAGCGGTCCAGCCAGGACTGCTGACGGCACAACGGTGCATAACAGCCCATCTGCGTACTTTGCACATCAAAGGACAAAAGCTTTAACCAGTCGCGCAAGCGCGAGGGTGACATCACATCTCCCGGCAAGGTAGGCGTGCCTCGCTCCAGACCCGGAATCCAGTCGTGGGCACCCCACAAACTCAAGGGGTTGAAACCCGTCAGGAGAATGCGCCCTTCTGGCACCAGAACGCGCTCGGCCTCTCGCAACACCTGATGCGGGTCGCGGGCGCTTTCCAATGTATGGGGCAGGATTAAAAGATCAATGCTTTGCGTATCAAAAGGCAGATGCTCGGGTTCGGCATAAACCAGGTTCTTCTGCTGAGCGGGCAAGACGCCGGCCTGAGCCGTACATACCTTGCAGGAGATGCGACTATGCGCCAGGAGGTCCCAATGCGGCAATCCAATTTGTATGGCATGATACCCGAAGGTGTTGACCACCTCCGCATCGATTCCGGCTTGTTCCCAAGCCCGCACATATCGCCCCGGTACGGTTTCCAACCACTGGGCAAATTGATCATTCAAAGTCTGCTCCACTGGCGCTCTCTCCCTCTACCATGATGAATGCATTTACCTGGCCTGTGCCAAGCGATGTTCGCCTGATTCCACTACCAGCCCTGAACGACAACTATATATGGGCTTTAAGTCGAAACGGTCATGCCCTGGTTGTGGACCCCGGCCAGGCCGCCCCGGTTCTGGATTGGCTGGAACGCGAGTCCTTACAACTGGATGCCATTTTACTGACACACCACCACGGTGACCACGTTGGAGGTGTCATGGATATCCTGGCCAAGCACCCGGCTCGCGTCTGGGGCCCCGCCAACGAGCGTCTGCCTGCCTGTGACGTGCGTGTCGGCCAGTCCGACAAGGTCGAGTTACCTACTCTGGAACTGACGCTGGACGTGCTGGACATCCCCGGCCATACCGCCGGACACGTTGCGTACTTTGGTCAAAATGAGGTAAAACAGCCCTTTGTTTTCTGTGGTGATACCTTGTTTGCTGCTGGTTGCGGACGCCTGTTTGAAGGCACCCCGGCACAAATGACGGATTCCCTGGGCAAGTTGGCAAAACTGCCATCGGACACCCTGATCTGCTGTGCGCACGAATACACTTTATCCAATTTACGCTGGGCTCTACAGGTAGAGCCGGACAATCCCCAACTGCATGAACGTTGGGAACAGGATAATCTCAAGCGTCAGCAAAACTTGCCTACGGTGCCCTCCACCTTGAAAACAGAATTGGCTACCAATCCATTTCTGCGTTGCGAGACGACTGCTGTTATCAAGGCTGCCGAGCACCATGCTGCCCAGTCCCTTAATAATCCTGTCGAGGTATTTGCCAGCCTGCGCGACTGGAAAAACAATTTCTGAAGATTCCGCAATGAACCTAATGAGACTTTTTGCGCTGCTATGCGCTTTCGTGCTGGCAGGCTGCGCCACAGGCCCCAAGGTCAGCCCTCAAAAAGCCGCCAAGACCTCCACCAGCATTGCCGCCGATACGTCTCGCACCATTGATCTGACCCACCCACCCAAAGACGCGTGGGACCGGATGCGCCGGGGTTTCTCCATCCCCAACCTGCATACCGATCTGGTTGATTACTGGACCAACTACTACGCTTCGCACCCCGAATCCATCCGTACCATGAGCCAGCGCGCCTCGCGCTATCTGTACCACATCATGGACGAGCTCGATGCCCGTGGCCTGCCTTCCGAACTGGCCTTGCTGCCTTTTGTGGAAAGTGCCTATAACCCCGTCGCCTATTCGCGCTCCCATGCGTCCGGTCTGTGGCAGTTCATCCCCAGCACCGGCACACAATACAAGCTGGAGCAGAACTGGTGGGTAGATCAGCGCCGTGACCCGGTCGAGTCCACTCGCGCTGCTTTGGACTATCTGTCTTACTTGTACGAGTTCCAGGGCGACTGGTATTTGGCCCTGGCCTCCTACAACTGGGGTGAAGGTTCGGTACGCCGCGCCATGGAGCGTAACGAACAGGCCAACCTGGATGTTGACTACTTATCGCTGAAGATGCCGGACGAAACACGTAATTACGTCCCCAAACTGCAAGCGATCAAAAACATTGTGGCTAACCCGGAGCGTTATGGCATCACCCTGCCTCCAGTCAGCAATACACCGTATTTCACAGCCGTGCGCAAAAACAAGGACATTGACGTAGCCCTTGCTGCTGAACTGGCTGAAATCTCCGTGGATGAGTTCAAAGCCTTGAACGCTGCCCACAATCGCCCCACAATCCCTGCCGATCGCGGCACCTTGCTGCTGCCCGCCAACAAGGTGGATATCTTCAATGCCAATCTGGCGGCCTACCAAGGCAAGCTCAGTAACTGGAAGGCCTACCAATCCAAGCGCGGCGAAAGCTATCTGTCCATTGCCCAGCGTCACGGCATTACCTTGTCGCAGCTGCGCTCCATCAACGGTTTGGGTAGCAAGAGCACCAAGGCCGTGGCCCAGACACTATTGGTGCCCAGCACCACCTTGGGTGAAGGCAGCCTGCAACTGGCTTCTCTGACCAATACACCTGCCGCCCCGGTAGCGCAAAGCACACGCCGTGCTCGTACGCAAACGGCCAGCGTCAACCGCAAGAATGACACTGTTGTTTTGCGTCGCGGCGCCAATGTGCGCACCCATACGGTTCGACAGGGCGATACACTTTACGCCTTGGCCAAACGGTACGACACTTCGGTGGCAGAACTGCGACGCCTGAACAATATCAAAGGCAGCTCTCTTTCCAGGGGGACACGTTTGCGTGTCCCCGGTTCCAATATTCGTGGCTAAGTCCACCCACTAATTACATAAAGGATTTTCAGCATGGGTTTCCTGCAAGGAAAACGCATCCTGGTCACAGGCGTCCTCTCGAATCGCTCTATTGCTTACGGGATTGCGCAAGCATGTCGCCAACAAGGTGCTGATATTGCCCTGACCTATGTGGGCGAGCGTTTTAAAGAACGTGTTGAAGGCTTTGCCAAAGAACTGGGCACGGATATCGTGCTGCCCTGTGATGTGTCTGAAGACGATCAGATCGAACAGGCCATGGCCTCGCTGGGCGAGCGCTGGGACGGTCTGGACGGTTTGGTGCACTCCATCGGTTTTGCACCCCGTGAAGCCATTGCCGGCAACTTCCTGGACGGCCTGTCGCGCGAATCGTTCCGCGTCGCTCATGACATTTCCGCCTACAGTTTTCCCGCACTGGCCAAGGCTGCCCTGCCCTTGCTCAAAGGCCGCAAGAGCTCGGTGCTGACCCTGACCTACCTGGGCGCTGAAAAAGCCATTCCTAACTACAACACCATGGGCGTGGCCAAAGCTGCGTTGGAAGCCTCGGTGCGTTACCTGGCGGTGGCGCTGGGCGAGTACGGCATTCGTGCCAACGCCATCTCGGCCGGTCCTATCAAGACACTGGCTGCCAGCGGCATCAAGGACTTCTCCACCATTCTGAAATTCGTAGAGACGCACGCTCCCTTGCAGCGCAACGTCACCATTGAAGAAGTGGGCAATGTGGCCTCCTTCCTGATGTCCGAATTGGCCAGCGGTATCACAGGCGAAATCACGCACGTTGACGCCGGCTTTAACTGCATCGTTCCAGGTATGCAGGAGTAAAAGCTAGCATCAGATGCCTACAAGCATCCTGATGACAAAAAGGAACAGGCTTTTGCACTGTTCCTTTTTTTTGGCCCTGGATCAGCTGCAATTTGCGCTACCGGCTTCTTATATAAGCAATAAAAAACATAAATAAATCAGTACACTGACTTTCTCGTTTTCCCTAGTAGGATATAAAAAATAATCTGTGAATAATATTTATGTCAGTGCACTGACTATTAAAGCATAAAAAATCAATCACAGAACTCGATTCTCGAGGAGACACAATGTTCCAACGCCAACCGCGTCTGCTGGCCCTGGCTGGGCTTTTGCTGAGCTGTGCAATGCTGGCCCCCGCCACCGCCAGTGCTAATAAACCAATCGAAATTATCGTCACCTTCCCACCAGGAGGGGGCACGGATTTACTGGCCCGTCTGATTGGGAATTACTTCAACGAACAACTTGGCCAGCCCGCGATTGTGGACAACCGCCCCGGTGCTAGCGGCAATATTGGCGCTCGTATGGTGGCCCAGCGCCCGGCCGACGGTCAGTCACTACTGATGGTCAACAGCTCCTTTGCTGTCAATCCGGCAGTGTTCGACAAGCTGCCGTTCGATCCCAAGAATGACTTCACAGCTGTCTCCAACTTCGCCTTTGTTCCATCGGTCGTTATCGTGCCGGCCAACTCCCCCTACAAGACACTGAAAGACATGCTAACGGCTGCCAAAGAGAAACCGGGCGAAGTGTTCTTTGGCTCTTGCGGCAACGGTACTCCGCAACATCTGGCTGGCGAAATGCTCAACGAAGCAGCGGGCGTGGAAATGGCGCATATCCCCTACAAAGGTTGCGGTGGCGCTCTGAACGATGTGATGGGTGATCAGGTGGGCTCGGCCTTCGTCACTGCCTCCAGCACCCTGCCCTTCATTGAAAGCGGGAAGGTACGTGCCTTGGCTGTGACCTCGGCAGAGCGCAGTCCCCTGCTGGCCGATGTGCCCTCGATCGCCGAGCTTGGCTACCCAGGCTACGAACTGAACCAGTGGCACGGCTTACTGGCTCCCGCTGGCACTCCCGAGCCTGTCGTGCAAAGACTGCATGAAGCAGTAGAAAAAATCATTGCGCGCGAAGACGTGCAAGCCAAGCTGACAAGCCTGGGCTACACCGTTGCCCACGATGGCCCGGCCCAGTTCCAGGCGATGATCAATGCCGACATCGATCGGTTTCGCGAACTGGCACAAAAAATTGGACTGACAATCAACTAAGGACCCACCATGAGCAAACTGAAGTTAAGCGTATCGATTGGCAATTACGACCGTACCCTGGCCTTGAAAGACGGACGTGTCGGCATTGAGGGCTGTGACATCAATGTCGTATCCCTGGAGCCCGAGGAAGCATTTCACCGTGCTTTTCGCTACGAGGAGTTCGACGTTACGGAAATCTCCATGAGCAGCCACATGATGACTACTGCGCGTGGCGACAATCAGTACGTAGGTATTCCAGCCTTTCTGTCACGTGTCTTCCGCCATTCCGGCATCTATGTGCGTACCGACCGTATCCGCAAGCCCGAAGATCTGAAAGGCAAAATCATTGGTGTGCCCGAATACCAGATCACAGCTAACGTCTGGATCCGGGGCATCTTGCAAGATGAGTTCGGTATCCACCCCAATCAGATCAAATGGGTACGCGGAGGGATCGAAGAACCAGGCCGGGGCGAGCGCGCTCCCATTGATCTGCCAGATGACATCAGCCTGGAGCAGATCCCGGATGACCGCACCTTGTCGGACATGTTGGAAAAAGGCGAAATCGACGGATACATCGGAGCACGAGCACCTTCATGCTTTCTGCGTAACGCCCCCAATGTGGGCCGTCTGTTCGGAGATGAGTACGTGGAAGTAGAAAAAGACTATTTCCGCCGCACGGGCATCTTCCCGATCATGCATATGGTTGGCATCCGCAAGTCTCTGGTACAGGACAACCCCTGGCTGCCGGTCAGTGTGTACAAGTCCTTTCTGAAGGCCAAAGAACTGGCCGTGCATGAACTGAACGAGTTGTGCCATCTGGCTGTCACCCTGCCGTGGATGGTGCACCATCACAATGAAGCCAAAGCCTTGATGGGAGAGGACTACTGGCCCTATGGCCTGGAGGCAAATCGCCACACCATCCAGACCTTTGCGCAGTACCACCACGATCAAGGCATGTCGCAACGCCTGGTCAAGCCCGAGGAACTGTTCGCGGCCTCCTCGCTGGACCTCTCCAAGATATAAGGCAAAACCGGCATGAAGGCTCCCGTTTTCAATTACTACGCCCCCGAAACGCTGGCTCAGGCACTGGGCTTGTTGGCCAATCAGGAAAACGCCCGTGTATTGGCTGGAGGCCAGTCCTTGTTGGCCATGCTCAATATGCGCTTTGCATTTCCGGACACGCTGGTCGATATCAACCAGTTGCCCGAACTGTCCTACCTGCAAGAGCAAGAGAATGGCGATATCGCGATGGGTGCCATGACACGCCAGCGCGACATTGAATTTTCCGAGCTGGTGGCAACACGTCTGCCGCTCTGGAAGGATGCAATCCTCAACGTCGGGCATCGCCAGACCCGTAACCGAGGAACAGTGGGCGGCAGCCTTTGTCAGCTGGACCCTTCTGCCGAAATACCGACAGTCAGCATGGCGATGGATGCTGTGTTGACCGTCGCCAGCATACGTGGAGAACGAACACTTTCAATGGCCGATTTCCCGGCAGCCTACATGACCCCCAACATGCAGGCTGACGAGCTATTGATCCGCGTCCAGGTGCAGCCGTGGCCCGCCAGTCACGGCTGGGCTTTTCTGGAGTTCTCCCGTCGGCATGGCGATTTCGCCATCGTGTCCTGCGCTGCGTTGCTGTTGCTGGATGAAGCCGGCTTGGTGAGTCGCGTCAGCATCACCCTGGGCGGAGTAGGTGCATTTCCCCTTCGCATGACCGAGGCAGAAAACGCCCTGCTGGGCACCCCGGCCAGCCCCTCAGATATCGAACTGGCCGCCGAACTATGTGGCCAGGTCGATGCTTCCAGCGATAGTTATGTCCAGGGCTGGTATCGCCAGCGGCTGGCCAAAGAATATACGGCGCGCGCCCTGCGGCTAGCGCTCTCTCGTACAGGACAACGGCATGAATAACCCCCTTCCTTCGGGCAGTCGCCCCATCACCCTGTGTGTCAATGGCCAGAACCTGACAGCCCATGCCGAGCCTCGTGTCAATCTGGCCGATTTCCTGCGCCACGATCTGGGTTTGACAGGGACCCATGTGGGCTGTGAGCACGGCGTCTGCGGCGCCTGCACCGTGCAGATTGACGGCCACTCAGCCCGTAGTTGCCTAATGCTGGCAGTACAGGCCCAAGGCAAGCATATCCGCACCATTGAAGGCCTTGCCAACGAGCAAGGCTGCTGGCATCCCATCCAGGAAGCCTTTCGCGAGCTGCATGCCCTGCAATGCGGTTTCTGTACGCCGGGCATCCTGATGTCAGTCGTCGAACTGCTGGAGAACCACAGCGATCCCAGCCCCGAACTGATACGCGACGTGCTGTCCGGTCATCTATGCCGCTGTACCGGCTACCAGAATATTGTGCGTGCGGTACAGAAAGCCGCTGCTGCGATGAGGGCCAGCCATGCTCATGAATGATCCTCACCAGCAGGAACAAGGCGCCTGCGGTCTGGGGCACTCCTTTCTGCGCCTGGAAGATGAAGCCTTGTTAACCGGGCAGGCCCAGTTTCTGGATGACATCCCCATGGAGGGTGTATTGCATGCGTGCTTTGTACGGAGTCCTCACGCGCACGCACGCATTCGTTCCATAGACCTGTCGGCGGCCCGAGCCTTACCTGGCGTACACGGAGTATTTACCGCGCAAGACCTGATGGGCGAATTAACTCATTGGCGTATGCCATTGGGCTTTGCCTTTGCCGTACTACCAGAAAATACCGTCCCCTTTGTCCTGGCACGCGAAGAAGTCGCCTTCGTTGGCGAAGCGATTGCCGTGATCGTCGCCCAGTCCCGTCACATAGCCGAGGATGCTGCTGCACTGGTGGCTATCGACTTCGAAGTCCTGCCAGCGATTTCTGACCTGCGTCTGGCTCTGGAACCGAACGCAGCGGTGGTACGCACCGAGCTACAAAGCAATAGCCTGCAAAACTACACGCTGGCCTATGGCGATATCGATGCCGCCTTCCTTGATGCAGACATCCTCATCGAGGAGTCATTTTCAGCCCACCGCGGCTGTGCTCATCCCATCGAAGGCCGAGGTGTGCTTGCACGACTGGACCCCGCCGGCAACGAGTTGACCGTTTGGTCATCCACCCAGATGGCACACGAACTGCACTACACCCTGGCCCTGATGCTGGGCCATCGCGAAGATCAATTACGTGTGATCACCCCCGACGTAGGCGGCGGTTTTGGGGCAAAGTTCATGATCTACCCCGAAGAAATCGTCATTCCAGCTGTCGCCCGCCTGCTACGTCGTCCCGTCAAATGGGTAGAAGACAGACGCGAGAACTTCCTGACCTCTATTCAGGAGCGCGACCAGGTATGGTCAGTATCTCTGGCGGCCGATAAAAACGGGCGCATACGCGGCCTGCGTGGCAGTTTCATCCATGACCACGGAGCCTACACGCCGCAGGGCACCAACGTCCCCTACAACGCAGCTTCATCCATGACGGGCCCCTATATCGTTCCGGCTTTCAGTCTGACTGCTGACGTGGTCTACACCAACAAGGTGCCAGTCGCTACGGTACGCGGCGCAGGCTATCCGCAAGCCGCTTTCGTCATGGACAGATTAATGGACCGGCTCGCGCAACAGATCGGCATGGACCCTATCCGCTGCCGCGAACTGAACCTGATTCCTGCCGCCAAAATCCCCTACACCAAGCCGCTGAAATCCAGAGCGGGTATACCACTGGTTATCGACAGCGGAGACTTTCCCCGCATGCAAGCCATGGCAGAGCAGGCGATGGACCGCGACGGTTTTGAACAACGACGACAGGCTGCCCTTGCTCAAGGCCGTTATCTGGGCCAAAGCCTGGCTAATGCCGTCAAACCTACCGGTCGCGGCCCCTATGAGTCGGCCACCGTCAAGATTTTCCCATCCGGTCGAATTGCCGTGTTCACGGGAGCCCTGGCCATGGGCCAAGGCATCAAGACCTCGCTGGCGCAGATTTGCGCAGCACATTTCGGCGTGGAGCCCGCAGGCATAGACGTTCATGCCGGCGATACACGTCACATCGGTGTGGGGATGGGCGGTTTCGCAAGTCGCCAGGCGATTATGGCAGGTACAGCCGTTGAACAGGCCTCCCGGCAACTACGTCATAAAGTGCTGCTGGCAGCAGCGGCCGTGCTGAAAGTTCCTCAAGAAACCCTGAACATTTCTTACGGCATCGTGCGTAGCAGCGCAACTGACACAACCATCAGCCTGGCTCGACTGGCCATGGAGCTCAAAGGTGTGCCGGGCTACAGCCTGCCTATCAAGACAGACCCTGGTTTGGAGAGCACCGCTCATTTTCACTGCGACGAGCAAACCTACGCCGGATCCACGCACGCCTGTGAAGTGGAGGTAGATGCCAGCACTGGCGCTATCCACATCACACGCTATCTGGCTGTGCAAGATTGCGGCACGCTCATCAACCCGATGATCGTGGAAGGTCAGGTCGTTGGCGGGGTCGTCCATGGTCTGGGCAATGCCTTGTTCGAACAGATGGCCTACGACGCCGAAGGTCAGCCCTTGTCCACCACTTGTGCAGAGTATCTTCTGCCCACCGCCCCGGAAGTACCAAATATCGAGGTGCTGTTCTGCCCCTCGCCCACACACTTGAATCCGCTAGGAGTCAAAGGCGTGGGCGAATGCTCCACCATCGCCGTCGCCGCCGTCGTCATCTCAGCCGTGGAGCAAGCACTGTCACCGCTGAATGTGCGCATCAACGAGTTCCCACTCAGCCCTATGCGGCTACTGGAACTGATCGATCAGGCCACGCAACCGACACAATAAAACAGGAAAGCTGCCATGAATTTCAAAAACCGGTTTCATATTCCTCTACCACTGGATCAGGCATGGACGCTCATGCTGGATGTACCGCGCATCATGCCTTGCCTGCCCGGAGCCAAACTGACTGATGTCTTGGACGGCAACAAGTACCAGGGTTCGGTTTCAGTCAAACTCGGCCCCATCAAGCTTTCTTTTGATGGCACTGCGGAGCTGGTCAACACCGATGAGGAAAATCATATTGCCTATCTGCGTGGCGCCGGTCTGGACCCCAAGGGACGCGGTTCAGCCAGCTCGGACTTCAGCTTTGCGCTGACACCGTCACCAGAAGGAGGCACCGACGTGGAGGTCAGCACAGAGCTGACCTTGTCAGGAGCGGTAGCCCAGTATGGACGCGGCAGCGGCATGATCGCCGAAGTGGCCGGACAGATCCTGGGCCAGTTCGAGCGCAATCTTGCGCGCATGGTGCGGGGTGACACCAATCCTGCACAGGGCTCTGACGCCCCCGTCTCCCCCAGCAGCCAGGGCATGACAGCCGCAGCTGGCGCTGCGGTTGCCAACATGCCCTCAATAGCTGCCACGCCAGTTTCCACTATCGAAGCCCAAGCCATCCTTTATCAATCCCAAGCCGTGCTCGCTCAAACCCAGCAGCTACAGGCCCAGATGCAACAAACCCTGCTAAGGCTGCAAGCACGTGGCCGACAGGATGATGACTCTGCAGGCGAGCTCAATATGCTATCTATCGGTCTCAAAGCCTTCTGGTCGCAGATACGTTATCGAGTGGGAAGACTGTTCGGGCGCAAGGACCCCGCGTAAAGCTTACGAGGAAACTAAGCGCCTTGTACCCGGCGCTTAGACTGCCCCTGAAAATGCCAATCAGGTATCAATCAGCAGCCAACACGCAGTAATTAAAATCGCCTGACAAACTCTTGATTTAAAAAAGAGAAACTTTCACCAAGCAAAAGCGATAAAGCAGCACACTGATTATATTTTTCAGCAAGTCGGGAAATAACTGAGAGACTGAGCATGGACAGCACCAGGTGGAAACGAATACAAAATAAGAATGCAGCGCCTACCTTTCCAAGTCTGGCGCTGTCCTCCCTATAATCGCCGACCTTGTTACTACTGCCCCGTTGGGGCTTATCCTGCCATCAAGCTGTGGCCTCACCAGTCACAGCTAATGGGTCACACTCTTGATGTCTGGCTTAAGCATGAAGAATCACACCGCGTTAAAGCAAGAGAAAGGACTGAAATCCGGCGAGGCCGAATCCCTCGGCCCAGTAAAAGAAGAAAATGCCGAATTATTTCGGCAAAAGCTGTGGTCGCGTTCCGGCTTTCTGGTTCGACGTCTGAACCAAATCCATTACGCCATGTTCTACGAAGAATGCAAAAGCGATATCACCCCTGTCCAGCACGGGGTACTGTCCGTCCTGATGGGCTCACCCTGGTTAGACCAAACAACCATAGGCTATGAGCTTGGCCTGGACCGCACGACCTCTGCAGAAGTTATCCGCCGTCTGGAGGAGAAAGGACTGCTGGGACGACGCGTCAACCCTGATGATCGCCGCTCGCGTCAAACCTACATTACCGAGGCCGGCCTGGCCGTCATGCAAGGACTGAGCGCTGGCATGAACAAGGCACAGGAACGTCTGCTGGACCCACTGACCACCAAGCAACGTCAGGTATTCATGGATATGCTGACCCGCATTGTGGAGCACAACAATCAATATGGGCGCGCAGCCCTGAGGAATATGTAGCCTGATCGTAAATTTGAGCAAAACCCCGATCTAGCTCACTTTTATCCCAGTCTTTATTCGCCCTGCGCCCCCTCTTCCACAAAGTCGCTGCGCAAAATCCCATGCCGCTGCAGCTTGTCGTAAAAGGTTTTGCGCGGGATGCGCAGATCCTGCAAGGTCGCCTTGATATCGCCACGGTGACGCGCCAGCGCCTGACGTATCTGCTGCGACTCGAATTGCTCCATGCGGGCGGGCAGGCTCAAGTCCTCGCTGTCCAGCTCCTTGATCTCCGGATGCTGCACACCTAATACCTCACGTTGCGCAAAGTGCGCCAGCTCGCGCACATTGCCCGGCCAATGGTGTGATTGCATATAGGCCAGGCTGCGCGCATCGGGCATCTTTTGCGGCATGCCGTACTTCTTGGCAGCCAGCGCCGCAAAGTGGGCGAACAGCATGGGGATGTCCTCCTTGCGCTCTCGCAACGGTGGCAGACGCAAGGTGACCACATTGAGTCGGTAATACAAATCGGCGCGGAAGTTGGCACGCTGGGCAGGGTCGGACAAATCCACCTTGCTGGCCGCCACCACGCGGATATCGACCGGATGCTCTTCGTTCGAACCCAAAGGAGTCACACAACGGGTTTCCAGCACACGCAGCAAGCGAACCTGCGCAATCATGGGCATGCTTTCGATTTCATCCAGAAACAGCGTGCCCTGATGTGCATGCTCCACACTGCCCACGCGTCTGCGCTGCGCGCCGGTGAAGGCCCCCGCTTCATGACCGAAGAGCTCGCTTTCAATAATGGTTTCGGGCAGGGCGCCACAGTTCAGCGCCACAAAACGGTGTTGGGCTCGGGCGCTCCAGCGGTGCAACAACATGGCCACCACTTCCTTGCCTGTGCCGGTTTCCCCTTCCACCAGCACGTCCACATCGGACTGAGCCAGATGCCGCAAAGTGCTGCGCAAATTGACCATGACCTCTGAATTACCCAATAGCGCCGGGCCTTGGCCGTCCTCGTCCAGTTCCTCGCGCAAGGCACGGTTTTGCAGAACCAGGCTACGCTGCATGGCGGCATGGCGTATCACCGTCAGCAAGCGTTCGGCCTGATAGGGTTTAGTCAGAAAATCAAAGGCGCCATCGTGCATGGCCTGTACGGCCATATCAATATCGCCGTGGCCGGTAATCAGCACGACCGGCTGCTCGGGATCGCGAGCATGCAAGGCTTGCATCAGCGCCAGACCATCCATGCCCGGCATGCGAATGTCCGTCACCACCACGCCGGGATAATCCTTGGGCAAGCGACTCAGGGCCTCCTGCCCGCTGGCACAGGCCACCACTTTCAGGCCCGCCAGTTCCAGACTTTGCACCACGGCGGCACGCAAGTCCGCATCATCATCAACAAACGCGACTTCCATTCTTACCTCTCTCCCTGGCCCAGCTCGCTATCGGCATTGCGCAGCACGATGTGAAACGTGGCTCCGCCCAGGCGCGAAGGCCCTTCTTCCAAACGGCCACCCAGGGCCGCCACAATATCGTGCGAGATCACCAACCCCAGGCCCACGCCTTGCCGGCGGCTGGAGCTAAAGGGGGTAAACAGGCGCTGGCGGATTTCCGGACTCAGGCCGGGGCCGTTGTCGGAAACCACAATGCGCACATGCTGCTGCTCGCTCATCACTTCAATACGAATGCGCCCCTGACGGCTCCCTTCCAGAGCATCAAGCGCATTACGCAGTAAATTCACCAGAACCTGTTCCAGGCGTACCGGCAAAGCCCATACACGCACAGATTCGTTCACGCCTTCCAGCTCCAGATCTACGCCCTGTGCCCTTGCCCGGTGTTCCAGCAACTGCCAGGCACTGTCCACGGCTGAGCGTACCCGTACCGGGCCCTCCTGCTCCTGGGGCTTGCGGGCGTAATGACACAACTGGGAGGTGATGCTGCCGATGCGTTGGGTCAATGTCTGGATACGAGACAAGTTCTGCCTGGCCGTTTCCGTCTGGCCCTGATCCAGCAAACGCAAGGTGTTGTCGGCATAGACCTCAATCGCCGCCACGGGCTGGTTGATTTCGTGAGCGACACCAGCCGTCACCTGCCCCAGAAAGGACAGTTTCTCGGCCTGCTCCAATTGCTCCCGCAGATCACGCGCACGCGACCGGGCTTCTTGCAGGGCCTGCATCTCCTGTTCCAGGCGGCGACGCGCCACCTGCAACTGGGCGGTGCGGGACTCCACCGCTTCTTCAAGGGCATCACGCAGCAACTCCTGCCGCGCCTGGGCTTCCCGTCGCTGTTGATTGCGTTGCAGCGCCAAGGCCGTCAGCACCAGCGCCGCGAATAACAGTCCCATCACCGTCAGACGGGATTGAAAGGCCTGGGTCTGCAACGCGGCATCCATAGGAGCCATCGCATGCAAAGTCCAATCACTGCCTGCGACTGGCTGCTGCACATGCAAAAAGCGCTCCTGCCCCAGTGTCCAGAAAGAGGCCCGTTCGCCGGAATCCGACATGCTCAAGCCCACTGATTCCAAGGGCTCATTACCAAACTGCTGACTGGCCCGCAGCTTGACCAGTTGCTCGGGCGCGGCTTGATCCAGACTATGCAAACGCCAGTCCGGTTCACCGCTTAGCAGGATCACGCCATTGGGATCACTGACAAACATGCGATCGCCATAACCTTCCCATTCTTTTTCCAGCAGATCGAATACCAGCTTGATGACGACCACACCAACGGGCTTGCCATCCTGATCTTGCACCATGCGTGAAATGTACAAACCCGCCTTGCCGCTGGCAGTCCCCAAGGCAAAGTATTCAGCATGCCCCTGCTCCAGGGCTTTGGTGAAGTAAGGGCGGAAACCGTAGTGATTGCCCACGAAGCTGTCGGGCTCCTGCCAGTTACTGGACACAAGCGTCTGCGAATGAATATCCAACAGGTACAGAACAGGAGCGCCCGTATCTTCGGCCAATTGCTCGAACTTGCGATTCAAAGCCTCGGCATCACCATAGGCAGGATTGCCCATCAGGTATTGGCGCAGCGCCTCGTCCTGGGCCAGCGCAAAGGACAGGGTGTGAAATTTGTCTCGGATCGTCCTGATCCAGCCCGCATTGCCGCGCATCAATGAGTCAAGCCGCTGCTCGCTTTGTGCCAGCAAGCGAGCCGTCCCCAAATCGGCCGAGCGCCAGAAGGCAAACAGCCCCAGCACGACGGCCAAGCTCAGCAGCAGCAACCATTCGAGCCTGAAGCGCCGCCGCATGCCCGAAGAAACCGGAATGGAGTTCATGAAACCTGTGCGAAATATCGCCAAAAAAGAGTAATAGCTGTGCGGATTTTCGCACACATCAGCCGCAAGCGGGAAAGTCTTCTGCCGGCAAGCCGCTTATTTGCTGCTTTCCCCTTTACGCACAGATTGGCACGGATGTTGCTTTAGTCATGAGCTTATGGGCCGGGGCATGGATCCCGGCGAGCGTAAACCGCCTGCCTACACAAAATTCCAAGCAGGTCACCAGCCGACTGCCAGGTTGGCTACATCAAGTCACGGAGACGACATCATGATGGATATAAGCACAGGAGACCGTCCGGTACCGCAAAACGTCAGAATCAAGTGGTATCGGATTTTGTACGTACAGGTCATCATCGCCATCACTATCGGGATTTTGCTGGGCCATTTCTACCCCTCGCTGGGCGAGAGCATGAAACCCCTGGGCGATGCCTTCATCAAGCTGGTCAAGATGATTATTGCGCCCGTCATTTTCCTGACGGTAGCCACCGGCATTGCCGCCATGACAGACCTGCAAAAAGTGGGCCGTGTGGTGGGCAAGGCCATGATTTACTTTCTGACCTTCTCCACGCTGGCCCTGATTGTAGGCTTGGTGGTCAGCAATATCGTGCAGCCCGGCCATGGCATGCACATTGATCCCAGCACCCTGGACCCCAGCTCTATCCAGGGCTACGTGCAGCAAGCCCATGACAGCACACTGACGGGCTTTTTGATGAACATCATCCCTGTCACCCTGATCAGTCCCTTTACCGGCGGCGACATCCTGCAGGTGCTGTTTGTAGCCGTGCTGTTTGGTATTGCCCTGGCTGCTGTGGGCGATCACGGCAAGCCAGTGCTGAAACTGCTGCAAGCCTTGATGACGCCTGTATTCAAGCTGGTGGCCATTCTGATGAAAGCCGCTCCCATCGGGGCCTTCGGTGCCATCTCCTTCACCATCGGTAAGTACGGGATTGAATCCGTATCCAGCCTGGCGTTGCTGGTGGTGACCTTCTACGTCACCTCTGTGCTTTTTGTGCTGATCATTCTGGGTGCTGTGGCGCGCTACAACGGCTTTTCCATCACCAAGCTGATCCGCTACATCCGCGAAGAGTTGCTGTTGGTGCTGGGCACCAGCTCCTCGGAAGCGGCTTTGCCTACGCTGATGCAAAAGATGGAACGTGCCGGGTGTGCCAAGTCGGTTGTGGGCCTGGTTGTGCCTACCGGCTATTCCTTCAATCTGGACGGCACCAATATCTACATGACCATGGCGGCCCTGTTCATCGCCCAGGCTTGTGATATTCCCCTGACCTTGCAACAGCAGATTCTGCTGTTGCTGGTTGCCATGCTCAGTTCCAAAGGGGCGGCGGGTGTGACAGGTGCCGGGTTCATTACCCTGGCAGCCACCCTGTCCGTGGTGCCTTCAGTGCCTATCGCAGGCATGACCTTGATCCTGGGTATTGACCGGTTCATGTCCGAATGTCGTGCACTGACCAATCTGGTAGGCAATGCCGTTGCCACCATTGTGGTTGCCCGCTGGGAAGGCGAGCTGGATGCCGATCAGCTCAACAGCGCCATGAATGGTGAGTTGCCACCGCTGGATACCAGCGTCACCTTGCATCAACATGGTGAGGTGGGGATTCCCGCACACGAGACCAGCGAGCCACGCGCTACTGCTACGGCCTGATCCGGGCACTTAAAAAGAAAGGCCGGTTTTCAATTGAAAACCGGCCTTTTTTGTTCACTTTTGAGCGCATGGAGGAGATGGAGCCCCTGGCCTACGTGCCACTTGGCGAATGACATTAGCCACACGCTGGCTCGGGGAGCAGGCCTTAAGCCTCAATGAAATTGCTCAACGGATCCATCACAGCTGGGCAGGCACATTCAATATTGCGTCGATTTGGTGTAAGGAACTCTCTCCCGTACGCTGCCGCAACGAAGTCCTAGTTATATGGGCGATGGCCTTGCGCTAGACACTATTGCAACGCATCAACGACGCTGTTGGGCCGCGTTGGCGTTGATGCGATCGAAGACTTGCGCAAAGCGGCCTTCGCGCTCGGCCAAGCGTTGCAGGCGAGCGCGCTCTACCACAATCTCACTTGGCGTCGGTTGTTCATTGAGCAAGTCCATCACTTCACCGATAAAGGCATGCAACGGCTGATAGCCCTCACGCTCCGATTGCCCCGGAGTCAATTCGGTCTGAACCGCTGGCGGTACAAGCTCAATAACTTCCACCAGTCCTGCCAACTGCTGGCGCAAGCATTGGGTATAGACATGCACGGCAGCCTTGGTGGCGCTATAAACTGCCGCATCGGCGCGTGGAACAAAAGCCAACCCCGAGGACACACTAACAATGATGGCATCAGACTGCGCTTTAAGGTGATCCACGAAGGCATTGGTGACACGGATCGTTCCAAGCAAATTTGTGGTGATCTGAGCCTGGGCATCGCTCAAATCCGCCTGTGTACTCAGATCATCGTAGCGCATGATGCCAGCGTTATTGATCAGCACGTTGATTTGCGGGAACTGCTTTATTATCTGCTTCGCAAAAGCGGTGATCGCCTGCGGATCATCCACGTCCAAAGCAAAGGCGTGCATATTGTCTTGACCTGCGACGGTGGTTTGTAACGCTTCCAAACGACGACCAGTGACAATGACGATATTGCCCTGCGCTTGTAGGCGCACAGCCAGCTCTCGACCAATACCGGATCCCCCGCCAGTGATGAGGATAGTGTTTTCCGAAGTTTTCATATTCCTTGCTCCTGAAGGGTGAGGCAAGAGCTGTACCGACATCGGTGTAGTGACGTCCTCAGGCACCTGATACGCTCTGGACATCGGATCTACGCTCTTTTCCATCATTCATACGATAGTCAAAACAGAGCATATGGCTAATGCTTTCTTTTTGAAAGAAGGCACTTTAAAGTGCCGTACGCACTATAAAGTAAGATAGCAGCCGAGGCAGAAGTGGCTACCACCACCCTAAGGACTAAACACCCACACGAGGACAGGCATGAAGGCCAATGTTACTGAACACGTACAAATACAGGCCAAGTTGGCGAACGAGGCATCACTTGACCCTCGCCTCCAGGCCCTGGTCAATGAAGTCATTGCGCGGATAGCCAACAAGTGGACGATGATCGTCCTCGATGTCTTGGCCGAGCACGGCGTGCTGCGCTTCACTCAGTTAGCCCATCAAGTCGTAGGTATCAGCCAGAAGATGTTGACTCAGACGCTGCGTGAGATGGAACGTGAGGGCCTGGTGTCTCGCACCGTCCACCCCGTGGTGCCGCCGAAAGTAGAGTACCAATTAACCGATTTGGGACTTGGTCTGGGTGCGGCGTTTTGCGGTGTGTGGGTCTGGGCCGAACAAAATTTAGAGAGCATCGAGCAAGCCCGCGCTACTTATGACCTGCGCTATCAAGCAGGCAAGTAGGTGCACGTGGCAGCAGCCCCAAGAAAGCCGACCACTCGCTGATGCTGGCATTTTATTATCGCCAGCTCGGTGCGTAGCGCGACGGCGGGCGACAAAACAGTTAAAACAACTTTGCGCCCAACGGCACAGTCTTGTCCGGTACGCAAAGGACCACACGGCCTTGCTCATCAGGAAAACCCGTCACCAGACATTCAGACAGAAACGGGCCGATTTGCTTGGGCGGGAAATTGATGACAGCGACGACTTGCTTGCCCACCAACTCCTCTATCACATACAAATCGCTTACCTGAGCGCTGGATTTGCGCTGTCCGATCTCCTCCCCAAAATCCACCAGCAGCTTGTAAGCCGGTTTGCGGGCTTCGGGAAAAGGTTCGGCCTTGATGATGCGCCCAACACGCAGTTCGACGTTTGCGAAGTCGTCCCATGAAATGGTTGTCATGATGTTTTCTATTATTGCAATAGTTGAAAAATTGAAGTGCGATGCCAGACAGCCCTAAGACGCCCGCTAAGCCGGGTGGGTCGAGGACACCGGAGAAGTTCGACCGCGCGACCGCAATGGCAACGTGATGCATACCAGACACGCGAAGATGAGGGCAACACCCACCCATCCCATCGCGGGGAGCCGTTCGCCTACGATGAGGGCGGCAAGCGCCGCCGCGACGACCGGCTCCACCAGCGTGATGGTGGTGGCAGTGCTGGCCTGGATGCGGGCCAGACCATAACCAAAGCAGACATAGCCCAGGAACATCGGCACCAAGGCCATGTAGATGCCCACAGCGGCATTGTTCCACGAGGCCAGGAATGGCGCGCCCGTAGCGAACAGTACCGGCATCAGCAGTAAACCGCCGATGCCGAAGGTGGCCCCCATCGCGGCCCGGGCGGGAATCTGGCGCTGCATCAGGCGGCGAGCTGCCCAGGAATACAGCGCATAGGTCAGACCGGCCAGCAGGCCCAGGGCCACGCCGAGCATGATTGAGGGCGCGGCGGTCACAGCGCTGTGACCGCTGCTCTCAGCAATGCAAAGCAAGGCCATCCCCAGCAGGCCAAAACCCGCTCCGATGACCCATCGGGTACTGACACGCAGGCCGTCCATGACCATCTCGATAAGGGCCGAGAGCAGTGGTGCCGAGCCGATAGATACCACGGTGCCCACTGTGACACCAGCCAGGCGCATTGAACCGTAAAAGGCCAGCGGATAGATCGCCACCGCCAACGCGCCTAGTAGCAGCCAGTGCCATTGCATGCGCAAGGCACTCGCATGGCGAGCAATGGCGCGGGTGGCGATGCCAGCTTGCAACAAACCGCCAACGCCCATGGCCGCCGCGCCGATCGCGACTGCGCCGACTTCCGGCGCGAAGGTGGCCGAAACGCCGGTCGTCCCCCACAGCACAGCGGCCACCAGGACGCCCGCCACACCAAACAAGTGGTCTTTCGAAGAGGCAGTCATGCAGCCTCCAATAACGAAGCCGCGATGCACTTGGACTGGACGACGCAATCGCTATTGCCTTCCAGCCCAGCGCGAACAACCCCGCCTTCCAGCAAGAAGGCCAGATGGCGAGCAAGCTGAGTGACGCGCGCATCGTCGCTAGGCATCAGTTCGGCCAAATGCGTCAGCAACAGTGTTTCCACTTCTTCCTTGTGAGCGCGTACCGCCTCGCGGCCAGCATCCCCAGCTGGAAATTCGGCGGCGGCATTGAGCAGCCCACAGCCGCGAAACCCTCGCTCGTAAGCATGTTCAGCGTGATCGGCATAGGCATCAAACACCGCCAACACACGCTCCGCTGGCCCCTGGGCCTGGCGCACGCGGGCCTCGTAGAGTGAAATCCATTCGGCATGGCGGATTTGCAGGTACTGCGCTACCACATCGGCTTTGGAGGCAAAGTTGTTGTAAAGGCTTTTCTTGGCTACGCCGGCTTTCTTGACAATGGCGTCGATGCCGGTAGCGGCGATGCCATCGTTGTAAAACAGAATGGCGGCAGCACTCAACAGCCGGTCGTGAGCGCTTTCCTTCCTGTGGCTAGTCGCGTTTTCCATACTTTTTCCTATTTCAACTAGGTATACCATTCTACCTACTTTTGAAGAAAAGTATCGAATTACGTGTGTAAAGGAATAAGCCCTATCAGTCAGACAGAAGGAAACTGCACAATCTCGCTGTCTGGCGTCCAGGCAGGGTATTTATCCATGATGCTCAGGAACAAAGGGCTGGACTGAAAGTTCAGCAACCAGGTCGACAAGGCCGTCCAAGGCTGCGCATCAAACCAGCCCCTGTTCACTTGTGCGAATTGCCGCACAAAGGGGGCAATCGCCAAATCTGCCAGACAAGGACGCTGTCCCATCAGGTAGCCCTGCTGTTCAATGCGGGCATTCAGGCCCATCAATAATTCACTGGCTTGGGCTCTATGCAGGGCCGAAAAACTGGCTGCATCCGTGAATTGTTCATCCTCGGTATGGCGATCCGGGTATTTATAGCAATCCAGATGCCGCTTGAAAGGCCCGTCATTGGCCGCAATCAGGGCCAGCATTTGCTCGACATCGCCCTGCTCAGGCTGCAAATACTGCTTGGGATCTTGAATCGCCAAAGCCCAACGCATGATGTCCAGGCTTTCATCAATAACCTTGCCATCGGGCAAGACCAGCACCGGGACGGTGGCTTTGGGAGAGGCCAGGCGCAGGGCCTCGGGTTTGTCGCGCAGTACGACTTCGCGCAACTGACAAGTTACGCCGCTGGCCGCAATAGCCAGCCGTGCCCGCATGGCATAGGGGCAACGGCGAAAGGAATACAAAATGGGCAGATCAGATAAGGACATGCTCAATCCGTTAAAAAGCCGCGCCACAGGCACGGACTTAAAGCGCTGGCGTTTATGCAAAGCGCCCTTCTGTAGCAGAAGGGCGGACTATAAACGACGCAGCGCCAGAATCAAGCTAGTAGAGGTAACACAGTGGCCCGATCAGGGCTAGGCGTCCTTGCCTTGCTGAGCCAGCAGGCGTTGCTCTTCCGCCTTGCGGCGGGCGGCTTCACGGCGCGCGGTCAACTCGTCCATGCTGACGCCAATGTGACGCTCTTCACGCTCGCGCGCCAAGGCCACTTGCTTTTGACGCTCGCGGAAACGCTCGATCTGCTCGGGGGAACTGTGGCCGTGGCAGTAGGGACAGCTGACGCCTTCTTCGAACTGGGGCGAGGCTTTTTCCTCTTCGCTGATAGGCATGCGACAGGCACGGCAGAAATCATAATCGCCGGGTTCCAGACCGTGACGCACCGATACGCGCTCGTCGAACACAAAGCAGTCACCATCCCACAGGCTTTCTGCTGCTGGAATCTCTTCCAGATATTTCAGAATGCCGCCTTGCAGGTGGTAAACCTGATCAAAGCCTTGCGAACGCATGAAGGCTGTGGATTTTTCACAGCGGATACCGCCGGTACAGAACATGGCCACGCGCGGTTTGCCATGCAAGACACCGCCTTCCTTGGACTGCTCGGCCACCCACTGAGGAAACTCGGTAAAGCTTTGGGTCTTGGGGTTAATGGCACGGTTAAAAGTGCCAATACCCACTTCGTAATCGTTGCGGGTATCCACCACCACCACGTCCGGATCGCTGATCAGGGCATTCCAGTCTTCGGGAGCAACATACTCGCCCACCATTTCGGCGGTTTTCAGATCCGGTACGCCCAGGGTAACGATCTCTTTTTTCAGCTTCACCTTGAGGCGGTAAAACGGAGCCTTGTCGGCATAGGATTCTTTATGCACCAGGCCAGAAATACGTGGATCGGAGTTCAGATATGCCAAGACGGCACGAATACCCTCCTGAGGGCCGGCAATCGTGCCGTTAATCCCTTCGCGCGCCAGCAACAGCGTGCCCTTGACCTCGTGCTGCTCGCAAAAAGCAAACAAGGGGTCGCGCATTTGGGCGAAATCGGGCAATTCCACGAACTTATATAAAGCCGCGATCAGGTAGGTAGACATAGGTAAACGAATTCTCTGGATAGAAGCGGTGGCGCAGCCCGCAGGCGGTAGGACAGCGTAGGCCGTCGTACACTATACGCGACTGATACCCCTTGGGCCTTTGACGCCCGTCAAAAAAATAGGGCGGGCCGGGGATTCAACTTTAAAATCATAACGCTAAAGCCGTCAGGCCGCATCTGGCCCCGGTCCCTGTTTCACTTTGCACGAGAGCTATGGATTCCGTAACACAAGCAGTCCTCGGTGCCAGCATCTGCGGCTCCCTCCTCGGGCGGCAGTATGGCCGCAAGGCGGTCCTGTCCGGTGCCATCATCGCCACCCTGCCCGATCTGGATGTCTTCATTCAATATGGGGACCCGATTACCTCCATGGTCAGTCATCGGGGTTTCTCGCACTCTTTGTTTGTGTTGAGCGCGGCAGGCATCCTGGTCACCCTTTTATGGCGACTGCTGTTTCCACAAGCACGTGCCTCTGCGGGGAGGCTGGGGCTGGCGGTCTGGCTGGCGCTGATTACCCACCCTCTTCTGGATGCCTTTACCAGTTACGGAACGCAATTGCTGTGGCCTTTGGCCGCTACCCCGGCAACCTGGTCAAGCATCTTCATTATTGACCCGCTCTATACCGTGCCCTTACTGATCGCCACGATCATAGGCTTGATTCGTGGGCCGGTACCCGCAACGATACGGGCCTGCAACTGGGCCTTGCTCTTGAGCAGCCTGTATCTGGCAGCCTCGGTAGGTGCCAAGTTCTGGGCCGAGCAACAGGCAACCGCACAGCTCAAACAAGAGCAGGTGGAAATCGCGCGGGTATACTCCGCCGCCCAACCCATGAACATCCTGCTCTGGCGTGTACTGGTGCGCGACACACAGGACCGGGAATGCGAAGTCATGGTGGGCCTGCTGGACCGACTGCGTGCACCCAAGGGGCATCAATACGAATCCCTGTGCCTGCCCGTTCATAGCGACTACACCCAGCTGTTCCCCCCCTTGAAACAGCTGGAGCAACTGCGCTGGTTTTCGGACGATTGGCTGCGCTACGACATCATCGATGACCTGCTGGTGGTCAGTGATATACGCATGAGCCTGGGCCCTGGCCAGTACAGTTTCCGCTTTGTCGTGGCCGAACGCATTGCCGACGACACCTGGTTGCCGGTGATTCCGTATCGTTGGGCCAGTGGCCACAATATTGCTTTGCTAAAGCCCGTTCTGCGTCGTATTTGGGAGCCGACTCCACCGCTACCGCTACAAGAATGGGCCAAACGCATTGATGCCGGTGTACCTATTCCCAGGGCAAGCCCAGACTTCCAGGACATGGATTAAGCAAGGCCAAAAACCAGAGACGGAGACGGGCCTGTGCAGGGTGGGCATAGCCAACTGTTGCTAGCCCGCCCGGCCGCGTGTAGCACGCACTCCTGAAACATAAGGTCCTAGCTTGATACAAAATACGAAGTGGTGAAGCTATAAAATTGCGTCCTGCCCGATAGGGGTTTTAACGTATTGCCAACGCATCAAAAGCATCAATCACTTTCATCATGAATTTAAAAAAACTATCTGTTTTCGCCACGCTGGGCCTTTGCATCGCTATTGCGGGCTGCAACAGCGAAGAAGCGACAGAAGCACCATCTCAAGCGGTCTCGTCCGAGCAAGGCTTTATCCAGAAATACAATGCCTATGTTGAAGTCGCCAATAGCTTGCATACGCCTTTCTACCGTGCGCTTTCCGATTATCAAACCGTCTACGAGCCTGCCGTGCGCTCAGGCAAGAAACTGGATAACTATTCCGTTGTTTCACTGGTAAGCATCAAGAACACCCAGGAAAAACTGAAATCCGCCTTGGCACTGGAAGCCAACATGCCGGAAATAGATGGACCAGCAAAGCAGTTTGACGACTCCTTGACCAAGCTGGCACCTCTCAATTCCGAGTTGAACAACTATGCCGAATCAAAAGAGTTTCTGACGGATGGCGGCAAGAAGGCAGCCGACAATAACGAGGCGTTCGTCAGCGCCCTGACAGAAGTCGTACAGGCAGAGGCTGCATTTCTCCAAGGTATTCAGAAACAGGATGAGATAAACATCCAGACCTCTTTCGATAAAGCTCCCAAGGACTCAATGGAGCATTACCGTTTGGGTGCCGTGCTGTTCAGCAAGCAGGCCATGAACAAGGTCGATGCTATTTTCGAGCAGCAGGGAGCCAAAGAGAGCATTCCCCCCTTCCAGGAAAGTCTTGACCAGGCAGCCGCGATGATCAGCAACTGGGATAAAAAATTCAAGGAAGAAACGCCACAAGGATGCCCAAGAATCATGTCGAAGATGAATGAATTCCTGGCTCAGGGCAGAAGCGTCATCCAGCATGCCTCTGAAGGCAATTACGTACCTCAGCAAGGCTCGATCAGCTGGCAGATCAATAACCCCATAAAAAATGACGCCAGCAGCTTGCAATTGAAATTCAATGCAATGATCGGGGCGCTTAACTATCCCCGCTGCTAATGGCGCCCAGAGACTGAGCTTGAAGCCGTAAATCTGGCGTCAGGCTCCAGTCTCAATGCAGGCAGTCATGCCGGCTCTGGCCGGCACGCTTTGTATTGAAGCGACCTACACAATCAGCACCCACGCTGCGCCTTTGGCTTAGTGCCTCCGAGGGGGCTTTTTACCGGGGGCGCCGAGCTTTGGGGCAGCACGGCGACAAAAAAAACCCTGGACGATTACGTCCAGGGTTTAAATTTACCCACTACGGTCACTACAAAATGACACCCGGCGCTCTGTCAAACCCGAGGATCACAAACAAGCCTTACTTCAGCATCCCTTCAACACGCTGGCGCAAGGCCGGGTCCTGCTGAATCGCCAGACTGATACCGTTGTAGTCCGCCAGATCCATGCCATTGGCACTGACCACGCCTACCAGGCGCTGGTCGGCTTCCTGAACAATAGCCTGACGCTCTGCATCACTTTTGGCCGCATCCAGACGCGGCTGATATTCCGAAGCAGTTTGAGCGACCTTCTTGTAGGTGCGCGCATATTGCTCCAGCTGAGAATCCGTAGGTTTAACGACCTGGGTGGCAGCAGGGGCTGCCGAGTTGGCCGGAGCCGCATTGCCCTGGGCCATCGCAAAAGGGCTGTACATGCCAAATGCGACTGCGGTAGCAGCAAGAAAAGCTTTAACTGAGGGCTGCATGGATAGAACCTCCTAAACAGAGTCAATGAACGATCATCATGACAAGAGCGGCAGCAGCTTACAAGTTTCTCAATGTAGTTTCGTGTATCTGCATGCCACCCTTCCCGTTACAGACTTCAGTCGCGCGAGTAAGGACGTCCGTTAAAGTCCACGGTTACCAAATTGCCGTCCATCTGGCCCATGCCGGGTGAATTGGCGGGCATGCCTGGCGCGGCCACTCCACGCACACTGCCATCATTCATCATGCGTTTGACGACCTTGGCAGGCACATGGCCTTCAATCAATTGCCCCGTCTCTTCAATCATCGCGGTGTGGCAGGACGCCAGGTTCTCCGGCACTCTCAAAAGCCGCTTCACGTCTTGAATCTTCACGACCTTGACCTCTTTGACCTCAAAGCCTTCATCGCGCATGTGCTGTGCCCAGCCCCCACAACAACCACAGTTAGGATCCTGGTACATCGTAATAACGGGACCCTCTGCCAACGCCATGGAACTGAAGGCCATCAGGCTGGCCGTCAACAATAAAGGTTTAATCACAATTACATTCCTGTTTTGCAGCGCCACAGCGCTCTGGTTGACACTCTCATGCACTTGACTAAGACTAGGCACTCGCAAAAAAGTTTAACAAAACACACTAATCCGTCCTGATCCGCCATGAGTCTTGATTCCGTCAAACAGTTTTTTAACGAACACGCTGCCGATATTCAGGTAATTGAAACCACCGAAAGCACAGCCACCGTCGTGCTGGCTGCGCAAGTGCACCAAGTCGAGCCGGGACAAATTGCCAAGACGCTTAGCTTGAAAGTGGGCGATAAAGTAGTGCTGCTGGTCGCTCGAGGTGATGCCCGTCTGGACAACAAGAAGCTGCGTACCGCCTTCGGTACGCGCGTAAAAATGCTGGACCTGGAAAGCACCGAAGCCTTGACGGGTCACCCGGTTGGCGGGGTCTGCCCCTTTGGTCTGGCTACCCCGCTGGAGATTTACTGCGATCTGTCCTTGCAGGACTACGACACGGTCTTGCCCGCAGCGGGCTCTATTAATTCTGCGGTACGCATCACCCCGCAGCGCTTGGCCGAGCTGACCCGCGCGCAATGGATTGATGTGACGCAGCCGCCCCCAGCTCAGTCCTGACCCCCACCTGCGATTGGGTCAGAGGTTGACCTGCTGCCTTGTGCCCCCAGGCACAGGCAAGCCTGCCCGTCGCTGACAGGTAAACAGATGTGTAAGTTGAATACGTACATGACCAGGCGACAAAAAACGCCATAAGAGCCCAGGGCATGGGGACGCGGCCATAAGGTATTTTCAGAAAATAAGCGGGCTCGTCCTTGCCATATCTGGTAACGAATGCCCTTTCTATCCTGATTAGGATAAGACATCGGATTTCAAATTAACTTTGTCTATCCCAGAGGAAAAAATGCCCCACCTATTATTGCTGGAGACAGATTCAGCTTTTATAAGCCTTTTTTTGGCACTGGCGCGGCAGATGAACTTTTCCGCCATCGCTGCAAATACGCCAGAAGATGTTCTGATCCGTTATCACCAGAAAACTCCTGATGCCCTGCTGT
The DNA here is from genome assembly GCF_020496585.1 of Alcaligenes sp. 13f. Taxonomy (NCBI): domain Bacteria; kingdom Pseudomonadati; phylum Pseudomonadota; class Betaproteobacteria; order Burkholderiales; family Alcaligenaceae; genus Alcaligenes; species Alcaligenes sp. 13f. The sequence goes on from NZ_JAHKKC010000004.1 coordinate 75,239, forward strand.
TTGGCCCCAGTGTCAGCGCCCTGCAGGCTCAGGAGTTGAGCCGTCGCATCGGACTGGATGCGGTGGAAAGCTATACCTTACACGCCTACAGTGGCTCGACCCGGCAAGACCAGGCGCAATTGCGCACCTTGCTGGAGCAATTAAAAGCCAAGTATCAAAACGGTGCCTGTGCTTTTCAAGCCGAGCAGCATCATGACTTTGGCGAGTTTGTAGGCTGTTCCGCCCCCATGAAAAAACTCTATGAAGAAATCAGCAAAGTGGCCAGCACCGACCTGCCTGTGCTGCTGATTGGCGAGAGTGGTACCGGCAAGGAACTGGCGGCCCGGGCTATTCACCGCTGCAGCGCTCGCAAGGAACAGGCGTATGTGCCCATCAACTGTTCAGCCATTTCAGAACAACTGATCGAAAGCGAGCTGTTCGGCCACGAAAAAGGCAGCTTTACCGGAGCCGAACGTAATCGGCAGGGCTACTTTGAACTGGCGGACCAGGGCACGCTGTTCCTGGACGAAATCACCGAAATGCCCATAGACGCCCAAACCAAGCTGCTGCGCGCATTGGAGAATGGCGAATACATGAAGGTAGGTGGCGACAAGTTGATCAAACATGATGCCCGCATCATCGCTGCGACCAATCGCCCGCCCATGCGCGCTATTGAGGACAAGAAACTGCGCGAAGATCTGTATTACCGCCTGGGGGTCTTTCCGATTCAAATCCCCCCCCTGCGTGAACGCGGCGACGATGCCGTCCTGATCGCCCAGCACTTGGTAGAACAGCTGAATCAGGAGCATCAGCAGAACCGCTCACTGAGCCTAGCCAGCATGAAGGAGATCGAGCGCTATCACTGGCCGGGCAATATACGCCAGCTACGCAATGCGGTACTGCGCAGCTATGTAATGAGCAACAGCGATCAAGTGGAAATCAATATGGAGGCCGACCCCATGGAATAAATGCTTGCCCAGTGTGGAACTGAGCAAGCTTGGCAAAAGCTTACTGGGCAACGGCAGGCTTCATGGAGTCTGCCAGCGCATGAGCATGCCGCAAGTGTTGCTGCAGCATGGGCAAAGCGTCCTGAGCAAAACCCATGACTTCCTTGTCTTTACCATCCTTGATGTAGTCCTCAAAGAGCTTGATGGTGTCCTCATGCGCTTTGACTGCCGCTTCGTTGGCATAGTCCGCATCGAACTGTTCACCCTCCGCGCCCTCAAGCATGGAGATCTTGCCGCGCTGCATCAGGCTGGGCTCGGTGGGCAGCTCCACCTTGCGGGCCTGTGCCAGCGTCTGCAGTTCCTTGGCCAGCTGTTCGTGATCGTCGATCATCATTTGTGCAAATTCGACCACTCTATCGTTGTTGCTGCGCTCCAGAGCCAGCTTGGCTGCCTTCACTTCAAAATGTCCCGATTGTGCCGCATCTCTCAAGAACCCTTTATCCGGAGAAAACAGTTCAATGGCAGAAGCACTGCGAACACTCAAACCCAATACCAGACCCGCCGCCAGTGCCAAACACATCAGATGTCTTACTCGCATCACACACCTCCAAAAACGTCAGTCATTGCCTGAAACCAGAACATCTTTGCTGACCTGAGGCCAATCAGCATGGCCAGCAAAGCCTTGACGGTGTCCTAGCAAGGACCGTACCCGCGCCTTGAACCTTGGGGCAGGAACGGAACTTGCTATGTAGATAGCACAGGGCCCGGATCATTCCGGCAACTGTGTCCGAAGAACTGTCGGTTCTCATCACCAACCACAAGGAGACGCCACCATGAAGCTGGAAATGGTTCCGCAGCTGCACATGCAGCAAACCCTCTCGCAGCGACTGCAACAGTCCGCACAAATCCTGCAGCTCTCGGCGCAGGAGCTGCAAACGCTGGTACAAGACAGCCTGCAAGACAATCCCCTACTGGAACCCGCTCCAGAACCCGCCGCCCCCGTACGAGAGGGCCTGTCCCATCCTGTGTCCAGCCAAAGCGCTCACCTGATCGAGAAGCACGACATAAGCCCGGCTCCGCGCAGCCGTGACGAACAGATCCTGGAGCATGTACGTTTGAGTCACGCCAGTGAGCGCTGCAAGGCCTTATGTGCCCTGATCGTGAACGCACTGGATGACAACGGATACTTGCGCGATCACTTTGAAGACCTGCTCCCCGCCGGCTACGAACACATCCCCCTTGCCGAATGGCAAACCGCGCTGGCGCTGGTCCAGTCCCTTTCTGTTCCCGGCACAGGTGCCCACTGCCTGTCCGACGCGTTGCGCTTGCAGATCCAGGCGCGTCAGTCTCTAGACCCGGTTCTGAAACAGAGACTGCTCAAGTTAGTGGCTACCGAGCTGCCCGCGCTGGCGCAAGGCGAATGGTCACAAGTGCAGAGCCGTCTGAATCTGTCCGATGCAGACTTTCATCAGGCGCTGCGCGAACTGCAAAGCCTGGACCCCAACCCCGGTCTGGCTTATCTGGAGCCGTTACGCCAGGCCATTACGCCAGACGTTCACGTCTACCGCGATGGCAAGCATTGGCGTGTGCTCGCGGACCCTCGCAGCCTGCCACGCGTTCAGGTGCATCAAGAATATGCCGCCACCCTGGAGCAACAGGCACGCACGCAACAGAACCGCCCTTTGCACAGCGCCCTGACTCAGGCTCGCTGGCTGGCCGAGAGTCTGGCGATGCGACGCAGTACGGTGTGCCGTGTCGCTGAATTCATCGTCCGGCACCAGATCCTTTTTTTCGAGCTAGGTGAGCAAGGCCTGCAACCCCTGCGCATCAGCGATCTGGCCAAGGAGCTGGATCTGCATCAATCCACCATCTCCAGAGCGACTGCTAACAAGTACATGAGCACTCCCTTTGGCACCTTGAGCTTCAGGCATTTTTTCTCCGGCGAGCTGGAGACTGATTTCGGTGGCAGTTGCTCCACCGCCCTGGTCAAGGAGCAGATACGCCGGCTGATTGCCAGTGAACCAGAGCGTCAGCCTTTAAGCGATGTCGACTTGCATCAGGCGCTGCGTCAGAACAGTGTGGAGCTATCCAAACGAACCGTCACCAAGTATCGCCTGCAACTGGGTATTCCCAATGCCCGCGAACGTTTGCAACGGGCACGCTTGCGTGCTGTCAGCGGGCAGGATGTGCACCCCTTGAACTGAGCGGGTACGCAATTTGCTGATTCTCCAACGAAGATCCCTTAATAAAACAAAGCGAGAATCAGCATGAGCAAAATCATTGTGGTGTCCGTACGCGTGGCCAGTTCCGATCAACCTTGCACAGGCGGACTGGCCGTCGCAGTAGATCAATTGTTAAAGCACCCGCAGACCCAGGGCATCTGGCTGGGGTGGAACGGCCAATGTGATCCACAGCCGGGGGCGTTGCGTACCGAAGATCGGGGCAGCTACCAAGCCGTCACCTTCTCCTTCACCCAGGAGCAATACGAACAGTTTTACTGCGGTTACGCGAACACCTGCCTTTGGCCCGCCTTTCACTACCGCCTGGACCTGATGGACTTCCAGACCCACCACTTCCAGCAATACCTGGAGATCAACCGGCAAATTGCCGCTTATTTGCGCCAGATTGCCGAAGAGGACGACTTGATCTGGGTCCATGACTACCACCTGATGCCATTAGCCCATTTTTGCCGAGAGCAAGGAATGCAGCAGGCTATTGGGCTGTTCTTTCACACCCCCTTTCCGTGCCCGGAGATTCTGCGCTCCATTCCCCGCTATGAACAATGGCTGCCCATGCTGCACCATTACGACCAGATTGGCGTCCAAAGCCGTGGCGACCATCATGCGCTGACAGCCGCACTCCAGACCTTAGTGCCACCACGCAAGAGCGAGTCAGGCGCCCGTACCGTCAGCACAGACGTCTATCCCATCAGTATCGACGTGGATCTGGTTCAGGCTCTGGCCAAGGCCCCCTCATGGACCGACAGCGCCACACCAATCGAGCCAGTCAACGGGCCTGACACCATTATCAGTGTGGACAGGCTGGATTACACCAAGGGTCTGGCCTATCGGCTGCGCACCCTGGATACGCTGCTGCGCAGCTACCCGACGCTGCACGGGCAAACAACCTATGTCCAAATCGCCCCCTCTACCCGCGGCGATATTCACGATTATCAAGTCATGCGTGAAGAGCTGGAAAGTCTGGCCGGACAGATTAACGGTCAATTTGCCACGCCAGGCTGGAGTCCGGTGGTGTACATGAACCGCGCCTTTCCGGCCGGCCAGCTGATGCGCATGTTGCGCCGCGCCCGCGTCGGTTTTATCGCACCCTTGCGTGACGGAATGAATCTGGTGGCCAAAGAATATATCGCTGCCCAGGACCCCGCCGACCCCGGTGTCCTGGTTCTGTCCACCTTTACGGGCGCGGCACAATCCCTGCAAGGCGGCTACCTGCCCGTCAACCCATTTGATGCGGACGCCACCGCACGCAGCCTGTATCAGGCCTTGAACATGCCGGTAGAGGAACGACGCCGACGCCACCAGCATTTAATGATGCAACTGCGACAGCAGGACCTGAGGCAGTGGTGCGAACAGTTCCTGCATGATCTTGGCATCAGCTCGGGCTTGAATCAGGCCCATGACCCTCTGGCTGAGCTTCCAGCATCCTGACGCGTACAAATGCATCCGGTTGGTGCTGACCCAGATAGGCCACCAAGCGCTCGCGCAACAAACAGCGCAAGTCGAACAAACGGCCCGAGTCGGCAGCACTGACCAGAAAGCGCAACTGCATCCCCCACTCATTGGTATCGGTCACCTGCAACACCTGAACGCGCCCATCCCACAATTCAGAGGACTCGCACAAGTCCTTGAATGCCGCGTTCAAGCCCTGCATTTCAACCTTGTAGTCCACCCATAGAAATACCGTGCCCAGCAAAGAGGCGCTGCGACGGGTCCAGTTCTGGAAGACAGTTTCTACAAACCATTGCAAGGGAACGATCAGACGGCGCTCGTCCCACACACGTACCACCACATAAGTGGCCGTGATTTCCTCTATCCGGCCCCACTCCCCTTCCACAATCACCACATCGTCAATGCGTATGGGCTGGGTGAATGCGATCTGCAAACCGGCAATAAAGTTACCCAGCACCGGCCGGGCAGCAATACCGGCTACCAGCCCCGCTACCCCGGCCGATGCCAGCAGGCTGGTGCCCAGTTGCCGTGCGCCGGGTAGAACCATCAAAGCAAAGGACAGCCCGAACAAGACCAGCAAGAAATGCACACTGCGTGCCAGCACGCGCGCCTGGGTGTAGATCTGACGCGAACGCAGATTGTCGGACACATTCAAGGGATGACGCACCACCACAAGCTGGAACAGAGATTCGACTGCACTCATCAGCATCCAGGTCGTGCAGATAATCAGCACCAGCATGTCCCCAACGATCAGATAGGACTGCCACTTGGCCGAAATAGGGGCCAGCGGAATACATATCCGTAAAAATACGGCCAGAAAAAACAGCCGCGACGGCCAGCGTATCCGCTCGCTGAAAAACCGCAGAAAGTGCTCTGGCGAGGCCAGTCTTTCAATAATCTTGCCACCCAGAAAATGCACCAGCAGCAGTATCGCCCAGCCGCCCAGCAATAACAGCAGCCACATCCACCACGTCATTGACATCATGATTGCTCTCCTGAAAACCATGTCTCCAGATACAGCAACTTGTGTGCCGCGCCCCGCCCCCAGGCAGTCAGGCACGCTTTGTGCTGGGTCAGTCATAACCAATCACGTGATTGGTGTTCTTTCTCAAGGAGAGTTATATGACCCAGCACACAAACAAACAGGATCATAAAGATCAACGTGGCTTTGCCTCCATGGACGACAAAAAGCAGCGCGAGATTGCTGCTGAAGGTGGGCGTGCCTCGCACGAAAAAGGCACCGCGCACGAGTTCACCTCGGAAGAGGCCCGTGAGGCTGGCGCTAAAGGCGGCCGTGTAGCCCATGAACGCGGTACGGCGCACGAGTTCAACTCTGAAGAAGCTCGCGAAGCCGGTGCCAAGGGCGGTCGCGCCGCTCATGAAAAGGGCACAGCTCACGAGTTCACTTCCGAAGAAGCCCGTGAAGCCGGTGCCAAGGGTGGCCGGGCAGCCCATGAAAAGGGCACGGCCCATGAGTTCGACTCCGAGGAGGCCCGCAAGGCCGGCGCCAAAGGTGGCAAGGCCACCCAGGACCAGCGACGCTAAGCCTTAACCAAGCCCCAGTTGGACGCGGCGCACCCACCAGGGCCGCCGCGCCCTGTCCCATTCCTTGTCTATTTCAGGAGCCGTCATGACAACGCGTCAAACAGTGAAAGAGCAACGTCACCTGCAAGAACAGCAGGACCAGAAGGACAAGAACGGGGTCGGCCAGAACGAGCCCGTCACGCACGATAAGAGCCACCCAGGCAGCGATTACCCCACTCCCCCCCTGCCGCAACAACACCTGGAAAAGCCTGGGTGTGAAAGTGACCTGGACCCGGCCCCCCGCTACGAAGCCTCCAGCTACAAGGGCAGCGGCAAGCTGGAAGGAAAAGTCGCCGTGATTACTGGGGGTGACTCGGGCATAGGTCGAGCCGTTGCCGTGCTCTATGCCCGAGAAGGTGCCGATGTGGCGATTGTGTATTTGCACGAGGATGAAGATGCCGGACGCACTCGTCTGGCCGTCGAGGCCGAAGGCCGCCAATGCCTGACACTGCGCGGCGATGTGAAAGACCCTGAATTTTGCCGACAAGCGATTGAGCAGGTACTGGACCGCTTCGGTCACCTGAATATTCTGGTCAACAATGCCGGCTTTCAGGAACATGCCCAATCCTTGCTGGACCTGACCCCGGAGCGACTCAATGAAACCTTCCACACCAATATCTATGGCTATATCTACATGGCCCAGGCCTGCCTGCCGCACCTTCACGCGGGCGATGCCATCGTCAATACCAGCTCGGTCACAGCCTTGCGCGGGGCCGCTCATCTGCTGGACTACTCCAGCACCAAGGGCGCCATTATTGCCTTCACGTACTCCCTGGCGGCCAACCTGGCGCCCAAAGGTATACGTGTAAACGCGGTCGCTCCCGGACCCGTCTGGACCCCCTTGAACCCCGCCGACTCCCCGGCCGAAAAAATCCCCGAGTTTGGTGCCGATACGGTCTTTGGCCGCCCCGCCCAGCCGGAAGAACTGGCGCCTGCCTATGTCTACCTGGCCAGCCCGATCACCGCCAGCTACATCACCGGCACCGTGCTCCCCATCACGGGTTACCCAGGAAGCTGATATGAATAACGCTCTGCATTTGGATCAGACCGCCTTGTTTCTGGATCTGGACGGCACGCTGGTCCCCTTGGCTGCGCGGCCTGACCAGGTATTTCTTCCCCCGTCCACCGCCGGCCTGCTGCTGAATCTGCACGCTGCCTGCGACGGCGCGGTGGCACTGGTTTCAGGCCGCGACTATGACAGCCTGCATATCGCCTGCACCAAGCTTCCGCTTGCCATGATCAGCAGCCACGGCGCAGCCATGTATGACGCCGAGGGTCAGGAATGCTGGAACATCCCGATCAACCCGGCTGAGCACCACAGCCTGTCCCGCTCTGTCGCCGCCCTGATCCACCCCTACTCACTGGTTTGGATGGAGCGCAAATCGCACGGTGTGGCTGTGCACTTTCGGCAACGCCCTGAAGTTGGCGAGGCCTTGGCCACCGAACTGCACGTGCTGTGCTCAGAGTATCCCGGCTTTGATCTGATCCGCGGACATTGTGTCATCGAACTGCGCATGAGCGGCTTTGACAAAGGCCAAGCCCTGGCCCGGGCCCAACGCCTGCCCGCGTTCGCCGACCGCAAGCCCGTCATGATTGGCGACGACTTGACCGATGAGGCCGCCTTTGAGTTTGTGAACCAGAAAGGCGGGCTGAGCATACGCATCGGTCCTCAGGAGCCAGCCAGCGCGGCCCAGCTTTCCTTGCCACACCCCTCTGACCTGCTGACTCTTTTACAAACCAGCCTGCTGGAGACACGTTTTTTCTCCGACCTGGCACAACGAACGCCATCAGGCGCCAAGATGGTGGCGCCATGAGCCACTGACACCTGCCGCACTCTCTTTACTCAGAAGGATGGCCCCATGAGCAAGATTCTCACCTCTCCGCCCAAGACCTCCTTGCAAATCAGCCTGCCCAGCAAAGGCTGCAACAAAGGCACGCTCCAGGGTCTGGAATTCATGGCCAGAGAACTGGCGCAATTCCTGGATCTGCCTCGCATCCGTATTGACTATGAAGACCAGCTAAAGCCCAGTATGGGGGATGCCTACTACCTGCCCCTGCATACGTTGAAACTGGAGCAGGCGCAGCAACTGGGTATCGAACAGCCCTCGCAGCTGTACGGGGGCGTGGTGCCGTATGACTTTCTGGCTCATAAAACAGTCGCTCATCCCCTTCCCCAGGACGATATGGATCGCCCGCAAGGCTGGAACAATGAGTTGGGCCTGGCATTACGCCATACCGTCTTGCAGGGCTACAGCGTCTTTTCAAGAAACGACGCACTGCGCACGATGAGCCTTCTGGATGAGGCAGGCCAAACCGGTATACGGGCCAAGCTGGCCAGCGGCAATGCAGGCAAAGGGCAAAAGGTGATCTACAGCCGTCAGGAGCTGGAAGAGCTCTTGAAACTGCCTCAGTGGCAAAGTGAGCTGGCACACGGCCTGGTACTGGAAGAGAACCTGCTCGATGGTGAGACCTTCAGCATTGGCCAGACCCAGGTGGGCGAACAGCTTTTTTCCTATATCGGCCAGCAGCGGCAGACGAGCACCTGTCAGCAAGAATCCGTATACGGCGGTACCAGTCTGCTAATGGTTCGAGGCGGATTCCTGCAATTGCTGAAACTCTCTGGCATGAAGCGCATTGCGCACCTGGTTGAGATGACCATGAGCTACGAAAAAAACATCAGCCAGGCTTTTCCGCAACTGTATGCCTCACGTCGCAACTATGACCTCATCGTGGGCAAGAATGCGCGTGGCCATTACAAGGCTGGCGTGCTGGAACACTCCTGGCGTTTCGGCGGGGCTTCCATTGCCGAGATTCTGGCCATACGCAACCTGCAATTGCACCCTGAACTCCAGCACACCCACGCGTGGACACGCGAGCGTTATCTGGACGACGCCAGCTCCATAGAGAACTCCCCTCATCTCTACAGCCTCGACCAAGAAGGCGAGGCTTATCTGGCCCGCTTTGGAGGTCCCCTGCCATCATGAGTACGGAAATCTTCAATACCACGATCAAAGTGCCACACCAGCAACTGGATGCACGCCTGCTAGTCCCCCAATCCCCTGTCCCTGGCATTTTGTTCGTGCACGGTTGGGGCGGCAGCCAGCACTTTGACCTGAAACGCGCCCACACCATTGCCGGTATGGGCTGTATTTGTCTGACCTTTGATCTTGCCGGGCACAATGCCAATCAGCACGAGCGCGAGAACGTCACCCGAGAACAGAACTTTCAGGACATCTGCGCGGCCTTTGACACCTTGAGCAGCCACCCTATGGTGGACTCCAGCTCCATCGCCATTGTGGGGCACAGTTATGGCGCCTATCTGGCCTGCCTGTTAAGTGAATTTCGATCGGTACGCTGGCTCAGCTTGCTGGCTCCTGCCTTGTACCCGGACGACGACTGGCTGTCTCCAAAGGATCAGCTCAACCGAGAGTTGCTGCAGGACTACCGTCTGCATACTCATTCTCCGCAAGAGAACCGCGCCTTGCAGGCCTGCTCCAAATTCACGGGAGATGTTCTGCTGTTTGAAGCGGAATACGATGAGCTGATTCCCCGCCAGACCTTGCTAACGTATCGCCAAGCCTTCAGCCAGGCTCACTCCCTGACACATCGAGTGCTGGAAGGCAGCAACCACGCGCTGGACGAGAAAGTCGCCCAGCGTGATTACTCCGTGCTGCTTTATCGCTGGATTCAGGAAATGATTATTGGCGCCCGTATTGGGCACCTGCCCAATAACACCACTTGACTCACGCGACAGCCGGACGGTTGGCATAGCCGGAGACAAACTCCTTGGCCTGCCCAGTCTGCGGGTCAAAGACGTGACGGCGTACCTTGCCGATATCCGCACCATAAACGTGAATGCTGATGGACACCTGGTCGTCATACATATTGGAGACCTCGTGTATATCACCCACCGTGGGTGACACCACTTCCACCACGCCTGGTTCCAGAGTCTGTGTGTCTTGTTCTGTCATATGGCCGGTATCGGGATCACGGTCAAAAGGCCGGGAGCGTTCCGCGCCACGCAACATACCAATCAAGCCCCACACGGTGTGGTCGTGGATAGGGGTTTTCTGGCCGGGCCCCCACACAAAGCTGACCACGGAAAAGCGTTCCTGCGGACAGCAATACAGCAAGTACTGCTGATAAAACTGGGGATGGGGCTGGGTGTACTCCGGGGCCAGCCAATCGTCCTGGGCCACCAGTTCGCCCAGCAGGACACGGCCATCACGCAGGATATCCGCCTCGGCGACAGCCGGGCGGCCGGTCAATTCATTCATCCCTTGAATAAAACGCTCAAAACGGGGGTGCATAAGGGGATGTCTCCATAGTTGACTGGGCCTTGCGGCCCAATTCGTGAATCAGTTCTTATTTGTTCAGATACACCGGGGCACGTTTTTCTTTGAACGCGTTCATCCCTTCCTTGGCATCATAACTATCCTCGATCGCTTTCAGTTGCCGCATGGTGCGCGCCATTTGCTCGGACGGGCCGCGCGTCAGCACTTCATTATTGATAAAGCGCTTCAAGGTTTGCAAAACACGCGGCGACATCTTGGCCAAGTCCTGCGCCATACGCACAGCAGCCTGGACTTGCTCGCCTACCGGCACCACTTCATTGGCAAAACCCAGATCGTAAGCACGGCGGGCTTCCAGCGTACGGCACAACAAGATCACTTCCATGGCGGCATGATGCGGAATGCGCGAGGCCAGGCCCGAGATGATGCCGCCAGTAAAGCCCAGCTTGGCTTCGGGGTAGGAGAACTTGGCGCTCTCGGACGCTACCAGCAAATCCGTCATCATGGCCATCACCAGGGCTCCACCCACACACCAACCACTAACGGCCGCAATAATGGGCTTGTCGGTTTCAAAGCCTACCGTGGGAATGGCGCGCCACAACTCGGGCCACTCATTAATATCCGCCCCGGCAGAAAAAGCATCATTGCCTGCCCCGGTCAGCACGGCTACACGACGTGTGGGGTCTTCGTCAAAGGCCAGAAATGCCTGCTGCAGTTCCTTGACCACGGTAGCGCTCAAGGCATTGCGGCGATCAGGACGGTTGATCGTGAAGATGGAAACACCGTCATCATGGTTTTCTACAAGAATGCACTGATAATCCGACATGGTTTACTCCTCCTGGGTATTTTTCAAAGAATAGGTTTTGGTTTTATTCGCCTATGGACAGGCGGGCATCGACGGCGTGACAGCGGGTAGCCGCCACGATCAAGGGGTTGATATCCAATTCAAAGTTGGTGTCGCGCAAGTCGTGGGCCAGGAAGCTGACACGCACAATCGCATCGAGCACACCGTCACGATCCAGCATGCGTCCCCGGTACCCCTTCAGCAGCTTGTCGATCATCAAGGTAGATAAAAGTCGATCTGCATCAGCCAGGGTTAAAGGGGCCGCGGCAATCACCCGGTCTGACAACATTTCCACCAGAATGCCGCCTGCACCAAACACCACGACCGGGCCAAACTGCGCATCCTGACGTGCCCCGATCAGCAGTTCCACATCCCCTTTGGCCATGGCCTGTACCAGCACGCCTTCCAGACGGGCATCTGCTTTATAGGCTTTGGCATTGGCGTAGAGCCGGGCAAAATCGCGTCGCAAGCTGGCGTCGTCGGCCACATCCAGCGCCACCCCACCCGCTTCGGTTTTATGGACGATGTCGGGAGACACAATCTTCATCACCACCGGATAGCCAATCTGTTCGGCCAGCACCACAGCCTGTTCCACGTCCTCGCACACCTGGCCCAGATTCACGGGCAGGCCGTAATGCGCCAGCAGACGTTTGGACTGATCTTCATTCAAAACACCGCGCGGCATGACCGTGGGCGCTTGGCAGGCACTGGGACGCAAGGCTTGCTGGCGCGGCACGAACCGAGCGTGACGCTTCCAGGCGGACAAGGCCAGCGCTGCTTCCAGGCTGGAGCTGGCATACGCATGGCCATGCTGGGCCAGTTTCTGCCGCAAAGGCTCGGATGTTGCGCCCGCATCAAACGCCACCATCACGGGCTTGGCCCAGTGCGGTTCGGGGTGGATGATTTTTTCAATCAGGGCCGCCATCCACTCCTGCGGACACATGGAAGCCGTGATCAATACCGCGTCACTTTGCTGATCCTGCATCAAGGCATCCAAAGTAGCGCGGGCCACTTCTGTGGAGTCCTGCGTCAGACGCGCTCCCAGATCAACCGGGTTATCCGCCTGCCCTGCCGGGTAGTGGGCAGCCAGAGCCTGCTTGGTAGTAGCGGAAAAACTGGACAGTTCCACGCCATGCTCAGCCAAAGCATCTGCAGCCAAGGCCCCACCGCCACCCGAAGGCGTCACAATCGCGACTTTGGAGATCTTGTTGCTGGTAAAGCGCACCATGCTGTTTGCCAGCAAGAGCATGGCCCCCATATCGTCCATCAGGCTGATGCCTTCATCGCGACAGACACTGGCAAACACATCATGGTCGCCCGCTACGCTGGCAGTATGCGAAAAGGCGGCCGCCTTGCCCGCACTGGAGCGCCCTGCCTTGACGGCCAGCCAGGGCTTGCCCGCGGCCTGCGCCCGACGAGCTGCGCGACGCAAAGCCTGGGTATCTTTAATGCCCTCTATATAAGTACAGATCACTTGCGTCTTGGGATCATCAATCAGGAAATCCACAAAGTCGCACAGATCCAGGTCAGCCTGATTACCCACCGAAAAACCGTAGGTAAAGCCACCGCCCATCGCCCAGGCCCGATCAAAATAGGTAGTCATCAAGGCACCGCTTTGGCTGACAAAACCAATAGGCCGTTCCGGCAGGCTGTCTCTGTCCAGCACCGGCGAAGAGCACAGCACCAGACTGCGGCTGGGGCTGATCATGCCCAGGCAATTGGGGCCGATCAGTCGCATGCCCGAGTCACGACAGATACGCAGCAAGGCCTGCTCGCGCTCCAGCCCGCGCTCGCCTGCATCAGCAAAGCCTGCGGAGATCACCAGCAAACCGCGTACCCCCATTTGGGCCGCAATCTGCGCCTGTTCCAGAACGGTATCGGCCCCCACCGTAAACACGGCCAGATCCGGAGCGCTATCCAGTGCAGCCAGACCGGGCACAGCGGGCAAACCAAACAAACTGCTGCGGCTGGGATTGATAGGCAGGACCTTGCCGCCATAACCGTGCTTGAGCAGCATACGGAACAGTCGCCCGCCAAACTTGGACTGATCTTCCGAGGCGCCGACCAAAGCTATGGATGCCGGGTCCAGCAAAGCGTCCAGCGTGCTGGCGCAAGTGACGGTTTCCATCACGTTTGTCTCCTGTTGGTGTTTCTGTGAGCGTTTAGTCATCGCTCATCTTGATGGTCTTGAGCAGCTCGCTGTAATAAGCCCGACTCTGCTCCAGATCCTTGGCATACGCATCGCCGTCTTTCCAGCTGGCACTGACACTGATGCGGTGGAAACGCTCTTGAGTCTGCGGCTCGGCCAGAATTTCTTCGGTAGCCTTGGCCAGCTTCTTCATGACATCGTCAGGGGTGCCAGCCGGCACCGCCAGCCCCCAGAACCCTTCAAAAGGCAGGGCCAAATCAAAACCGGCTTCTTTCGGTGTGGGCACATCCGGCAGTTCGGGATGACGCACGCTGGCATAGGTCACCAGGGCTTTGGCCTTGCCGCTTTTCACCAGCTCCAGCCCGACTCCATCAATAAAGAAATCGATGTGATTGCCCATCAAAGCCGTCATGGTGTCTGCCGAGCCTTTGAACGGCACGTGCAACAGGTCCAGCTTCTGGGAGTTTTCCAGAATCTCGCCCGCCAAATGACCGCCAGACGCAATACCTGCCGAACCATAGGTCAAGGTGCCGGGCTCCTTACGGGCCAGCTCGACAAACTCTTTCAGATTGGAGACGGGCAAATCATTGCGCACCGTCATGATGGGCAGGTAACCGGCCAGACTGCCTACAAAATCAAAGCCCTTGATCGGGTCATAAGGCACGTCGCGTATATAGGGCAGCACGGTAAAGGCGGTGCTGGTGGCCAGCAACAAGGTGTAGCCATCAGGTTTGGCGCGACCGACGATCGACGTGCCCAGCGAGGTGGTGCCGCCGGGCCGGTTTTCAATCACGATGGGAACGCCAAGCTTGACGCGCAGACGGTCGGCAAACAGACGCGCCAGATTGTCGCTGTTACCGCCTGGGGGATAGGGAACCACAAAGGTCACTTCACGGCTGGGATAGGTATCGGCCGCGATGGCCGCCGGGGCAGAAAAGCTGCTGACTGCCGCCAGTCCCGAGACCAGCACTGTGCGTAGAAACCCTGTGCGCGAAAAAAAAGAACTGAACATGATCCTTGCCTCCTGTGTGAGAGTTTTTCTCTCTTGGTGTTCCAATATATAGAACGCTGTTCTTGTTTTTGATATTAAAAATGCCGTGAGAACGGCTTGAATACAACAGACAGCAACAACACAAGCAACTTAGGACAACGGTTCAAATAGTGGGATATTTGATTTCAGGTGTCAACTATTAAACCCCTTCGGGATTTCCCCAGTTCGATCATCTGGTCGCATTGGACTTGACCGCAACGAGCTTCTGGATAAAATGAAAACACTGCTTTTTCCATGTCAATTTGAAGAACGCTGTTCCAAATATCAGAACACAAACCCTTAACTGATCGAAGGAATTCACTCATGTTCTCTGCCATCGTCATCGACAAAACCGACGGCCAATACAAAGCCAGCCTGCAATCCCTGGACGAGTCCGCCCTGCCCGAAGGCCAGGTTACCGTCCGCATCGACTACTCCACCCTGAATTTCAAAGACGGCCTGGCCATGACGGGTAAATCCCCCGTAGTGCGCCAGTTCCCCATGGTGCCCGGCATCGACTTTGCTGGCACAGTGACCGACAGCAGCGACCCGAATTTCAAGTCCGGCCAGAAAGTGGTGCTTAACGGCTGGGGCTTGGGTGAGGTCCATTGGGGCGGTCTGGCACAGCAAGCACGCGTGAAAGGCGATTGGCTGATTCCGCTGCCCGACGCTTTCTCCACCCAGCAAGCCATGATGATAGGCACCGCCGGCTATACCGCTGCCCTGTGCGTGCGTGCCTTGCAGCGCCAAGGCGTCACGCCGGACAAGGGACCGATTCTGGTGACAGGTGCCGCGGGTGGCGTGGGCAGTGTCAGCGTGGCCCTGCTGCATGCCCTGGGCTACACCGTCATGGCCAGCACGGGCCGACCTCAGGAAGAAAGCTATCTGAAGGCGCTGGGCGCCAGCGAGATTGTGGACCGCAACACCTTGAGCGAACCGGGCAAGCCACTGGGCAAGGAGCGCTGGGCCGGAGCCATCGACAGCGTAGGCAGCCATACCCTGGCCAATGTTTGCGCAGGCACGCAATACCTGGGCGCAGTCGCCGCTTGCGGTCTGGCCCAAGGCATGGATTTCCCCGCTTCCGTGGCCCCCTTCATTCTGCGTGGTGTGCAATTGATTGGGGTGGACAGCGTCCATTGCCCCAAACCCGAGCGCCTGGCGGCCTGGGACTTGCTGGCCAAGCATTTGTCTATCGAAGCCCTGGAGCGCATCGGCGCCAGCACCATCACACTTTCCCAAGCCATTGATCAAGCCGGCCAGTTACTGGAAGGCAAGGTACGCGGCCGCATCGTGGTTGATGTGAACGCATAAGGCCCTGTCGGCCCCCATCTACCTATCATGCTCTGGAGCTGATTCATGGATACGACATTGCCCCTGAACGGGGTTCGGATACTGGAATTTTGCAATGTGGCCGCTGGCCCGTACTGCGGTATGTTGTTGGCCGATATGGGGGCTGACGTCATCAAGATCGAACACCCCAAAGGGGGTGACACCTTGCGTAGCTGGCCGCCCATCAACCAGGGCTATAGCGAGAACTTTGCTTCGCTGAACCGTAACAAGCGCTCGGTAACGCTGGATCTGAAGAACCCCGAAGATGTGGCCAAAGCGCGCCAGCTGGTACTGGATGCAGACGTCTTGTTGGAGAACAACCGGCCCGGCGTCATGCAGCGTTTAGGACTGGACTACGAAAGTCTGAAAGCTATTAATCCCAGACTGCTGTATTGCTCAATTTCCGCCTATGGACAAAGCGGCCCTCGATCGCAGGAAGGCGGTTTTGATCTGACGATTCAGGCCATGAGCGGCGTGATGAGCGTGACGGGCGAAGCAGGTGGAGCCCCCGTCAAATGCGGTGTTCCACTGGCGGACTTTGCAGCCGGTTTGTATGCCGCTTTTGCCATCAGTGCCGCTTTGCCACAGGCCCGCGCCACCGGCCAGGGTGCACATATCGACGTGCCCATGCTGGGAACCACGCTGGCCATCGCTGCGCTGCAAACATCCGAGTATTTCGGCAATGGTCGCGACCCGGACAAGCTGGGTTCCGCCCACCCCCGTAATGCCCCCTACCAGGCGTTCCAGTGCAAAGGCGGTTACTTCGCCATGGCAGCGGGCAACGATGCGCTGTGGCGCTCCGTCTGTCAGGTTGTAGAACGCCCGGACCTGACCGAGGACGAGCGTTTCACCAGCACCACCCTGCGCGCCAAACATCAAGACGCCTTGCGTGAACTGCTGGAAGCTATTTTTGCGCAGCACGACTCCGAACATTGGCTGACGCAATTCCGTGCCCAAGGCGTACCCTGCAGTCCCATCAACCGCTATTCCGACGTGCTGCGAGACCCGCAGGTCGAGCACATGGAATGGGTGCAAAACATTCGCCTGCCGGGCACAGACACCGAAACCCGCACCTTTGTCTCGCCCCTGCGTATCAATGGAGTGGGCTTGCCCGTCCGTCTGGCACCACCCGCGCTGGGCGAACATAACGACAGCATCTTGCACGGAGTCACCCCATGACAGCGCCGTATTGCAGCAGCAGTCCCAGTCTGAATGTGGACTGCGCGGGCAAAGTCTGGACCCTGACACTGAACCGGCCCGACAAACGCAATGCCTTGTCGGCCGATCTGGTCGAAGCCTTGATCGCGGCCGTCCAGGCCGCGGAACGGGCCCAGGCCGATCTGCTGATCTTACGCGGTGAAGGCCGCAACTTCAGTGCCGGTTTTGACTTCAGCGACTACGAGCAACAAAGCGAGGGGGATCTGGTGCTGCGCTTTGTCCGCATTGAAACCCTCTTGCAGATGCTAGCCCACACACCCTGCGCCACCCTGGCCCTGGCGCATGGACAAAACTTTGGTGCAGGCGTGGATCTGATTGCTGTCTGCCGTCAACGCGTCGCCAGTGCCGATGCCCGCTTTCGCATGCCTGGACTGCAGTTTGGCTTAGCTCTGGGAACCGGCAGATTGGCGGCCTTGATTGGCGGCCAGCAGGCTCATCAGCTGCTGGCGGGAAGCCAGGTTTTTGATGCTGCCAAAGCGGAACAACTGGGTTTTATTGAAGGCATACAAGCGCCCGAGGCCTGGCCTGCTGTCATCGAACAAGCTCAACAGACAGCGGGCTTGCTGGACGCGACCAGCCGCGACTATCTGCATCAGTTAACGGGCTGCCCACAACAGGCGGATCGGGATATGGCGGCCCTCGTGCGCTCTGCTTCCGCACCCGGTATCAAGCAAAGAATTGCGGCCTTCAGGCAGGCCGCAAAATCTTGAACGCTGACATTGAACTGCCCCAAAAAAAGCCCCCACGCTGCGCCTTCGGCTTGCTGCCCCCCAGGGGGAGTTTTTGCCTTGGGGCGGCCCGGCGACAAAAAATGGGAGGGGCGTCCAAGCTTTAACAGCAGTTCCAATCCGGGCTGTTTCATCCAGCCCGGAACCTATCTTCTACAACGTTTAGCGACCGCTATAGCCCAAACGGCGCGAGATCTGCGCGGCTGCCGTCATCAAGGTTTTACCGGCCTGAACCAAGCGGGCTTCTTCCAGACGCTCGGCCGGCCCGGAAATACCCAAAGCCGCCACTACCATTCCTCGACTGTCGTAAATAGGCGCAGCCGCACCCACAACCTGTTCACGCCACTCGCCACGGTTGATGGCATAGCCTTGTTCGCGCACCTGTTCCAGCTCTCGGCGCAAATCACCGAACTTGACCAGGCTGCGAGGCGTATAAGGCTTGAGGCGGTTCTTGACCAGATTCAAGGTCTCTTCACTGGCCCAGGCCAGCAAGGCCTTGCCGGTTGCCACACACTGCGCGGGCGAGCGTCCACCCACCGTGGTGTAGGCACGCACCGGCTGCGGGCTGTCGATCTTTTCGATATACAGCACCTCTACCCCGTCCAGCAGCGATAAATGCACCGTTTCCTGGGTTTGCTCGGCCAGCTCTTTCATAAAGGGCAAGGCCTCCACCCGCACATCCAGCCGGTTGGCCAGGCCCGAGCCCAGTTCCCAAAGCTTCATGGTCAGCTCGTAGCGTCCGGTATCGTCGTTCTTGCGTGCAAAGCCCTGGTGGACCAGCGCCTGCAACAGACGATGCACATTGCTTTTATTGAGCATCAGTTGATTGGCCAGCTCGGTCACACCCGAGCCTCGTTCGTGCTTGGCCAGGGCTTCCAGGAGCACCAGGCCCTTAACAAAAGTCTTGTCCAATCGAATATCCCATCAGTCACTAAAAGTGCATGAATTGTCTCATGGAAGCCGAACGAGCCATAGCCAGACAAGTCCGTATAGCAAAGCAACAAGCGGCTTTCGCAACAAGCTCATCAGACATGCAGGCAAAGGCAGTGCCGACGCCTTGCTAGAGGCCAGCGAAGTGCTGCGGCAGGCTCTGGAAAGCCCTGCCGATCTGGTGATTGTGAATCGCTTTGGAATGATGGAAGCGGACGCCAGGGGTTCAACAACGAGATATGGCTTTGATCGACCAAGGCTACCCGATGCTGACTACAGTGGCCTGGCGGTGGAGCTGGCGCCAGACCGCACAGCGCTATGGAACTGGTTCGAGAGCAGTCGTCAGGCGGCCTCACTGTCTTTCATTCTGTGCAAACCCCAAAACCGCCCCAATCAATGGACTTCTTGCTTGACCAAACACTATCGGGCAAAACAGGACTCGCTTTCTCTATAAAAACCTTAGTCTCGCGCAAGCAAATACAAGCGACTACATAGACGCATTTGTGAGTTTTAGGCTACTGTGCATCAGGAGGCCATGACAGTCAGTGATGTGTTTCGTCCATTTTCTGCGCGTAGACTCACAGTTTCAAGGCCCATCAGTTCTGTTTGATTGACTCCCAGGGAGGACGAAAACCATGCTTGGCATGATGATGAATACCCCGCTGTTAGTGTCATCCATACTGCGTCATGCGGCCAACTACCACGCAGACCGCGAAGTTGTCTCTCAAACGGTACAAGGCCACATCCACCGCTACACCTATGCAGATCTGTCCAAGCGCAGCCAGAAACTGGCCAATGCGCTTCAGAAAATGGGCTTGCAGCAAGGCGACCGCGTGGGCACCCTGGCCTGGAACGGCTATCGTCACCTGGAGCTGTATTACGGCGTATCAGGCTCGGGCCTGGTGTGTCACACCATCAACCCGCGTCTGTTTCAGGATCAAATCGGCTACATCATTGAACACGCAGACGACAGCGTGCTGTTTGCCGACCTGAGCTTCATGCCAATTCTGGAAGCCTTGGCCGATCAGTTGTCCAAGCTGAAAGCCGTGGTCATCATGACCGACGAAGAGCACATGCCCAAGTCGGACTTGCTGCCCAATCTGAAGTGCTATGAAACCCTGATTGCCAACGAGTCAGATGAATTCGACTGGCCGGTGTTTGACGAGAACACTGCATCGGGCCTGTGCTACACCTCCGGCACTACAGGCAACCCCAAGGGCGTACTCTACAGCCATCGCTCCACCATCTTGCACGCCTTTGCCTTGAGCCTGCCCGATGCTCTGAGTCTGTCGGCCTCCGACACCATTACCCCGATTGTGCCCATGTTCCACGTCAACGCCTGGGGCCTGCCCTACGCCGCCTTGATGGTGGGGGCCAAGCTGGTCTTGCCCGGCCCTAAACTGGATGGCGCCAGCCTGCACACCTTGTTTGAAAACGAAGGCGTCACCATGACGGCCGGTGTGCCGACGGTCTGGCTGGGCCTGCTGGACTGGATGCAAGCCAATGGGAAAACCTTCAGCAGCCTGCAACGCCTGGTCATTGGGGGCTCGTCTGCGCCACCAGTCATGATTACCCGCTTCCAGAAGCTGGGCGTAAAAGTGCGCCACGCCTGGGGCATGACCGAAACCAGTCCAGTCGGCCTGGCTGCGGCCTTGCTGCCCCAGCACGAAGCCCTGCCCGAGAACGAAAAACTCAAGCTGCTGGCCAAGCAAGGGCGCCCGCTATTTGGCGTCGAGTTCCGGGTGGATGGCGACGACGGCCAACCCATTGCGCGCGACGGCAAAATGTTTGGTGCCATGATGGTGCGCGGACCCTGGATTGCCAGCGCTTACTTCAACAGCAAGGACTCTTCCGCCCACACGGAAGATGGCTGGTTCAATACCGGCGATGTGGTCACCATTGATAAAGACGGCTTTATCCAGATCGTGGACCGGACCAAAGACGTAGTGAAATCCGGTGGCGAATGGATCAGCTCGATCGAGCTGGAGAACATTGCCCAGGCTCACCCAGCCATCAAGGAAGCAGCCGTAGTTGCCAAGCCCGACGAGCGCTGGGGCGAGCGTCCGGTGCTGGTGGTGCAGTTGCAAGAAGATGCCACCTTCACCAAGCAGGACATGATTGATCTGTTTACAGAGCAAGTCTCCAAATGGAGCATTCCTGACGAGCTGATCGTGGTGGATGAACTGCCCCACACGGCAACGGGCAAGCTCTTGAAAACCGCTATTCGCAAGCTGATTCAGGAAGACCTGGACAGGCTGGCTGCGCAAAACAAGGCGATCTAAGCGATGCCCAAACAGACGTTAAACCAGGCGTCTGACAGCAAAATCAAGGAGCCGGTCTAGGCGGCCTTGAAGTGCGATAGCAAACTGCCCCCCGAAAGCTGGATAACTATCCAAATATTCGGGGGGCAGTTTTTTTGCTTTTAGCTTTACCTTCGCCTTTGCCAGGACCAGAGACATAGGCTTTGGTCCTGGCTATGGCTATGGCTATGCAACAGGCCCTTCTCAAGGATGAACGGGTGTAGGAATGTCCCAGATATTCAGGTCCGCATTCTCACGCTCCCAAGCCCTTACAGAGAACTTGGCACGGTTGAACAGCGCCAGATAGTTTTCATAGCGAATCTTGTTGCCAACGTCCAAAGGCAGTTCTCCCAGGAAGTCCCTCATCTTGGACAGATCCGCATGGTACTGAGCCGGTTCCATCAAACCGCCCGGTGTCACTGAAGTGGGAGGGTCTGACTCAAAGCGATTACGCGTAAAAATCACCACATCTGAACCCCACAGAATCCGGTTCTGGTATTCATTGAAGAAATTCAGCCAATCCTGACGGCTGGGCATTCCGGGCTCGGGATTGAGCATATAGTCCTGCACCAGATCCCAGGAAATATCGGTAGACCAACTGGGGCAAGCATCCAGCACTTTCTTGACGCGCGTAAGGTGATCCTGAGTCGGTTTCACAAAGCGCCCCAAGCCAGTATGCGCCCACACCACCCTGGCCTTGGGTGCATGGCCGCACACATGCTTCAAGCCATCGACATAATCCTGGTCGGGGTAGGCATGCTCCAGCTCGCCCTGATAATTGACCTCAACCCGGTACATATCGTTGTGCAAGATCGCGACCAAACCAATCTCTTCAATGGTCTTGAACAAATACTCCAGCGACTCGGAATACAGCGACACCTTGCTGCCATCGCCCGCATCCGGTGGCAAGGGCACCGAGGGAGCCTTGGTTTGCTCTACGGTTTCACCAGCCAGTTTGCTGGACACCAGCTCCTTATGAATGGTGAATTCCCCCACCCCGGAAAACACGCCTGGAAAGCTGAGCACCGCACGCTTGATATGTTGCGAGGCATACACGTCCATCGGGTTGAACGCCGTGATCATGACATCCAACTTTTCCTGATATTGCGGTGGCAGCCGCTCGTACTCGCGTGCAAACATGGCATCGACAAAGGAGTAGTAATACAGGTCTGCCTTGGGGCCAATATAGTAATTGGGCCCGTACATCTGATTGCCTGGGCCCTGAGCCTGATATTGCTCGAACCCGTCCCACCGTTGCTGCAAAGGAATGGGCATGATGGTCGAGCGCACAATCTGCTGCAGGTTGCCACGCATATACCGTTCTGCGTATTCCTTTAAAGGAATCCCCTGCATGGCATAGTTGGATGCATGAAAATGTACGTCAGCATAGAGCTGGCTGGTATCCAGCCGGGGTTCCAGGCTTTGGGCCATGGCAGGGCCCTGCAAGACAGCTAATAAAGCCAGGCAGGAACCCGCTATCGTTTTTGCATTTAGATGATGGCAAGTCATTCGAGTCTCCCTATCTACAAGTAGTGTGCGAAACCTGATACTGCAACTTGTCGATAATACCCAGACACTCATCAACAAATGACAAAAAATAACAGATATTATTTTTAAAATTTTATTTATATTATTTTCTATATTTTTAATATTAATCACCTTATAAAAAATTACTGAATAATTAAAAAACAAAAACTCGAAAATCATTTCAATTATTCAACCAATAAAAAACTCATTAAAACTTGAATAATCAGGTCATTCACACCACCTTTTCTCCCCGGCACCTATCCAGCAAGCTCCCCGGGGGACACCGAGTTGGCAAAGAGAAGTGAGGCGCCCAGCCCCAGCAAGGCCACACCAATCACCTTGTCCAGCAATCTTTGCCGAGCCAGCATGGCCGCCCGCAGGCGCTTGTTTGAAAACACCAGGGCCACAATGCTGAACCAGACCCAATGCGCGAAGGACATCCAGAAACCGTAGGCAAAATTCAGCCAGAACGGCGCATCCGGCTGCACCAGCTGGGTGAAGGTGGCCACCACAAACAACATGGTTTTCGGATTCAGGGCATTGGTTAAAAAACCCATGCCAAAAGCCTGCCAGACGCTGGGCACACTGCCCGAGTCGCCATCGGTATCAAGCGCAGCACGGTTACTGAAAGACTGATAGCCCAGGTACATCAGGTACGCCGCCCCCACTACTTTCATCACCCAAAAAAGAGTGGGAGATTGAGTAATCAGAATCGCCACGCCTAGCACCGTGTAGACCACATGCACCTGCACTCCGGCCGCAATGCCCAAAGCTGAAATCAGACCCGTCTTGCGACCAAAGGAATAACCATTGCGGGTGACCATGGCAAAGTCCGGGCCGGGGCTGATCACAGCCAAGATAGTGATAGTGGCAACAGCCAACAGTTCATGCATGTTTAACAAGCCTAAGTTTGATGAAATCGGCCTTATGAGCGACTGCACGAGCAGCCAAAACACAGGACCAGTCCTACACTCTTGGCTAGAGATACTGTCTTGCCCTGCGGGACAGCAATCTGCAAAAAGGCAGTTTTGTTAGGTACAGAGCATATTTTCGGAGAACTTATGATTCCGTCGAATTTCCAAGGCATTTTCATTCTTGATCCGAATAATCAAAATGCGTCAGCCACAGGAAATAAAATCAACCACAAACAATTCATGTCCTGTTCACACCTGCCCTGACAGGATGTCATTATTGATAATCCTGTGCTAATTTAAAAACGATAATTACTGCGTCACTTCTGTGAGTTTTCATCGACCATGCAAATCCCCAATCTCACGGCCTTTCGCTACTTCGATACTGCGGCTCAGGCAGGCAG
The DNA here is from genome assembly GCF_020496585.1 of Alcaligenes sp. 13f. Classification (NCBI taxonomy): domain Bacteria; kingdom Pseudomonadati; phylum Pseudomonadota; class Betaproteobacteria; order Burkholderiales; family Alcaligenaceae; genus Alcaligenes; species Alcaligenes sp. 13f. The sequence goes on from NZ_JAHKKC010000004.1 coordinate 99,100, forward strand.
TTTTGTGCAGGCAGCCCAGCTGCTTCATGTCACTCACGGCGCTGTCAGCCGACAAATTCGTGCATTGGAAGAATCTCTAGGGGTAGAACTGTTTGAAAGGCGCAATCGGGCCGTGTTTCTGACGCCTGCAGGCCGCCAGCTTTTGCACGTTACCGCCCCCATGTTTGAGCGCCTGGAAGATGTGGTTTACCAACTGCAGCAAACCCAGCGCGAACATGCTCTGGCCGTCTCCTGCGAGCCCACTATTGCCATGAAGTGGCTGATTCCGCGTCTGGGAGATTTTCACACTCTGTACCCCAACATCACCGTGCACCTGATAACGGCCGGAGGCCCGGTGAACTTTGCTCAAATGGGAGTGGATCTGGCCATACGCCGCGACGACTTTCATTGGGCAGACTCGGTGTGCGGCCTGAAGTTGTGCGAAGAGATGATAGGGCCGGTCTGCCAAGCTCAATACCCGCACATACAAGACACGACCAAGCAGATATTGATACAGAGCAGCTCCCGCCCTCAGGCCTGGGCCACGTGGGCACGGCTCAGCGGCAACTCCCTGCGATCTGCCGGCAAGCTGGAGCTGGAGCATTTTTATTTATGTATCCAGGCTGCCCTGTCCGGACAAGGCATGGCTATCGTGTCGCGCCTGATGGTGGAGGATGAGTTGCAAAGCGGCCAGCTCATCGCCCCGCAAGGCTTCATCCCCGATGGTTCGGCCTACTACCTGCTCTCCCCGCAGGCTCTGGATCAGAACCCGCGCGCAGAGGTGTTCGCCAGCTGGTTAAGCGAGCAGCTCGATAGCCAAAGGACGAATCCACACCAATGAGCCAGGCTGTTACTGGCCCAAGCCAAAATACTTGGTCTTGAATTCGTCCACCTTGCCTTCGTCCACGGCTCCGAGAACGGCCAAGGTGACTTCTCGGGAGAGCTCACTTTGCAGTGGCAAAGCAAACCCATACTTGTCACGCTCGAATAGCCGCCCCACCACATTCACAGGCAAACCAGGATTGGAATGCACGTAGTATTCCAATACCGGGGCGTCGGCAATCACAGCCACGACATCCCCATTGCCCAAGGCTGTCGTTGCCTGCTCCAAATCAGGATAACTGCGCATGGCCAGCCCCTGTTTGCGGGCATAGTCTTCTTCTACGGTTCCGACCAACACACCAACCGGCCGCCCCTTTAAGTCATCCACGCTATTGATCTGGTTTGAGATAGCCAAGGTCGTCATCACACTGGTGACAGAGGACGTTACAAAGGCCAGAATGCCTACCCCACAGACCAGCCATAACCCCTGCCAGATACGCCCCAACCAGCCAAAAAGGTTCTTTCTGGCCGGAGCACGCCCCGAGGTCACGACAGACATCACGGTATAGAAACTCTCGGCCACGCCATCACGCCAGCGAGCGGGAAAAGACTGATCAAAACGTCGGTCAAACAAGGTCAAAACACCAGTGGCAAACAGAATGACAAAGGCAATCCATGCATACGCGGTGATAAAACCAGCCTGTGCCAAACCCTTGATGACACTTTGAAAACCCGTTCCCTGATCGGAGCTGACCATCAGGCGCATACCACCATCAAACCAGGGCTGTGTGAAATCCACCTTCAGCGCCCGTTGCTGAGTAATGGTCAGATTGGTCATGGCAACATCAAGCGCTCCGGACTCTGTCGCCCCCAGCAAATCCCGAAATGTGCGGTATTCCTTGTATTCGTACGCCCAGTCTTTCTCTGCTGCCAGGTTTTCCCAAAGGTCGATCGCCAAGCCGGTAAAGGCCCCATCATTTTTCATCACGAACGGCGGCGAGACCAATACGCCTACCGTCAATGGCGGCTCTTTGCCATGTCCTGTTTGGGGAAAGGCGACCAGTAAAACCAGGAAAAAAGCCAAGCAAAAAAGTCGTGCTTGAGCAATGCGGCGGCCGAGCTGATGGCGGCTCAGAAGAGATGTTTGCATAGTCAGTCTTGTCGGAGCAGTCAGAAATTCCGTGTACCAGGCGGGCTGAGAATGACACGGACGGACGAACATTCTGGTAGAGGATAGCAAATTGAAACCGGGCCTGTTCCCCGTTCCCCGCAGATCCGCAGATGCAGACTGACGGTTTCACAATGCCTGACAAATGAATATGCTCACGCACATTCGCATGAACAAACGGCCTGCCTTGCGGCCATAAACACATTCATTCAATAATTCAAGAATTATTGTATTATATGTTTATGAAAGAATCTCAAGTTATCCGTTCACTGGCCGCCCTGGCCCACGAAGCCCGCCTGCGGGTGTTTCGTGTTTTGGTCGTCGCAGGCCCATCCGGGCTGACTCCCAGCACCCTCGCGGAACAGCTAGGCATCGCCCCCAATGCCCTCTCCTTCCATTTAAAGGAATTAAGCAATGCGGGGCTCATCCATGCCGAGCGCCAAGGCCGCAACCTGCTCTACAGCGCCACCTTTCCAGCCATGAATAATCTGCTCGCCTACCTGACTGAAAACTGTTGTCAGGGGGAAAGCTGCATCAAGGCACCCAGCTCGTGCCAACTTCCCTGAACGAAGGGGTCAAATCACACCAGTTCGGCTCGGCAGGCCACCTGTTGGCCCTGTCCCCACTCCCCTTGCTACCTACCCTTCTCGACAAGCATTCCCATGATTACATCCGCCCTGATTTTCCTTGCCACTCTGATCCTGGTCATCTGGCAGCCCAAAGGTCTGGGCATAGGCTGGAGCGCCTCTCTGGGAGCTGCCGCCGCCCTGCTTTCAGGCGTGGTGCAGTGGAGTGATCTGGCCGTGGTCTGGGGCATAGTCTGGAATGCAACGGCTACTTTTATAGCAATCATTATCATCAGCCTGATACTGGATGAAGCCGGTTTCTTTGAGTGGGCCGCCCTGCATGTTGCACGCTGGGGCGCAGGCAGTGGGCGCAAGCTCTTTGCTTTTATCGTGATTCTTGGGGCTGCCGTTTCTGCGCTGTTTGCCAACGATGGCGCTGCACTGATTCTGACGCCTATCGTCATGGCCATGTTGCTGGCCTTGGGCTTCTCGCCGGCCGCGACCTTGGCCTTTGTCATGGCGGCGGGCTTTATTGCCGACACCGCCAGCTTGCCACTGGTCGTCTCCAACCTGGTCAACATCGTCTCGGCGGACTATTTCAAACTGGGTTTCACGGACTATGCCGCCATCATGGTGCCCGTCAATATCGTGTCCGTATTAGCCAGCCTGCTCGTCCTGATCTTGTATTTCCGGCGTGACATTCCTGCCCGATATCACCTTGAGCAGTTGAAACCACCCGCACACGCCATTACGGACATGGCGACCTTCAAGGCAGGCTGGATAGTACTGGCCTTGTTGCTGGCAGGATTTTTTGCACTTGAACCCATGGGCATTCCCGTCAGTGCAGTTGCCGCCGTGGGAGCCATGATCCTCCTGGCCGTTGCTGCCCGTGGCACGGTCATCAGTACCAGGAAAGTCCTGCGTGGTGCTCCTTGGCAGATCGTCGTGTTCTCGCTGGGCATGTATCTGGTGGTGTATGGTCTGCGAAATGCGGGCATGACAGACTACCTGGCCCTGCTGCTGGACAAATTCGGCCAGGCTGGAATCTGGGGGGCCGCCCTGGGCACGGGGGTTCTGTCTGCCCTGCTGTCCTCGGTCATGAACAATATGCCCACTGTGCTGGTGACTGCCTTGTCGATTGATGCTTCCAGCGCCCAGGGCGCAATCAAGGAAGCCATGATTTACGCCAATGTCATTGGCAGCGACCTGGGCCCCAAGTTCACCCCTATCGGCAGTCTGGCTACCTTGCTGTGGCTGCATGTACTGGCCCAGAAAGGCACAAGAATCAGTTGGGGCTACTACTTCAAGGTGGGAGCCATCCTGACCACGCCCGTATTGCTGATCACCCTGGCGGCCCTGGCCCTGCGCTTGGGTATCGCTCACTAAGCCCTGAGATCAAGACAGCGCCATGACAGCCATCATCATCTATCACAACCCTGCCTGCGGCACCTCCCGCAATACCTTGGGCCTGATCCGCAATAGCGGACAAGAGCCCACCATCATCGAGTACCTGCACGCACCGCCAGACCGCGCCACGCTGACGAGACTGATAGCAGACAGTGGCCTGAGTGTGCGTGCAGTCCTGCGCCAAAAGGGAACGCCCTATGAGGAGCTGCAACTAGGCGACCCGAAGTGGAGTGACGAGCAGCTGATTGATTTCATGTTGCAGCACCCGATTCTGATCAACCGCCCCATTGTTGTCACACCACTGGGCACACGCTTGTGCCGCCCCTCGGAACAGGTGCTGGAAATACTGCCCCAGCCTCAACAAGGCGCATTCCGGAAAGAAGACGGCCAAGCTGTCATTGATGAAAAAGGACAAAGAATTGAGCCATCCTGACCTGGACAATCTGGACGAGCACGCATTTAAAATCCCGGACATGGCGCGGTTGCTGCCTCCACAACGTGCCACACATCCACCTCGGATTCTGCTTTTATACGGTTCCCTGAGAGAACGCTCCTACAGCCGATTCCTGACGCAAGAAGCAACGCGACTCCTGCAATCAATGGGCGCCGAAACCAGGGTTTTTAATCCCCACGAGCTGCCCTTGCCCGATGGCGCACCAGAAGAGCATCCCAAGGTGCAGGAATTGCGCCAATTATCTGGTCGACAGATACAGTGAACGCAAGGAAACGGCACAGGAACTGTCAGCACGGGTGCAACAGCGAAATATCTAATAGCCCGATCGGTATGGAAAACGCAGAACCTGCGTGCTTTTAAAATACACGACAGCTATACAAGCACTTCCGGGCTTGCAGCTGCTTTGAGGCATGCCTCACACTAGCATCAGATTCCCTTCATCTTTCCCTACCAGGCTTTGCACATGCGTATTCTCTTAATCGAAGACGATCCCTCGCTAGGCAGCTCCTTGCAGTCCTGGCTGCATCTGGACGGTTATGCTGTGGACTGGTTGCAACGTGGCGATCAAGTTGCAACGGCTTTGGCGACTCATACCTATCAATGCATATTGCTGGATCGGGGCCTTCCCGGTCTGGACGGTGATGCGGTCCTGCGCACCCTGCGAGGGGCCGGTGGATCCCATGCACAGGTTCCAGTCATTGTGATCACCGCGCGCGATACCCTGGCTGACCGGGTGCAGGGTCTGGACCTGGGAGCAGACGACTATCTGGTCAAGCCGTTTGACCTGGAAGAGCTGTCCGCACGGGTACGCGCCGCCTTGCGTCGAAGCGCTGCGCAAGCAAGTCCCGAATGGCGACACGGCCCTGTCGCCATAGACCCGACAGCCAAACGCGTCACATTGAACGATAAGCCCGTGCCCGTAACAGCCCGTGAATTCGCTGTTCTACAGGCATTGATGCACCATCCCACCCATATTTTGAGTCGCGCCCAGCTTGAAGAAGCCCTCTATGGCTGGAGCGAAGAAGTAGAGAGCAACGCTATCGAAGTCCACATCTACAATCTGCGCAAGAAACTGGGCAGCGACTTCATCGTCACTGTACGGAATCAAGGCTACGTGTTGGCACCCGCATGAAACGTTTGCTCCAGAAACTGACTCCTGGCCGCGCCAAGCCCAGATCCTCGGCATCACGCGCTGAAGGCTGGTCACTACGGCGTCGCCTGCTGCTGACTGTCATGGGCACCAGTATTGGCCTGTGGCTGGTCAGCCTGTCCATTGTGGTCGGTGTCGCCTGGCACGCCACCGGTGATGTTCTGGATGACGCCCTGGAGGAAGGTGCCCGTCTGGTCTTGATGCTGGACCCGCAGGAGGCATCGGCCGGGGCCACTACTACTGGCACGCGCCTGAACCGTGACGACGCACTCAAGCTGCGTATGTACTACCAGTTGGTCGCGGCAGACGGCCGTGTGCTGCTGCGCGGCGACGATACCCCTGAAACGGCTTTTTTACCGCAGGCACACAGCAAGCAAACCACAACTGTCTGGGTCGACGATGAGCTCTGGCGGGTTTACGTCCGCCCCGGTTCGGGAGGGGTCACCGCCCAGGTCGCCCAGCCTATGGAAGAGCGCCTGGAACTGCTGGAAGATATGGCCGAAAATCTGGCCTGGCCCGCATTGGGGCTGCTGGCGCTGCTGGGCCTATCAAGCTGGCTCTTGATACGACGCCTGATGCGGCCGTTAGAAGACACCGCCAAGCTGATCAACTCCAAATCACCCGATGACCTCACGCCCGTGCAAGGGGGCAATCCGCCACGTGAACTGCAGGCCATGCTGGATGCCCTCAACACCTTGATGGCACGGCTATCCACCGCCCTGGAAAGCGAGCGACGCTTTACTTCCGATGCTGCGCACGAGCTGCGTACCCCGCTGGCCGGGCTGCGCATGCGCGTTCAATTAATTGAGCGCGAGCTGCAACTGCCCGATGCCCATCTGCAACAATTGCGTGCGGACCTGGACCGTTGTACCGCCCTGGTAGAAAGCCTGCTCGCCCTGACGCGACTGGAGCCGCAGGCCGAACCCTTGAAGCGTGAAACCGTAGACCTGAATCAGCTCCTGGACAGTCTGACTCCATCATGGCCATCTGTATCAGTGAATATGGAAAGAGTCTTGGCCGTCACAAGCTTGCAGGCGGCGCCCCTATTATTAAGCAGCGCTTTACGCAACCTGATTGGCAATGCCATTCGTTACGGCGGCACAGGTGTCCGGGTACGAATCGAAACGACGCGCAGACATGATGGCGGTGTCCGTCTGGCAGTTCGCGACAACGGGCCTGGCGTTCCCTTGGAACAGCGATCCAGACTAGGTGAGCGATTCTTTCGCGTACTGGGCACCGGCCAAGCCGGCAACGGTCTGGGTTTATCTATCGTGGCCCGCATCGCTGCCTTGCACAATGCCACGCTATCCTTTGAGGATGGCCTGGACGGCCAGGGCCTGAGCGTCGTGCTGGATTTTCCACCCAATCACGTGTCTTAAGATTGCCTTCAGGTTCGGGGGGTTTAATAAAACCATTCCGCAATCGGCGGAACATTGACCCGATAACCCGATACAGGAAACCCAATCATGCGATTCACTTTACCTACCCTCGCCGCCGTCCTTGCCCTGAGCGCCACCGCTGCTATCGCACAACCGGCCAGCTACACGGGCCCAAGCAATGTCCCTCAGGCCACCAACGCCACAGGCTCTTACTCGGGCCCTAGCAATGTGCCGCTAATGACGGTCAAGCAACTGTTGGAAACCGGCCGCGATGACCAGGTCGCGCGTTTGCAAGGTCGCCTGGTCTCCTTTGAAGGCGACGAACGCTATACGTTTGAAGACGCCACCGGTCGTATCACCGTAGAGATCGACAACGAAGACTTCCCGGCCGGCCAAAGCATCAGTGCTGAACAAAAAGTGGAGCTGACCGGGGAATTCGACAAAGGACTGCGCAAGACTGAATTTGAAGTCGACCGCCTGACCTTGATTCCTTAAACAGCGCCTGTGCTGCGAAGCATCACCACAGCAGAAAGACGCCGACACCACCGGCAATAAAAAAACCCGCCTAGCTTTGAACTGCCCCCCAAAAGTTGGACATTAGTCTGACCTTTGGGGTGTTTTATATGACGAAATATGAAGAAGGACTCAAGCGCGAGGCCGTGCAAGCGTATCTGGCCGGTTCATTGGGATTTAAATCTGTGTCGGCCAAGTCCGGGCCATACTAAGCACCTATCAGCAACTGCTGACTGACCGGCGATTTATTGTTCCTGCGCTTACCGTCAGTCTGGCCATTGGTGCCCTGTACACCTTTTTCGCCATGGCACCTGCCATCCTGATGACAGGGTTCCGCTTCTCCTCATTCGGGCTGGGCCTATTCTTCGCGTCCACCGTTATCGTCGTATTCGGCGCAGGCTTTCTGGCTCCTCGTCTTGTCCATCAGTGGGGACAGGTCAGGACAGCCCGGATCGGTCTGCTTATTGCACTGGTGGGCAGCACTGTACTGCTGGTTGGCAAGGAAAATTTCCTGTTCTTTGCCGTTGCACTGACAGTCTTTCTCCTTGGCATAGGGATGGCCAATCCATTGGGCACCGACGACTATGGCGGCTCTATCGAAAATCGCAGCCGCATCGTGCTGGAAGTTGCTCAAGCCGTCAGCAATGTGTTCGGGGCCGACCGCGTGGGCATACGCCTATCGCCATTCGGCGTCGCCAATGGAAGCGGGGAGGATGAACCACTGCCGCTCTACAGCCATCTCATCACGCACCTGGCACGCCTGAATCTTGCCTATCTGCACCTGATCGAGCCGCATGCCAGCGGCGCAGGACAGGCAGAAGTCGATCATCAGAACGTACCTTTCGCATCGGAGCTGTTCCGCCCCCTCTGGCCCACGGTGCTGATCGCAGCCGGCAACTACACGCCAGTCACGGCGACGGCAGCGATCAACGCAGGACGAGCAGATGCCATCGCCTTCGGACGCCTGTTCATCGCCAACCCGGATCTGCCGGAACGAGTGCGCACCGACGCGACGCTCAACAAATATGTTCGAGCAACGTTCTATGGTGGCGGCGCCGAGGGATACACGGACTATCCCCGTCTATCATCCTCGCCTCAAACGTGTTGATCGACCTCGGTCCGATCGCGACTCAAGGTCGAGCAGGCCACGGAGCCCAGCCAGGGTACAACCCTCGCCGGGCAGCGCAACACATAGGGCTTGGTGACCTTCATTTGTCTACACCCTTGATACGCTCTATACAGTAACAATCAAACCACACGAGTAGAAAAATACAGCCAATGCATCCTGATTGTATTGATTCTCTGGATTATCAATCCAAAGACGGACGCTTTATCCGCTGCCTTCCTCTTTCTATGCTGGGACCTCATCAACCCGCGAAGGAGATTCTCATGACAGACCATTCGATCAACGGCAAGATCGTTCTGATTGCCGGTGGCGCCAAGAACCTTGGCGGCCTGATCGCGCGTGACTTGGCCGAGCAAGGCGCCAAGGCCATCGCCATTCACGTCCTCTGACCTGACCCACATCGAGGATGTCGTGCCATTCATCCGCCATATGATCAGCGGCGGCTATACCACCAAGTAAGCTTGCCGAGCGCACCGACAGCCATTCCAGGGACACTTTGTCCGGGTACGGCGGGCGGACGCACCTACTCCACCTACATTCTCTAGAAGGAGCGTATATGCCAGCATTGGATCTGATCGTCCAAACCCGTATCGGCATCAAGCGCAAACCTCGTCGCATCTTGTCTATCGTCTCCAACACGGCCGAACTCAAGGGCTTTCCAGTGGGCTTCTTCGCCGAAGAAATGACTCGCCCCTTCTTGATTTTTTCCAACGCTGGCCATCGCGTGGATTTGGTCTCACCGAACGGTGGCCCGGTCATGTTCGATACGCACAGCGACCCACGCACACCGGGCAGCGCCTACGCCGATGACTTAATCAGCCTGGGTTTCACACACCACCCCACATTCTCGGCAATGCTCGAGGACACACCGTCCATCCGCGACATCGACGTAGACGACTACGACGCCGTATGGGTGGCAGGCGGCGGCGGTCCACTGGTCAGCTTCAAAGAGGACACGACGCTGCACCAGTTGATCGCAACCTTCTACGAGCGCGGAAAAATCGTTGCCCTGATTTGCCACGGTTCAGCCCTGTTGCTTTGGACACGTTTATCTGACGGACGACTGCTGGCGCACGGCAAGAAATGGACCGGCTTCACCGACGAGGAGGAAAATGAAGTGAACGCGGCCTTTGGCATGACGCTTAACGACGACACCATCGAGAGCGAAGCGGCCAAGATCCCGGAAACGAACTTCATGTGTCGCGAGGCCAATACACCGTTCGCTATCCGTGACGGGCGTTTGATCACAGGGCAACAGCAGCACAGTAGCGCTATCACGGCCGAGCTCGTGCTGGAAGCCCTGGACGAATACTAAGTTGAGGGAGTATCAATCATCATGCACATGCTGATGGTCATCATCGGGGGCACAATCCTTCTGGGCGTGTTCCTGCTCTTCGGTAAGCTATGGGGCGGCGAAATGGCCGCATGGGCACTGTCTGCCAAGCTGTTCATACCTGTATGGCTGGCAATCTCCATCACCAATCTGTGGATCGGTGTCAGTCATGCCGGCTACACCGTGCGCGAGGAACTGCCGATCCTGCTGGTCGTATTTCTGGTGCCGGCTGCGCTGGCAGGCCTGGTGATCTGGAAGCAGGCATAAAGCCTGCAAATACGCCCAGAGCCGTTGACGTAGACCCCCTACGAACAAAGTCCGGTAGTGGTAGTCAACGGTCCGCTGGGCGCTCGCTATATTACTTGCGGCCGTTAGGTCGCAGCGACTCTCCGACCTTGAGCGCAAACAGCTCAAAATCACGGGTCGCCACTCGCTTTCCACCATCCGGCATTCGATGCGCCCCTTCCGTAAAACCTGCACCATTAAGGAACGTCGGCATGGCATCAGGCTTGTCGGCCAATACACCTGCCAGGGCCAGCAGCGCGTAAGGCTCAATCGCATCGATGTTGGCGTACTGGTAGTCCGGGCCTGGCATGAAGTAGCCATGATGCAGGCGCTTGTCCAGAATATTGCCGGCCACCGCACGCGCCAGGGTCAGGTATTCCTGGCGGCGGCTGGCAGCATACAAGTCCAGCAACACGAAAATGGCACGTGGATCGTCATTATCCGTCTCGATATTCAGTTTCATGCCGTGTCCAGGCTGGCTACCCAAGTCCCCCAAGCCTTGAGCGCTGGCAATGCCGCGCACGACCTTCCACAAAACGGGATCCTGATCGACACGGTAGGCGCGCGCATAGGAAAGCATGAACTCTCCCCCAGCAACATACGGCTCCAACACCTGACCGCGCTTTCCGTAATAGCCGTCCCTGGGCAGGACGTAGCCGCTAAGGTCGCGACCATCGGCCAGCATGGGCGTGAACGTATTGGTCTGCGGCTGATAGGCGTGCTTGGCAAAGGCCTTGAGCCCATCAAGCGTCCAAGTCAGCAGATCCTGGCCTACCGCCCCTAAGTCCTGCGCAGCCTGCAACTGCATCAAGGCGTTTTCGGCATAGAGCGTGCTGGTCTTGCCTTTGAGCAACATATTGCCTTCCAGCGCATTGGGGCCAAATTCCGGGCCGAACTGGCGCTGAGCGCGATCACCGAACTTGGAGTGGGTATCATTATCATCCTTGCTTGTGTCACGCTTGAGCGGCTGGGTAAATTGGTAAACCCCCAGACCGGTCCCCGGATCACGCGCCAAAACGTACTGCTGTGCCAGCCGCTGCGCCCAGCGTAGCGCACCCGCTTCGTTCTCGCGCTGATAAAGCTTCAGGCCGGCATAGATCAGATCATTGCCGGTATTCAAAAAACTCAGTCCCTTGGTCGCCTGAAACGGCGGCGGCTGCTCGAACTCGTGTTCCCAGCCTTTGCCAGGCCCCAGACCATACTCGCCATGGCGACTGGTTTCAAGTGTGCGCCAGTTGTGAACGTGCGCCTGCCAGAAGGCCCTTATCATGCGCACGGTAGCCGGTGTATCAACCTCGAACATCAAGTCGTAGTACGGATAGGCATTCTTTAGTTCATGCACTTGCTCCTTTTCACTAGGGCCCTCGGGCTGCAAGGTCTTCAGATCGATGAAGCGATGCCCTCCCCAAATCAACAGACCGCCTGCATCCTGGTAATGGTCGAAGTGATAGCGCACCAGATCGACCGCACGCTGCCGGTACGCCGATGTACCGGTCAGCGCAGACAGCCCCGTCAGCACACGCAAAAAATTCTGCTGCGCGGAAAAATTCGACAAAACCGCACTGCGCCCATCAGGAAATACCCAGCTCAGTTGCGTACCATCGTGGGGGTTGAGTCCATCAGCCAGCAAGGGTGTGGCCGCATCGCCACGATAGTGGTCTCCCGCATTCACCAGAATGCGATCGACATAATCACGCACTTCACGAATAAGCATGTCCGCATCCGGCAAGGTCGGCCCTTGCGCAAATGCCATAATCGGTGCCATCGTGCAGGCCATAACGGCAATCATATTCCTCGAATATCGTTTCATGTCTTCCTCCTTCCAGCTCAACGCATGACGCGCCGCAAGATGCGATTGGTGTCACGCTTAAATTGCATCGCCGCCTCCTGAACGCTCCGATTGCCATAGTCGATGGACTGGATGGTCTCCCCAAACAGCGCGACAATCTGCGGATCGTCGAAATAAGGCGAAACCACCACTCGCTTAGGCAGTTTCGCCGCCAACTCCAGGCCTGCCACCGCCGGCAACTCGGGCTTGATGACGTCGGCTTGCTCCAGACGCGCAAAGGCGACCTTGCTCAAGGGAATGCCCCTTTCCAGCCCCAGACTGTCCACCCCCTCATCACTGTTGAGCAAGAAGTTAATCAATTGAGCCGCCTCACGCGGATGGCGCGATGACTTCCCGACGGCGAACAACATCGAGGGTTTATTGAACAATCCGGCGTCGATCGCACCCGGCAACATAGGATGCGGTCCCAGCGCCAGCGTTGCAGGAGGGGTCAGATTGTCCGCGTACTTGGAAATAGTGGAGTTCCACATATAGGTGCCGCCCCAGTCGCCCTGAATCCAGGGTCGCTTCTCATACATATTGCTATGCCCGAACGACGCAAACTCCTTGGCTGACGGCATGACATGCGCATCAACCATTTCCTTGTAGAGGCTGAAGAACTCCACCCACTGCTCATCGCTATAAGCGAAGGACTTCTTGTCCTCGTCGATCTCAGCGATGTTGTACTTTTGCACCATGTAAGCGCGCAGCAGCGCCAAGGCGTCCTGATGCTCAAGCACGACTGGGTAAACCCGCTCGCCCAGCTTCTCGCGAAAAGTTCGGCCTGCGGCAAGCAGTTCATCCCAGGTACGCGGATAATCAATGCCTGCTTTCTGCCAGGTTTGCGTGTTGTAGTAAAACAGTCGTGCAGTGCTGGATACCGGCACGCCATTGAGCTTGCCCTTGATGGTGACCATATCCAGCTCCGATTGCGGAAACTGCTCAAGGTCGATATCCTGCTGCAGTTGATACATGTCCATAAAGCCAGTGCCATTGCGCGAGATCTTGGGTAGCCAGTTCCAGTTGACCTGCAACACATCCGGTTCGGTATTGCCGGCGATCTGCGTAGTCAGGCGCGCAAGATGACCGTCCCAGCCGGTGTACTCAGCCTTGACTTTAATGTGCGGATAATGCTTCTGAAATGCCGCCAAGGCCTTCAAGGTCACGCTATGGCGCGAGTTGCCGCCCCACCAGGACATGCGTAGTTCTACGTCCTTTTGTTGAGCCAGCGTTGGCATTGCGGCCACCAGCAGCCAGACACTGATGACGCCCGCCAGAACTTTCTTTTGCACCGTATTGTCTCCCCTAGGTTGGCTCCGTTCAGAGCGAAATGTTTTCTTGAGTGCTCGTATCGAACACATGGCATTGCCGGGACTCAAACTGGAAATAAACGGTCTGGCCCAGGCCATTGACCACGACATCCGAAGCGTGCTCGGCACTCATGCGACTGATGATCTCGCCATCATCCACCGAGATGTAAAGATAGAACTCATGCCCCATGTTCTCCACGCGCAGCAAGCGCCCCTGGGCAGATTCGCCATTTGGCTTGGCGATCGATACGCTCACAAACTCCGGGCGTATACCGTAATGCACGTCCTGCGCGCCATGCGCTGCAACTTTCGCGGCCACCGCCGCAGGCAGGGTGAACACCGAACCGCCTACACGCAAGCCAAGCGTGCCGTTCTCATGCACCAACTCAGTAGGCCGGATATTCATCTCTGGTGCGCCGATAAAACCTGCCACAAACATATTGCGGGGATAGCGATACAACTTGTCAGGCGTATCTACCTGCATGATGTGGCCCAGTTTCATAACACATATGCGATCGCCCATGGTCATGGCCTCCGTCTGATCGTGGGTTACGTAGACGCTGGTCGCAGGGCGACCACTTTGCCGCAGTTGCCGGTGCAAATCGGAAATCCGCACACGCATGGAGGCACGCAGCTTGGCATCCAGATTGGACAAAGGCTCATCAAATAAAAAGACGTCCGGTTTTTTGACAATGGCGCGTCCCACCGCCACTCGCTGGGCCTGACCGCCCGAGAGCTGACGCGGCAATCGATCCAGCAAATCCTCAAGCTCCAACATCCGGGCTGCATCGCTGACCTGACGTTCGATTTCCGCCTTGGGCAAACGACTAAGCTTCAGACCAAACGCCAAATTTTCACGTACCGTCATGTGGGGATAGAGCGCGTAATTCTGAAACACCATCGCAATGCCCCGATCCTTCGGTGGCAACGGATTGACCACCCGATCGCCAATGCGTATTTCACCCCCACTGATCGATTCAAGCCCCGCCAGCATACGCAGCGTGGTGGACTTGGCGCAGCCCGAGGGGCCCACGATCACCATGAACTCGCCATCTTCGATCTTCAGATCAATGCCATGCACCGCCTCAAAACCGTTGGAATACGTTTTCCGTAATTGCTTGAAAATCACTTCAGCCATGAAAATTCCTCAACCTTTGATGCCGCTGCTGGCGACACCCTGGACGAAATAACGCTGTGCCAGGAAAAACACAATGATGGAAGGCAGTATGGAGATGCTGGACATCGCAAGGATCTCGTTCCACGGTGCCCCTTCCGTCACGTCAATCGACATCTTCAGAGCCAGGGCGATGGGGTATTTCTCCACGCTGTAAACATAAATGAGCGGACCGATAAAATCGTTCATGGACCACATGAACTGAAACAGAGCGACCGAAATGATCGCCGGTTTAAGTATGGGTACGACCACGTGCCAGAGCACCTGCAAGGAGTTGCAACCATCGATCTGCGCCGCTTCTTCCATGTCGCGCGGCACGCCTCGCAAGAACTGAACCAACATAAACACGAAAAAACCCTGCGTAGCGAAAGCCAACGGCAGATACAGCGGCAAATAGCTATCGAGCATTCCCATTTCGCGAAACATCAAATACTGCGGGATCAGCAGTACCGCGCTGGGTAGCAACATGGTGCCGATCAACGTTGCAAACCAGAATTTCTTCCAGGGAATCTCGAAGCGGGCAAAGCCATAGGCGACAATGACCGATGACACCACCGTCAACACCACCTTGGGAATAACGTATTTGAACGTGTTCACGATATAGTGCCCAAAAGTGTATTCCGTGCCTGTGCGCCAACCATTGACGAACCCTGCGCTGGTGGGCTCCCGAGGAATTAACGATAACGTGCTGAAAATCTCATTATTAGGCTTGAAAGCCGCCGCAAACATCCATACCAAGGGATAAAGCATCAGCAAACCCACTATCGCCAGGACCGAAACCCGAACCCAGGCGCTCCATTTCTTATCCATGCTTGCCTCCTTTGTCGGCCGAATAGAACACCCAGTATTTCGACGATTTAAAGGCTAGCGCGGCTAATATCCCCACTAACAGAAATAGCACCCACGCCAGCGCTGCGCCGTAACCCATCTCGAAATGCTTGAATGCGGCTTCGTAGATATAAAGAGAAAACAGATAGGTGTATTGAGTCGGCCCGCCACCGGTAATTACATACGGCCCGGTAAACTCCTGGAACGCCTGGGTCAGTTGCATGATGAAATTGAAGAAAATGACGGGCGTAATCAACGGTATCGTCACTTTCATGAATATCTGCCAGCGCGATGCGCCGTCGATCAAGGCGGCCTCGTATTGAGATTGCGGCACGTTCTGCAGCGCGGCCAGGAAAATCACCATGGCCGAACCAAATTGCCAGATACGCAGCAAGGTCACTGAAGCCAGCGCCAGCGAAGGCTCACCCAGCCAATTGACCGGATCAAACCCGACCGCACCAATAAAGCTATTGAGCAAGCCATCAATAGAAAACAAGGCACGCCACAAAACCGCAATAGCAACACTGCTGCCTAATATCGAGGGGATGTAATAAGCCGTGCGAAAAAAACCAATCCCACGCAGCTTGAAATTCAAGACAAATGCAATCCAGAGCGCGAACGCCAACTTGAGCGGCACTGTCAGAAACACATAGGCAAATGTCACACCCATAGACTTCCAGAACAAATCATCCTCGAAAAACATACGTTGATAATTGCTCAAGCCGACATACTCGGGAGGATTCATCAGGTCATATTCTGTGAAGCTGAGTAGAAAAGACGAGACGAAGGGAAATGCCGTGAACAGGACCAACCCGATGATATATGGCGACAAATACGCCAATCCCAGGATTCTGTTTTCGTTCATAGCAACCCCAAAACGGAAAAGAAGGGGGGATGCATCATAAGTGTCTCCATGAACTCCAGTGATTCTGGTTTTAAGTATTGATACGCAATGTCGCGCCATCACGGCCGTATTCAATCGACATGAACCACGTGCCGGTAACAGCACACATTCCGTCTTGGAAGTACGCACCAGTGATATATGACCTCATATGAGTGATACAACAAAACCAATGAGGTGATCGCTAACAGATGATGAATACATACCGCCTATCTGCAGGCTATATACAATCAAACAGCAGCCAATCTCTTTTCAAGAACATATGTGACATCATATACGTCAGCACTGAGTATGCACCCTCTCGAAGCACTAGTATTTCCCCTAGTTTTCTCAAGGCCTGTCATATGACAACGTGTTTTGGAGATGGCAACCGTGCCCTTTGTCCTGGTCTTGTTTTGGACGAAGTAGGTAGGGAACTGACGAAAATGGATTGACTCAATCTTTCGATCGGGGGAACAAACCGCAAACCATCGCAAAGAACTATTCGTTATGCTCGCTCAAGCACTTGTCGGCCAAGACTTGAGCTTGCGCCAAAGCACCTCGGCCACATCCATACCACCGTGCTTGTTAAGCCCCATTAGCAGCGCGTTTGCTCGATGATGTTGGGCTACTTGCACTGATTCTTGGCCAACACTCTACGGTTCGTCACTTCTCGTAAAATACGAGAACTCATTGGGCCACAGGCTACACGATCCGTATCGGAATAAGAGGAGGGCCCATGGGCCCTCCTCCAACGACTTAAAGATCAAGGGGCAGAAGTCTCGTGCCCGTGCAAGCCTGGAGGGCCTCGAATTCCAGGCCCTCGTTAATTTGCGCGACACGTAAACCTTCGGGCGTAACGTGGAGAACCGCCAGATCGGTATAAATCCTTGTTACGACCCCCATAGCTGTTAGCGGCAGTGTGCACTCGTCGACGACCTTGGGGCTACCATCCTTGGCATTGTGTTCCATCAAGATGAATACTTGCCGAGCTCCGACAGCAAGATCCATTGCCCCCCCTACGGCCGGCGGCTCATCAGGCCGCCCCAAACTCCAGTTTGCCAAGTCACCCGCCCTGGACACTTGCATAGCACCCATGACGCAAATGTCTAGGTGACCTCCGCGCATCATGGTGAACGAAGTCACGTGATCCATGAACGCAGCACCCGCCAGCAATGTCACGGGCTTCTTCCCGGCGTTGATCAACTCAAGGTCCTCGTGGCCTTCAAGGGCCAGCGGACCCATGCCCAGAATCCCGTTCTCACTCTGCAGAATGATTTCGCGATCAGAATGCAGGTGTTGCATAACAAGTTCAGGTAGACCTATACCAATGTTGACGTAGCTGCCGTCAGATATGTCTGCAGCTAGTCTCGCCGCCATCTGGTCGCGGCTTAATCGATGCTTCATGTCAGCAGACCTCAACTAGAAAAAGTGGGATGGGTGACCTGCACAACACGCTGTACAAAAATGCCGGGCGTAACGATATGCTCGGGATCAAGCTCACCTAGTTCGCATCTCGATCGGACCTGAACAATAGTGATGCCCGCCGCCATACACATGACTGGACCGAAATTACGCTGTGTTTTACGGTAGACCACATTACCCCACCGGTCCGCGCACTCGCCCTTGACAAGTGCGAAGTCGCCTTTAAGCGGCTTTTCAAAGACGTAGTGCCTGCCATCGATCTGTGCCGTCGGCTTACCCTTGGCAAGATCAGTGCCATACCCGGTAGGGGTGTAAATCCCCCCCAAGCCCGCAGCACCGGCATGGAGGCGTTCCGCAATGGTGCCTTGCGGAACGCATTCCAACTCGATCTTTCCGGCGCTATACATCTCATTGAACACCCATGAATGGCTGGCCTTGGGAAACGAGCAGATCATTTTGCGTACTCGACCCGCCTTGATTAAGGCCGCCAGCCCAGTATCATGATTGCCAGCGTTGTTGTTCACGACAGTCAATTCTCGCGCCCCTTGGTCGATCAGTGCATGGATGAGTTCCGTCGGCATTCCCGCACCACCAAAGCCGCCGATCAGTACCGTCGCACCATCGTGAATGTCAAAGACGGCATCGTCGATGGCAGCAATGAATTTGTTGATCATGTGGTCGCCTTGCTATTGAACAGGAATGCCTGCTTTTTGCACCAGGCTTTTCCACTTCTCGGTCTCTGAGGCCTGAAATTTAGCCAATTCATCGGGTGTGCTGCTTTGAGCCTCAATGCCGGCAGCGTGCAGGCGTTTGACGACGTTTTTGTCAGCCAGCGCCACGGTCAACACGTTGTTGATCCGTTCCACTACATCAGCAGGCGTCTTTGCGGGCGCATAAGCAGCAAACCAACCGACCATTTCGAAGCCGGGCAGATCGCCAGACTCAGCAATGGTGGGGAGTTCTGGCGCCAGCGCGGTCGGGGTTGCCGATGCAACAGCCAAAGCCTTGACCTGCCCTGCTTTAGCGGGCGGTAAAGTAGTCGCGACGTCGGCAATCATCATCTGCACATGGCCGCCGATAAGGTCCATCACTGCCTCGGGATTGCTCTTATAAGGAGCGTTGACCATATCCAGGCCAGCCGCAGCCTTCAGCATTTCGCCTGCGACACGTGCAGAGGTACTGCCACTTCCGAAGAAAATCCGCCCGGGATTGGCCCGTATGTATGCGATCAGTTCCTTGACATTATTGGCGGGAATGGAGGGATTTATCACTAGCGCAAGCGGAATATTTCCCAAGCGGCCTAACGGTTCAAAGTCCGCCACAGGGTCATACGGCAAGGTCTTGAAAAGCGCCACATTACCTGCGTGCGTTGTGTTTGCCGTGACCAAAATGGTATAGCCATCTGCAGGTGCGCGTGCGACCATGTTGGAGGCAATGAATCCGTTCGCGCCGCCCTTGTTCTCCACGACAACGGGCTGCCCCCACTCTTGTGATAGACGTTCGGACAAAGTCCGGGCAAGAATATCAGTGGCGCTGCCGGCCGAGAACGGCACGACCAAACGTACGGCTTTGGTTGGGAAGTCGGTGGCCAGGGCAGGTGCGGCCACGCTTAGGCCAAGTACGATACATGCGATAAGACGATTGACGAATTTCATAAAGTCCCCCTATGTTCGATTGAATGTAATGAAGCTTTTATGTAGTCATTATTTTTTTGAGTGCCACCGCCGGATGAGTATCCGGAACACGAATAGGCATCGATAACAAAACGCCACTGCGCGTCTTGCCATGAGCATCCAGATAGAGACTATCGGATACGCCGCCATCAAGAGCTTGATGCATGACAAAATTGAAGGCTGATAAATTCGGCAAATCGAAACGCATTACTGTGCCGCGTACGCTATCACCCATCCATTCCTTGACGTGTTCTGGCTGCAACTGTGCTGCAAGGAGCCCATAATCCTGAGGCTCATAAGGGATGACGCAGATACTTAGCGTGTCGCCCTTGTCGCCTGATCGGGCGTGGGCCAGGTAATAGAGTTCAACAGAAGCGGTATTGGACGTTTCAGACATGACTTATCCTCGCCGATGTAGTCGTTAAATCGCTAGGCAGCAGACAGCTCATCATTTGAATGGAGCGGCGGACGGTACATCGAATTCCACCTCCCCCGGCCGGGCCATTGGTATACAAGCCTTCTATTTCAGCCGCAATCTGCTCGGCTTGATCCGCATTCAGAGCACGCACGCCGATGTGCAGACGCGCCTCCCCTGGCACCACTTGGTTATGGCCATTGACGACGCAACTATCCATACCAATGATATTCATAACCCAACTCGAGGGCTGGATGTGCAGCTTGGGAAAACGGTCCGCTAATATGCCTTGAGTCAGTCGGGCACGGCTGACGGCATTAATGCCCGCAAATGAGATGCCTCCTTCCACCACATAACCATTTTCAACAGCCAACAGCGTTTTCAAGGTTGGAGGAGGGGCTGTTCCTCGAATGCCCGTAACCTTTACGCGTCCATCGACCTCCTCGACCGAGACGTTCGTCAAGTCCACCGTCACATCGGGGGTAAGGTACGCGCAAGGGTCATGAACTTCATATAACATCTGCTCGATTACGGTCTGCCGGTTGATTTTTCCTCCAGAGCCCGGTGCCTTGGATATCCATAGTGTTCCGCCTTCTTCGACTTCAATGACAGGGAAGCCTACTTCCGACAAACGGTCTACAGTCTTGAGAGGAGGATCGGCGAAGTAGCCCCCTGCGACCTGCGCTGAACATTCACTGAGATGGCCTGCCATAACGCCTGCCGCAATCTTGTCCCATTGCCCCGCTTGCCACCCCAGTTTATAGGCGCAAGCCCCTAAGGCAAGAGCCGAATCGGTAGCTCGTCCGACGATAACCACCCGTGCGCCTAGCTGTAAGCCTTCGATGATGGAGTGGGCCCCTATATAGGCATTGGCAGCAATGACGTCGCGGCCCAGCTTCGAAAGAGGTTCGCCTGTTTCAACGACACATGGATCAAACTTGAAAACCTGCTCACGCACATCGTCTCCTGTCACCGTGGCCAGCGCCATGCCGGAATAACCGAGCTGCGCCGCGATACGGCGAACATGCTCAGTCGCGCCGTCAGGATCTGCCCCCCCCATATTGCTAATAATGTTGATGTCGCGGCGCACAATGGTTGGAAGCAAAGTGCGCATACTTCGATCAAGCAAAGGCCAATAGGCAAACTTACCTTTACCTCGTTCCATATGCTGCAAAGCGAGGGTCCGCTCTGCCAGCACCTCCAGCGTCAATGTGTCTATATCCGATGATTCGGCCAATTGAAGGGCTGCGTCGAGGCGATCGCTCGCAAAGCCTGCGCCACCGCCAATACGACATGTCGTGGTCATGGTTCTCTCCTAGTACATTGGCAGTATAAATTTTCCGATATATAATTCAATGCAATAGAACCTATATATCTATTCGATAATATTATGAATATATCCCTACGGCATCTTCGCGCTCTCGTACTGTTATCCAAGCTGCGCAACTTCAGCCTTGCCGCGAAAGAATTAGATATGACCCAACCGGCCCTTAGTCAGGCCATCAGCCGCCTAGAAAAAACACTGGGAAGTCGACTTTTGGACCGTACGACACGCAGTGTCCAGCTCACCCCGTTTGCCGAATCCATTATTCAGCGACTGAGCTACACACTTAGCGAACTCGACGAAATATTCGATGTGGCCAATTCGTTTAAAAGCGGACATATTGGTATGGTGTCAATATCATGCCTGTCCTCTATCGCCATCAAGCTGATGCCTGACGTCATCCTGCAATGCCATCAGGCCCATCCTCGGCTCTGCATCAGCGTACAGGAGGACAATTCCAACGGCGTAAAGGGGCGACTCCTGACAGGCGCAGCGGAAATCGGGATTGCGAGCGAATCCCAAAGCCATGACCAGTTACAGTTCACGCCATTCCTTGAAGACCGGATAGGCGTGGTCATGAGACGGGATCATCCGTTGGCGGGCGAGCACATCCTCAGATGGAAGAACCTGCAGCCCTACAAGCTCGTAATGATGTCATCGGAGACCGGCTTACCGAGCTTGTTCGCCACGTTGGCCGCCCACGGCGTGCAACTGAACGATGCAGTCTGTTTGGCTTCTCACTTTGGCACGATCACGGCATTCATATCCAAAGGACTTGGCATTGGCATACTGCCTAGCATAGCGTGGCCAACAAATGACGATCCGCTGCTGTGCGCAATGCCCTTGAAAGACCCGGACATCACCAGAGATGTAGGGCTGATCAAAAGGCGAGGACGCACGCTGTCCCCCGCCGCTGAGATTCTTTCGTCTCTTTTACGCAGCGAGATCGCAAAGACCACGCAGACATGGCGCAACGTCTAGGGATAAGCGTGACCGACCGCTTCCCATGTTATTCGGTCAGTCAATCCAATCAGCACTTGTTAAAGCGGTAGCGGCATCGCCAAAGGCTTCTGAACTCCCCCCGGGTGGGCGCTATCTGTGTCTTGGGGCGGCCCAGCGACAAAAAAAAGCAGGTGTATCACATTCAGGAGCCACCAGTCTGAGAACCGATGGCTTTCAAATCGACCGGGGCAGTCAGCGCATCATTTGCGGCAATCCCAACGCCACTTGCGGAAACGCATAGAGAATAAACACACATACGACCATAATGGCGACAAACGGCGCGGCCCCCAGGAAAACATCGTGTATTCGCCCCGTCCCCGCACGCTCTGCACCACAAACAGATTGAGTCCGACAGGCGGAGTAATCAACGCGATCTCCATCAAAATAACGACAACGATGCCACACCAGATAGGATCAAAGCCCGCCGACACCAAAATGGGCGCAATGATGGGTACGCTTGCCACCATCATCGACAACGTTTCCATAAACATGCCCAAGATAAGATAAAAAACGACCACAAGGCAAAAGAGCTCGAAAGGCGACAGATTCATACTGCCAATCCAATTGCTGGCGGTTGCCGGCAGTCCGACCGCACCAAACACAAGGTTCAGAAAGTAAGCGCCAAACATGACTGCCATAATCATGGCCGAAGTGCGCATTGTGCCTTCGAATGCCTGCTTGATGACATTCAGCGTAAGACATCGATAAGCTGCCGCAATGCCAAAGGTGGCCAATACCCCTATTGCTGCTGCCTCGGTTGCAGTAGCCCACCCCACATAGATCGTCCCAACCACCGACAGAAAGATAAGCAAGGGCGGCAAGAGATCCGGCAACGCACGTATCCGCGCCGACCAGTCCGTCCGTATAGGCGTTCCCCCCCATTTTGGACGCCACAGACAAAACACCAGCACAACCACAGAAAACAAGCCTGCAAGCAGCAAACCAGGAATCAGCCCGGCCAGGTAGAGTTGCGGGATAGAGGTTTCAGTCAGGACACCATACAGGATCAAGTTGATCGAAGGCGGGATAAGAATACCCAGCGTCCCCCCGGCGGCGATCGTTCCCAAAAAGAGCGACTCGTTATAGGAATTCTTCTTGACCTCTTCGAGCGCAACGGTTCCGATCGTGGCGGCGGTGGCCACGCTCGACCCCGACGTCGCGGCAAACATGGCGCAGGCCGCAATATTGCTGTGCATCAGCCCACCTGGCAGCCACGGCATCCACAACACCAGCGCAGAGTACATCCTGGAGGCGAGCCCTGATCGCAGCAGCAGCTCGCCCAACATGATAAACAGCGGAATAGCGATCAGCAGAAAGTTGTTGGAGACCGTCCAGGTCATCTCCGCCAGCGCATAATGCAGCGGCAGCGGTGAGGATGTTTCAGAAAGGACCAGCCCCACGAGTGTCAGCGTGGCCGCCACAGGAATGCCGAAAAACAGCAGCCCCAGCAAGCTTCCCAGAGAGGTGAAAATCATGAGCTTAAGCCTCCAAGCTTATGCATGGCATCAGCCGCTAGAAGTTCCTCGCGAACTTCTTCATCAGCGCTCTTCATGCCGGTCAGCACCGCCGCGGCCTGGGCACGCCGAGTCGCAATCAAGTACAAGGCGACAGCCAAGAGCACCAGGTCTGTCATCAGGAACACGCCGATCCCCGCAAGCCAGACGACTTGCGGAATAACCATCGGAATTTGCAGGGCCGAAGTGGAGCGCGCTGCGCTGACCCAGGACTGCGAGATCAGTTCCAGGCCGTAATAGAAAATCAGCCCGAACATAATGAAAAATGCCACCAGCCCCATCAGGTCCATGACCAGGCGTGCCGCACCTGGGAATTGGGCGTAGGCCGTATCGACCCGGATATGCGCACGGTCGAGCAAAGCCCCGGCCAGGGCCCACGTCGTTGAGATCGCCAAAGCGAAACGCGCAAGCTCATCGGTGCCGTCGATGGCCATGCCCGCGCCAGCCCGCAGCATAATATCCAGGCCAATCAACAGCGCGGCGGCGGTAATCACACCGCCTCCAAACCATAGCCCGCCCCGTGCGATCATGCGGACCATACTCAGCAAGCGGAGCATGAACTCGCTTTGTCCTTCTGCGCCCGGTGGGATACGACCATCAACTGCAGACGTCACATTGCTCATGAGACGCTCTCCTCGTTATTCAAGTGGAACAAGCGCCCGGCTGCGCCCACAGCCAGGCCTGGTCAGTCACTTCAGGGCAATGGATACGCCCGTCACCTTGCCGATATGGTTATTCCAATCGGTGATGCACGCCGTACCGCAGCGTTTTGCCCAGCCAGGCAAAACATAGTCGGCCACGACTTTGCGCGCTTGCTCCAGGTCCGCCTCCGAAGGCATATTCAATGTCACCTTTTCCGGCTTGCCAAACCTGCAGTCCGCGGCAGCGGTGTTGCACAGGGCTGCCTGTTCGATACTGACATGCAGCGTGGCCCACATTTTGTCCTCATAAGCCGCAAATTCCGCCGTGAGGAAATGGCGGGTTTCCTCTGGCAACGCTTCCCAACGCTTCTTGTTAACCGCGACTGCATTGAAACTCCAGCCCAGCGGCAACATGAATACGGACCCGGTCACTTCTGCCCAGCCCGCCGTATTGCCCGAAAGAGTACCGGTCACAGCACAATCGACCACGCCATTGTTCAGCGCCGGCACGACCTCCGAGAATGCAATTGACACCGAGGTGGCACCCACCCCGCTCATGAAGTCCCTCAAGGTATTGTTGAAAACACGCACCTTTTTGCCTTTCAGGTCGGCCAAAGAAGCCACGTTTCCACGGCACCACACTACCTGCGGCGTACTTGCACCTATCGCCAGGAGTTCCGTACCCCAGTTTTTTATCATCCGCTCACGCAGGACCTCTTTATATGCAGAGCAGGCCTGACGCGCCTGATCCACATCGGGCAAAGTACCGGCAAGGTCGCAGGCCTCAAAACGTGGATCGTCCCCCGCCAGCTTGGTAATGTCGATACCTGCAAAGTCCATGACACCCATCTTCATCAAACGCAACATAGACTGGTCATCCAGGCCCATCTGCTCGATCGGGGTTAAATCGGCTGTCAGTTTGCCACCCGAATGCTGAGGCAGCGTCTCTGTCCAGAATGGTTTTTCGTCATGAATGGCGACTGGGATCGTCGAGGCGATTCCGACGACTTTAAAGTGATCTTTCTTCAGCTCTTGTGCAGCAAGAGGGCCAGCAAGGCTGGCGGCCATCAGGGCGCCAAGTACAAGGTGTTTCATAGGTTTCATGCTATCTCCGCCTTCAGTAGATGATTTCCCACGAGGCTTGCGGATCGTCCGCAAGCCCAAGCTCATGAGATTTCGGCGATTGCCTCAATCTCCACCGCCATGCCCGATGGCAAGGCGTGCGTACCCGAAGCAATGCGGGCGTGCGGGCCTGCATCGCCCAATACCTGACAGATCAAGTCGGAGGCGGCATTGAGCACCTTGGCCTGGTCGCCAAAGTCAGCCCCACAACGTACCAGCCCGGCCAAACGGACCATACGCACCACACGATCCAGGCTTGCATCGCAAGCCGCATTTAACTGCGCAAGAATATTGAGTGCGCAGAGTCGAGCCGCCTGCTGCCCCTCTTCAAGACTCAGGTCCACACCCACCGTGCCACGGTAGAGCAATTCACCGGCACGGCGCGGACCCTGTCCCGCCACGAACACAAGGTTTCCCGTGCGCACGAAGGGCAGGTAATTGCCTTGCGAAGGATTGACGGGCGGCAATTCCAACCCCAACGCCACCAAACGCTGTTGTATCGTTCCCATCATGGCCTCCTCATTTCAATTGACGCCAATCGCCACTATCACCCTTCCAGCCAATGACTCGGCCCGCAAGACGTTCAAGAGTATTGCGCAAGGCATCGACCAGGCCCTCCCACTCTTTAGCGGAAATACCGTCTACCGCTGGCTCGGGGCCCATAAACATGCCATCCACGCCACCGAAAGAGACGCACTGCTCAATGCAGCGGCGCTCCAGCGCACCGTCATGGAAGATCGAGGGTTTGTCCAGATAAGCAGATAGCGCTGCGACCAGCCCCGTCGCGCCCCAGTTCGAGACGTTTGACACAATCAGAAGATCCGCTGCCGTCGCCGCCGCCACGCCGCCACGCCCGGGATGGCCGCTATCGCGGGCCTTAGGCGAAAAGGTTTTGAGATCGTCCGCAATAACACCCATACCCAATTCATTGCCGCCATCACCGATCGCAATGAAAGGCACGCCCTCGGCCTGGGCACGGCGGAAGAACTGATCATAATCGGCCACCATGCCATCCAGCGGACGACCACCCAAGCCGTGATACAGACCCTTATCATTGGCGCCCGGGCGCTCGATCGAGATCACCAGCGACGGCTTGGTGACATCAAGCAAGGCATCAGTGACCGCACGGCAGCCCTGATCATCCTTCGGTGTGCTGCGCAGGTAAACGGGCCGGATGAACTCCACCGGACGAATCACACCATCCTGCGGGAAAGGCAGCGGCGCCAGGCCTGCGCCACGGCACGTGCCTTCCAGCGCCACGACCCAATCATCGTCAGTCAGAATCACCGTCTCGATGCCCAGCCCCAGGAACAGCGCACGAGCCATAAACGCCGCACCAATCAAACCGTCAGTCTCCGGCACGCCAGCGCCTTCAGGAAACCCGGTGGCAATGACCACGGGGCCACCATGCTCGCGGACACGCTCCACGATCTTCTCGGCTGCCATCATGCAGGCGGGCCCTGGCTGGCGCGACTGCAATGCATCGTAAATCTTGCCGATCAAGCCCACACCCGTCAGATCCAAGGTCATGAAATTCTCGATTGTCTGCGCAACGATCTGACCTTTGCCACTCTTGTAATCCAACATTCCTTTCTCCAATGCTTAATGCGTTTCGGTGATGTACCGGGCAAATTTCTCCGCATCGACATTGCCCCCACTCAGGACAATGCCAATCGTCTTGCCGACAACATCAATCTTGCCAGCCAGCAGCGCGGCCAGTGGGGCCGCGCCGCCCGGCTCAATCACCAACTTCAATTCGCGATAGGCAAAGCGAATAGCCTCTTTGAGCTCGGTATCGCTGACGGACAATCCACCCGCCAGATGCTGCTTGCATACAGGAAATGTTAAATCACCCGGCTTGACAACCAGCAAGGCATCGCAAATCGACGCGGCCTTGGCTGGCGCCTTTGTTTGCGTACCGGCAGCCAATGATCTGACCATCCCGTCATAGTGCTCAGGCTCGACGCTATAGATCGCGACATCCGGAACAAGCGAGTGCACACCACAAGCCGCGCCCGCCACCAGACCGCCGCCGGAACACGAAAACAAGGCGGCATCCAGACTCGCTCCCACTTGCGCCGCCTGCTCGGCCAGTTCCGCACCCAGGGTCGCCTGGCCAGTCATGACATAGGGGTCGTCATACGGCGGCACAATCACCGCGCCTGTCTCAGCGGCAATCTGCGCACCGATCTCTTCACGAACCTCTTTCGTCTTGTCATAAAGCCTGACAATAGCGCCATTGGCGCGCACACCGTCAATCTTGGTTTTAGGCGCTTCCTGCGGCATCAGGATCGTCGCCTTGATCCCCAGTTCCCGAGCCACGTAAGACAAAGCCAAGCCGTGATTACCCGAGGACCAGGCAACCACGCCACCGGCTCGCTGCTCCGGCGTCAATTGCAATGCGCGGTTCAGCGCACCACGGAACTTGAACGATCCTGCACGCTGCAGATTCTCTGGCTTGATCAGAATCCGCGCCCCTAACTGACGATTCAGGACAGGGGACTCCAGCAAAGGGGTGTGTACTACATGCGCCGCGATCCGCTCGCGTGCTTGGGCAATCAGCCGGGCATCCGGCTCGAAATAGTCAGGCCTCATCTATCAACTCCTCATGTCAGGGACATGACAAAGTTTTACCTAGACCCAAGTTAAAGTAAAATTATGATTACGAATCCAATTGCATTAGAAAAATGAATGCCATGTCGCATCAACAGCGACTCGACTACACGATCTCAGGGTGCGCTGGATGCGGCTGCCACCTTGCGCGCGATGCCCACCAGGCTTTCCAATATTTCGCTGCCCACACCCAACATATAGAAGGCGTAGAAGCTCATAGGGGGCAGCTCCAAGTCGCTTTCGACAGCCACCAGAGCATTCGCCGACGAGGGTGACAAAGCACCCTCGGCAAATAGCGCCACACCAATTGCGTCCGCCGCCATTCTCTCGATGGTCGCCTGAGAACTATTGGTGAAAATACGCGGTGTCTGGCCGGTGAGACTGAACAGCTTCTCGCGCAGATGACTATAGGGATACGTCTGGCGTGGGAAGGTGATGATCGGCAAGCGCTTGAGCTCGTCAACCGTCAGGCGATTGCCCTGGATGACGCCAGGCGCGGCATAAAACCGCAAAGAATAATCCACCAAGTGCAGACATGCCATCCCATCGATCGTCGCAGGCCCCAACATCAAACCGATATCAATCTCACCGTCTCGCAAGCCAGACATGATCGATGGCGTGACATCAACCGTAATATCAAAATCAATATTGGGAAAACAACGGTGGGTTTCGCCCAGAAACCGCGCCAGCCAGGTATGTACGATCGTCTCCGAAACACCCAGCCGGATCGTGCGCGGAGCCTGCATGGATAGATCGAACTCCTGCTCCAGCTTGGCCACTTGTCGCAAGATCAGCTCGGCATGTACCAACAAGGCCCGCCCGCTTGGAGTCAGCGAAATCGGCTTGGAGCTACGGTTCATCAACTGAGTGCCAAACTGATCTTCCAGGCCGGCAATACGCTGGGAAATCGTTGGCTGTGTCGTATTGAGCTTCTCGGCCGCCCGAGAAAAACTGTTCAGTTGCGCGGCCCAATAAAAGATTTCAAGGCTTCGCAGATTAACCATGGAGAGTCCAAAGCGATATAGAAAGTAAAGTGCATAGTACTCGCAAAGCCACCGTAAGTACGTCATGCGAACGAGCCCCCACGACGACGGCGTCACCATAAAGACAGCAATACGACCCTGGGTTCTGGCGCAAGACCGCTGCATAGCGGTGGTGCGGCCCGATCATCATGTATATGGCAGTGCTTCAGGCCTGCGGACAGGCCTGGAACTGCTGGAAGAGTTTAGGCGCAGATTGACATAAGACCGAACCTTTCATAGGCGGAGAGTAACTAGCGGCCAATTGACTTTCCCAGCATGCTCTTGCTCCATGCTGCGACAGCGCTTCGACGTACTGAACCAAGTCGGCAGCGAACTCTTAAAATGCCACGCCCCGCAGGGCGGACTTTTGATCTTGACCTCGGCCAAGGCAGCCTATCTCTGATCTGCAGGGGCCGTCGATACAGCTCCGCCTGCTCCGCCGCTGGTGCCCGGCCATGTTAAGAGAATTGCCCGACGGTACCAGCCCCAACAATAAAGTTTCGTACCGGAACGATAGCCTTAATGCAGTCACGCACTTGCGCCGCTGTCAGATCATTGACTGGCGTATTACCCAGGGTGGGTAAAATGTCCAATTCCAGCCGCCTCCAGACCTCGCTCGCGTGTTTCTCGGTTTTGCTGGGCTTCCTGTGCTTAAACCATTGTTCAGCCACCGCCTTAACCGTCATGGTGTCAGCCTGCTTTTCGGCCTTACGAGCTGCCATAGGGTCGCGCCCCTCGCCCAACTCTCGTTTAGCGGCTATATAGGCTTCCCGTGCCGCCGATAACATCATGATGGGATAAACGCCGTAGGACATGGTTTTGCGCTTCTCACTAAACCGATAGTCATAGCGCCAATACCTACCCGGATACCGTCTATGGCTGTAGACACAAAAAACCCGCAATGCGTTTAAACATGCGGGTTTTTATACGGTTATCCACTGATGTAGACTAATTCTTGGCGGACAGAGGGGGATTCGAACCCCCTAACTTTTTCCGATTAAAGCCCATCTTCCGACGAGTCATGTCTTAAGCCTGTCTTTCGAACTCCCCACCACCTATTTTGAATCAAGGAATTCTCATGGCAGAACCACTGTCGGAATTGCTGCGCCTGCGCATAACGCCATCGCAACGCCAGCAGCTTAATGAAGCAGCAGCATTGGCGGGACTTTCACCATCAGAGTATGCACGCAGATTGTTTGCTGATGCTCAAACCTATCAAGCAGAACTCATGGCATTGAGATATGCGGTGGAACAGCTGCTTGAACAGAAATCCCGAGCCATTGAGCTGGAGACCTTACTGCTGCTTAGATCTACGCTTAAACCAGAACAGGTTCGACAAGTACATCAACACATGTCGGGCCTAGGATACCTACCCACAAACATGGAGATTTAACAATGGACCCAACAGTCAAAGAGAATCGCAAGCCTGTGCGTCGAGCATTCTTTCTTGGCATTTTGTCGACGCTTATCGTCATCTCCGCCTGGAACGCCATCCCTGAGTCAGAGGAACATTGGGTTCTCCGAGTAGTAGCTTTTGGAGCGCACATTTTCTTCTGGCTCCTGCTTATTGCTTTCGTTTTCAAATTTTGTTCAACCGTCTGGAAATGGCTGAACCGCTAAGACTTGCAACCCCAAATAGAGGAAACAATGACCACCAATCTTGAGAACATCGCGTCGATCCAAAAAGAAATCAGCCGTTTGAAACGTAAAGCAGCACAAATTTCGCGACATCAGAAAGCGAAAATTATTGCTGACATCATCAAGATGATACGGAGCAACGACATCGATCTGGGTGATATTGAACGGGCTCTTAATAGCCGTCAAAACGCCCCTCAATCCTCCGCAGAAATCAAGTATCGACATCCCGATGGGTCTACGTGGACGGGTCGAGGTCGAGCACCTGGCTGGATCAAAGCAGCCGACACGGCAGGTCAATCTCGCGATATTTACCGAGTCACCGATCAAGAAGCCGAACAGCAGTAAACCTCACATCTTTGTTGTAGTGCCTCTCTTTCTCCCTTCATGTAGTTCAACGGCCCCTGCGCCATAGCCTTTTATTCACTCCGGAGTAAACATGAAACAGCTCCCCATTGCATTGGGCGCGCTGGCTTTGGCCTGCGTGTCCCCTTCGTATGCCCAATCCTCTGAAGTCATGACCGGGCTGCCAGCCTTAGCCTGCGAAGCAGTGCTGTGTTTATCCAGCAGCCTGCAACCAGGCGAATGTGCCGCCTCCCTCAATCACTACTTTGACATCCGCAAATACGCCAAAGGAATGCTCGACTGGGAAGCCACAGTAGACGCACGACGCTTTTTTCTGGGAATGTGTCCCATTGGCACTTCACCGGGTATGTCAGCCCGCATGGACGCCATTTCTCGTGGCGCCGGCAAATGTGATGCCGACTATCTCAATGCGGCCTATGGGAAGGATCTCTATCGGTACCGTGTAGTCGGCTCGAACTATTTGGGCATTCCGGCAATTCGCGATATTTCGCTCATCAAGACAGTCACCCTAACAAAGTTGCCTAGCTACTGCGTTGTCTACAACGACCATGAATGGACATACGATTTGAGCATTAAGTATGTCGGTGATCCAAACCGTGGGGGCTATTGGGTTCCAGCCAGAAGCTACGTATCAGCCCAATCAAAATGGGATGCTGAACATACGGGTAGTTGGGCCAGTAATTGGCACTACTCGTTTGAAGATCCTCGTCGCAATATCGACAACTCCGCAGGCACTGGGAACAACCATTGAGAGAGAGCCGTGCTAGCAGAAATCGCTCTTCTGGCCGCCACATGCGCGCCCAATATTCATGAAACAACGTTATCAGCCCTGGTACGACATGAATCAACGGACCAGGTGTATGCGATCGGTATCAATAAAGGCAAACGGCTGGAGAAACAACCAACTGACTACGAGCAAGCAGCACAGATTGCCAACGATCTCATTGAGCGTGGCATTGATTTTGATGCCGGGCTTGGCCAAATCAATGTGCGGAACTGGGCTTGGCTTGGATTGACGACAGAAACGGTCTTTGACCCCTGCACGAATCTGCAAGCTGCTCAAACAGTTCTGACGGACTGTTATGAGCGAGCCTTGCGGCAATCCAGCGATGAGCAACGCGCGTTACGTTCAGCCCTGTCCTGCTACAACACAGGCAATTTCGAGCGAGGCTTCAGCAATGGATATGTCGGGAAAGTCCTGGCACAAGCAGGAATCAAAGTACCCGCCATTAAAGCCATGGATGATGAACCCATGATGAGCACGGCCAAATCGTCAACACGTCAAACTCAGCGCACAGGTATCCCAGATGGGTTTACACAGCATCGCCTTACTGACGGGTTCAAAACCTCAGAGGACGATACGGCCACGCCTGCTAACGAGCCAGACGTAGCGCCAGTTACCGTCACCCTTGAATCGCCTCCGCCTCCACCTGAACGCCCAGGCTCCCTAGACGGCTTTGCTAAGCGCCGCATCTCCGACGGCTTTAAACCTCGACGGGACGGTACGAGCAAGTCTGCCAACGAGCAAAACACCGCGCCCGTTATCGTCACCGCTGAGTCGCCTCCTGTGTGACGCCTCTCTGTCAGCGTGTAATCAAATCGAACCCTGCCCCAGCCTGCTTTTTCCACTGTAGACAGAAGCGCGGCACTGCAGCGCAGGGGGAGCCGCGCCCGGCGACGGGCGTGGGGGGGCAAAGCCCACGGGGAAGGGTCGAGCCCGCAGTCCGACCTTGGGAGGACTGGACAGGGAACCCGGCAGGGGTTCCGCGGCCAATAGGGGCCTAACTTTCAGCCCATTCGGGCTCATTTTTTCTTCTTAACCACCACAATGCCTTACGTCACCAGACGTCAGAGGCAGGAGTACGTATGCCTATCAATCCCGCCCATCCCTACCTTTCCAACCCTTACCACCGACCGTTGCCAGCAATGAACGCCAAAGGTGATCCAGTTCCCGGAAACTTGCTCATTATTGGACGCATGGGGTCAGGAAAAACAGCGTCGCACGGTGTGCTGTTAGCCCAAGCACTTAATCAACAGGCATCGCGATAACGAGTGCCGTTTTAGATCTCTTCTCGCCCATTCGGGCACCTTTCCTTCTCTTTACCTCAACCATCAATGCCAATGTCAAATGACACTTGGCACAGGAGTTATGCATGTTCATTAAGCAATACCTGGCTCGTATGGCACAACACCGTCTTGTTCGCCATCTCTATCAAACGGCTGTTCTGGCGATGCTCACTACGGGTGTCGCACACGCTCAAGCGGTAGGCGGGCTTACAAAAGCTCGAACATCGTTGGAAACCTTCCGCGACAACCTGTACATCATTCTGCCGATTGCCTGCGTGGTTATCGGCCTGGTCATCTGGGTACTGTATGCCGCTGAAATTATGCGAAAAGACGACGCGGTCCGTTGGGGCATTGGCGTTCTTGGAGCCGGGTCGGTGGCTGAGATGGTTGTCTTGTTCTGGAAGTAGCCATGGCAAAGGACACTGATCAAGACGAGGATGGCAGCGCAATTGAATTGAGGCCATATCACTATCCCGTCTTCAATGGGCTGAGCCGCAAAGCCACTTTCATGGGTGTTCCCACCATGATTTTTCTTGGCACTTTAGCCGGTGTGGCCATCTCAGCCATGTTCATTGGTCTTTACATGTGGGTTGCTCTTTTCATCTTAATTCCCCTGTTCGCGGCCATCACAAAATCGGATGACAAGGCCTTCCAGATCTGGGGGTTGGAACTGAAAACACGGTTCAAGAACCGAAATAAAAAGTTCTGGAATGGCTCCAGCTACGCACCCACGTCCTATTCATCACGCCGTCCCTGGCGTAAACAATAAAGGAGTCCCTCATGAGCGCCCTGACTTTGAAGGAGCGTCCGGTCTCGCACTATGTGCCCTATTCTCATCACGTCACGGATGAAATCATCAAGGCCAAGAACAATGAATACTTGGCTATCATCAAAGTCAGCGGCCGCTCTGCCATGGCCGCCAGCCTGGAAGAGCAATATGACTGGGTTGAAGCCTTGCATAACGTCATACGAGGCTTACCGCTGGGCAAATTGGGCTTGTACACCCACATTGTTGGTCGTCATGTGAGTGAGTATCCAGACAGCACATTCCCGCAACCCTTTGCTCAACAGTTCGATGATCAATACCGGGCCACGTTCAACAAACGAGGCCTCAAGATTAATGAACTGTTTCTAACTATCTCGATTCACCCGGTGCAAGATGCGTTGTTGGGAACGGTCGCCTCATTGGAGAAGGCTGATGCAGAGCGATTGCAAGCCTGGCAGGAAGAGTCCATTGAGGACCTGCAAAGCGCCATCCGAGCGTTGATGGCTGGACTTCATCGATACGATGCCGAAGTGCTAAAAATCGTTGACCGTAACGGCTTTGCGTTTAGTGAACCTGGTGAATTTCTAGCCTTCTTGCTCACTGGTCAACGCCTGCCAGTACCTGTGACCGATGGCTACATGTGGGATAGCCTACCTAGTGCCCGCCCCATATTTTCACGATACGGTGAGCTCGGTGAACTGCGTACGCTCGACAGAACGCGCAAATTTGGCATGTTGGAGTTGTTTCGCAGCCCAGGGCAATTACGTCCTGGACACCTGGACCCCATTCTGTCCAGCCCCCACGAATTCATCATCACACAATCATGGGGCAGCTATACCGGCGCAGCAGCCAAGAAACTGGTCAAAAAACACTCGAAGCTGATGCGTGACTCCAATGACGATGCGCCTCGTCAGCTTAAACAATTGAAGGATCTCATTGAAAAGCTGGAAACTGGCGAGCTCGGTTTAGGAGATCATCACGCAACGATACTGGTCTGGGGAGACGAACCTGCTGGGCTGCGTCGCTCGATGTCCAATATGGTGGCCAAGATGGCTGACCGAGGGCTAACCATCAAACCTCTTGAGAAAGCACTCGAAGCCGGTTTCTGGTCGCAGTTGCCTTGCAACTGGAGTTGGCGACCCCGCCCCGAAGCGATTACGAGTGAGAATTTTCTTTGCTACAACAGTTTCCATAACCAGCTCTCCGGCAAAGCAACAGGTAACCCCTGGGGGCCAGCCGTGACGATGTTGCGTTCGGTCACGGGTGATCCCTATTTCTTTAACTACCACTCTTCCTTGGAAGAGGTGGACTCCAGAGGGGATCGCCTGCCGGGCAACACCCTTATTATTGGCTACATAGGCTCAGGTAAAACCGTTCTGCAAGCCATGCTGCTAACCCAGGCACAAAAATTCGGTGCCACCGCCCTGATTCTCGATAAAGACGAAGGGTTGCACGTTCTGACACTGGCCTTGCGAGGACAATACTTCACGCTACGCCTGGGGATTCCTACCGGTTGGAATCCTTTCCAACAAGAAGCCACACCCAGAAATAAGGCGTTTATGCGTCGATTGGTGACGCATTTGGCTGGGTTGCGTGGCGAAACGGTCACGACCCCAGACGCAAAACAGATTGCCAATGCGATCGAACAAATGTGTCGTGACAATATTGACGTGCAATATCGGGGAGTTACTCTGCTTTGCCAGTACCTGACTGACCCCGCCAAAAAAGATGGGGAACAGGGGCGTCCCTCAGTCAGTGAACGATTGCAAGCTTGGTGTCGAGGTAATGAATATGGCTGGGTATTTGATAACCCATCGGATCGCTTGAACTTGGAAGCGCCGCCCGGACACAATCCGATTTTCGGCTTCGACTTGACGGAAATTCTTGATGACGAGTATGCACGTGGAGCGGTGACTATGTACCTACGTCATCGTAGCCAAGCCTTGCATGATGGGAGACGCGTCATCAACCTCATCGATGAGTGTCAACACCCGTTAAAAGACGAGCATTTCCAAATGGATATGGAGGATCAATGTCTCACGATCCGTAAGAAGAATGGCATTTTGTGTTTCTCGACTCAAGAGCCAGAACAGATTGCCAAGAATCCCATTGGTTCCACGATTATCCAGCAGTCGGGAACCCTGATTTTTTTACCTAACCTACGAGCCAAACGAGAAACCTACATGAAGGATTTTGGCTTAACCGCTCAGGAATTTGAGCTCGTAAAGCAGCTCGGTGAAAAAAGTCGTCAGTTCGTCATCAAGCAAGGCTCAAGCGTGACCGTTGCAGAGCTGGATCTGTCAGCATGTAAAGAGGCCTTGCTCGTATTCTCAGGCAGTCCAGATATGGCCGTTATCGCACGACAGGCCATTGCCGAAGTCGGTGATGACCCAACGGATTGGCTGCCCCTGTATGTTCAACGGGTCAAACAAGCCCGAGAAGACGAACAGGCGGTGCAGAAAAAGGCCGAACTTATCAATCAATAACGCGGCACCTGCACCAAGCCCCTGCCCAGCAGGGTGCTTGGGCGGGGATCGTCACGCCCTTTGAAAGAGATGAAATTGTGAACCCAAAAGAAAGCGATAAAGAAGCAGCGCAGATTGATCATTTTATTAAATATTTTGCGGTTGGCCTTGGTGTAGGAGCAGCCCTGATCGCGGTTGTCGAAAGTTCTGTACCAGCTGCCCTTGTCTGCATTGCCACTAGTATTTTTTATCACCGTTAAACGCCCATTAAGAACACAGGCACTCCAAGGAAACGATATGAATTTAGTAACTGGGCCATTCGATATGTTTTTCAGGCATGGTGGATGGCGTGAATTTTTGGTGGGCCTTTCCTGGCCGCTACTACTGGCTTTCGTGGTGTTGATCATTGTCATCATCTATTTCGGTTTAAAGCACGCACACCGGGACAAAGATGAAGACTGACAGCACCAGCAGCAAGCGCTTTGCGAGGCAGAGCGCTTGCGCGGGGATTGTCCCGATATCTGTAGGAGAATGAAAAATGGTGTTGCGAAAAAAAATTGAGCAAGTAATTACGGCGGCAAGCGGCAACTCAGAAAAAGCAGCATTCGAGGTTTGCTTGTTGCTTGAAGATGCAATCGGGCTTAATGGAAACGGTTGGTTTGATGATGACGAAGAGATGCAGAAACTCCTATCTAGCGATTAACGAAGGGGAACACTATGCGTAATGCCGAAGCGAAGTTAATCCGACAGCAGCGTATTCAGGCCGCCGCGTCAATCCAATGGCCCGACAGGACTGCGATTCTCATCAATCCTGATCCTGTGGTACGAAAAAAACTTAAACAGTTTTGCATTTTAGTCGGTGCAATCGCAGTGGCATGGGCGACAGCCCCTGCATTGGTAAACCAGTGGTTGGGAACGACTGCCAACGATCAGATGAAGCCTGCGATGGAAGCGGCCATGCAAAACGGCAATACAACCGCTGGCACCTGGTTGGCCATGCACTATTGGAAGGAGTATCCCGATTTATTGGAATCACAGGCACAAGCAGGAGATCCAACCGCCATGTTTCTGGCGGGAATACTGCTACTGGAATCCAAAGACGTCACTGACTACCTTCCCTTGAGTCAGTCATTATCCAGCGAGCATGTCCGTGAAAAGGGAGAGATCTACATTAAACGGGCTGCTGATGCTGGCAACCTGGATGCCCTGGTGTACCTGCTGAAGTACAACACCCGCAACTCATGACTACCTACCAATGAGCAAAATGGCTAGCTTGACCAAAGGAAGCAAATGAACAAATCCTCATTCGATTTACCGCCAGGTCAACCAAGCATGATCCTAACGATGTGTCGGTTGCGCTATTTTCGTCTTCATGGTTTCGTGTTGACCTACTGCGGTGATAAGGCGATTCAAGCCGCCCTTAGTGATCTTAAAAGCTCCTCTAAAATGTCTGGGGACGAAGCTCACGAGATGGCAACTCTTATCGAATCTTCGCTATTCGATCTGAACGCGATTAAACCAGTTAGTGCAGCCGCCGCTGTGAAAACTGCGCTCAGCGACGGTACGGCCAAGTTTCATGGTGTTCGGCCAACGCGATTTGACGCCCATGCTTTGGCCAAGGTTGGATTCACAATTATTCGTGGTCTGCTTGATGGTCGCATACCTGGTGGATCAGCTCCTGCAACTGATCTAGCAGACGCCCTTCACAATCTTCCGGAACCCGGCAATAAATTTCTTGAAGAACTCACATTGCAAGATTTAAACGACTTCGTTACCAAGTATCCGAAAATTCGTTCTCATCTCTCAGCCGCTGTTCAATTCCCTGAATAAACCAGTGCCGAACGTCGCACCATGGTGAAGTTTTGCTTATCATGACCCTGGTATTACCTAACCTAACCTCACCTACTTTACAAGGAGCCTTCCATGAATCGGCGTTATTTCCTATGTGCTCTAGGAGCCGCTAGTCTCACCTTGCTTGCGGGATGCCAGGACAACCTCAACGCCCCATTCGTTGGATACTGGCTTGAGCAAACAGATGATAGACCGGCAACACTTCACATCACAGAAGATGGTCCTGATCTAGTTTTTCTAGTAAGACAACATGACTTTCTTTTTGGCGGATATGAGAAATATAATTTCCCCGCTAAAGCAAGAGAAAACGGTGTTATGACAGTCTCGGGCAAATGGCAATTTAACTATGACAAGCAAACAAAAACCTTGAATGAATCAGACAAACGCTATAAGTCTTTTAAAAAAATTAGTGAAGAAGAATACAAAACATTGACGTCTGAATAATACTTTTTTCCGATCTCGCTTCATCTTAGAACGCAGCCTATTCGGCTGCTATCTTTCTTGTGCATTTCTGCACACTTCCCCATAAATTCTAGGAGTCATATCATGACACGCATTCGTGCGCGTGTTGTCAGCGCTATGCTGGCCGCATGCTTGACCATACCTGTCGCCCACGCAGCTGGTGGTATTCCCACGTTGGACGTGAATTCAATCCCACAACTGAACGCTTTGCTTGATCAATTGGAAACGGCACGAGCACAACTAGATCAAACTCGGGCACAACTGAATGCTCTAACCCAGTCCTCTGGCTTTGGTTATGTCTTGAATAATCCGTCCGTGCAGCAAGCTATTCGTGCTTCACTACCAACCGATGCAGCTACACTGATAGATAGGCTAGATGGGCAAAATGCGGCTCTTTCTGGCGCTGTTCAAAACATTACAGCTGATGTGAATGCCCCAGTCGACTTCTCACGAGACCCAGAAGCACTCCGAGACAAAAGCATTCGCTTGGCAGCGACACAACGGGCTATGTCAGAACAAGCCTATAACGCGATGACAAAGCGCCTGGAAACAATTGATGGCTTGCAGGCACAAATCAACCAAACGACAAACCCTAAAGAAATTGCCGAGCTTCAAGCGCGTATTGCCGTTGAGCAAGCCAATATTCAAGCAGATCAAACACGGATTGAGTTGGCCAATCAACAGTTTGCAGCGGAACGTGAACTCCTTCGAAAACGAGCCGATGTTGTTTATGAAGGATGGTTCGGGAAAACTCCAACGACTAATAACTAGGAGTTGTCATGGCCTTTAACTCCTCTCAGATAACCAAACCAGAAGATGCTGACAGGATTGGCGAATGGTTAATGCAACAAGTGGATATGGTATTAAATTCTGCTGTTGCAAAGCCAATTGAACAACTCGCCCAAGCGCTGGCTCCTGTCATTATTATTGGATTAACCATTCAGTTTTTGTTCTACACCATGGCTATTATGCGCGGCTATGGAAACATGACCGTTACTGAACTGGTTTGGAAGTATCTTCGGATTGCGCTTATTGCGAGCGTAGCGACTGCGGGAGGTTTTTATCAAACCCATATCGCTAATGTCATGATTTCATTACCTGACGATATGGTAGCTGTTGTTTCTGGTAAAACAACCGTCGCCCAAGAAATTGATCAACTCCGACAAAGCGCACAAAATGCTGCAGATTCCACTAATAAGATAGATACCGGCCTTTTACCAAGTACTAAAGACATTTTGGTTCGTGTCATGAAGTTCGGCATCCACTTCAATGCAATGATTGTTGGTGCTGTTATTGCCATTTTAATGATCGTCGTTAAAGTCGGTATGGCCTTGGTGGTAGCCACAGGACCAATCTTTATATCTGCACTAGCCTTTGATCGTACGGAGGGCATGTTCAACAGTTGGGTTTCTCAAGCATTGAACTTTGTTTTCTTGGCGCTATTAGCAGGCTTACTCTTTGCAGTTCTCATCCAAATCAATATTTCCTACGTTGAAAAGATGGCAGACCTTATTACAGGGGGTAAGGTTGACATTATTCCGCTTGTCATTGCTCAACTCCTTGTTGCTATAGCCAGTATCTTTGTCATGATCATGATCCCGGGAATTGCCCAAGGCTTGTCGGGTGGTTTTGGCGCTCAATTCGGTGTTGGTAGCGCCAGTCGGGGAGCCATGAGCGCACTACGTGCCGGCCACCTTGTTCGCAAACTTCTCGGTCGATAACTCTTCATCGGCTCTACAGCTCGTCT
Source organism: Alcaligenes sp. 13f (assembly GCF_020496585.1). Classification (NCBI taxonomy): domain Bacteria; kingdom Pseudomonadati; phylum Pseudomonadota; class Betaproteobacteria; order Burkholderiales; family Alcaligenaceae; genus Alcaligenes; species Alcaligenes sp. 13f. The sequence continues at coordinate 139,412 of NZ_JAHKKC010000004.1, forward strand.
GAAATCCTTCCTCATCTTTTATTCAGCCCTCTACGTTACGTCGTAAGTGGGCCAGGAGTCGTTTTCCCATGAAAGTCTCTCTCATCACGATGGCCTTGGCCATCGTGTTGGCCGGTTGCGCCTTTACCCCGCCTGAACCTCCTCAACCGGCTGACTCACCCCAAGTCCCTGTCAACGCAACCGCCCCGTTGCAAGCATCTGGAGTTATTCATGAGTAAGCACCTGGAAACTATCAATGTCGCCCAGGAACTGGAAAAAAACCGTGGCTTGGAGCGTGACCTGACCCATGAATTGGTCTCCAGTCGCCGTCTGGCATGGCGAGTCTGCCTGTTTATGGGCGTGCTGGCACTGGCCAGTGTACTGGCCGTAGCAGGGCTAACGCCGTTGAAGCAACCACCTGAAATGTATGTGGTACGTGTCAACGATGCCACAGGCTCGATTGAGCATGTCAGCCGCTTAGGAGATCCACTCGATACCTATGGTGATCGGGTCGACAGGTACTTTCTCAATCTCTATGTGCGTAGTTGCGAGGGGTACAACTGGTACTCAATTCAAGAGCAGTTTGATACCTGCGCTTTGCTATCTTCACCACCCATCCAGGCTCTGTATGGCAAACGATACGAAGGGGCTAACGCTCCAACAGAGCGGTTGGGTCAACTGTCGAACCTGGATGTAAAAGTACATTCGATCCTTCGAGGTGACAACCATACGGCTACTGTCCGTTTCACGACGACGCAGCGCGAAATCGCCTCGGGTCGCATTGAGCGCGAACAGCACATGATCGCCACAATTTCCTACGAGTACATCAACGTGCCGCTGGAAGAATCCGTCGCGCGTCGCAATCCCCTCGGATTCCAGGTTAACCATTACGACCTGGCCGCCGATCTCTCACGTTAAACCGCAAGAAGGAGTTCCCATGAACCGATTTGCCCAAGCGGCATTGGCGGTGGCCTTGGCGTGCGCGGTCGTCACGCCTGCTGCTGCCCTGAATGAACCCAAACGCTCTGCCTCCGATCACCGCGTGCGATACGCCAGCTACGACCCTGCAAACGTCATCCAGCTCGATACGGTGATTGGCGTCGCAACCATGATTGAGCTTGAGAAAGGAGAGCAGTATCAGTTCCACGTCTTCGGTGACAGTGAAGCCTATGACTTCACCGCTCACGATAATTACGTCTTTTTCAAACCGATGATGGAGCAAGCCGACGGCAATCTGATCCTCATCACTGATCGACGCAATTACACCTTTCGCATCACGTATCACAACGACCGTGCAACCAACCGCACGCTCTACAAACTGGTCATGCGCTATCCGGACAGCGACGCCGTACAGACGCGCCAACAGGCGCGTCAACAGTATGTTCAAAGCGCCTTTGCCCAAGCTGGCCAGCCAATAAACTGGCAAGCCTACACAAAAAGCGGCGATCTGGATCTGGCGCCTGCTCATGCCTGGGATGATGGGCAGCAGACCTGGCTGCAATTTGCGCCCGCTGCTGAGATCCCGGCCGTGTACCGGGTGGCCGAGGATGGTCAGGAAGTCCTGACGAACTATCACATGGCAGACCACCGAACGATGGTCTTGCATCGAACCAGCAAGCGTTGGCATATCCGGTTAGGAAACCGGGTGGTAGCCATCCATAACGCCGCATTTGGCCAGACACCACCTACACCGTATACCGGCACCGTCTCACCGTCGGTCAAACGCGTTGTCCATGGCGTCGAACCGGCCAGCTTGCCACCACCGGCCGTGGTGCTTACTGCGCCAGCGACCACCTATCGCGTTGCGCCAACAGCAAGCCCACAAGCCAATGAGTTGACACCTCGTCAGCTCAAGGTGCAGGACGGCCAGACCTGGATGCAATTTAGTCCGGGCCCCTTACCGTTGGTCCAGCCTCTTGATGAGTCGGGCTTGCCCTTTCAGGCCAAAACAACGATTCAACCTGACAACGTCCTGGTGATTGACAGTGCCGCACCGGCCTGGCAATCACAGCAGGGGGCTTCTACTCACACCTTCACCACGAAGGAGCATTTGAAATGAGCAGCACCGACAAAAACGCCAACAGCGTTGAGGACCGCGGGCCTAATGAGTTTAGCGGTGCACGTCGCCCACTACCGCCTGGAGCGAAAGGCTTTCTGTGGCTATGTGTTCTTATCGCCATTGGCATCATCAGCTTGGTGGCCTGGCGCTGGCTGGCGAGCAGTGAGGAAACCCCAGATGACGGAAAGGATTCCACCGTCAGTGGCATCAGCAATTCACTTCGGTTGCCTGAACTCAAAGCGCTGCAAACTCCAGCCCCCACTACTGAGCCCACCCTACCTGACCAAACTCTGCCCAGGGAGCCTCTGGGCGATCTGACTATCCCCATCTTGCCCAAGGTAATCAATGGCGTTGACGCTCGACGTTTGCGTAGCCCCTTACGGGCGCAAAGCAACGAAGGACAGCAGACAAGCCAACAAAACGCGACCTCTGTCGCGGTCAATAACGATGCAGGTCCCTTGGCCAATCAGTTGCGTCCGCTTGAGCTGGCACCGTCAGTGGCCGGTCAGCTCGGGAACCGCAACTTCCTGATCACGCAAGGCACGATGATCGATTGTGTCATGCAGACCCGACTGGTGACCGCCCAGGCTGGCATGCTCACCTGCAATGCCACCCGTGATGTGATGAGCGCCAATGGCAAAGTCGTACTGATCGATGCCGGTACCAAATTTGTTGGCTATCAAAGCGGTGGGATTGTTCAAGGTCAGCCACGCGCTTTTGTAACTTGGCACCGTCTGGAAACCCCCAACGGCGTCATTCTTAATCTGGGCTCACCTGGAACCGGCTCACTGGGCGAAGCTGGGGTTGATGGCGCCATTGACCACCACTTTTGGGATCGACTGGGCAATGCCATTTTGTTAAGTCTGCTCGGTGACCTAGGTGATTGGGCTTCCAACCAGGGAAGCCGGGGTGATGGAAACATCCGATTCGACAACACCCGAGAAGGTGGCCAGGAAGTGGTGGCCAAGATCCTGGAGCACTCCTTGGATATCCCACCGACTCTTTATAAAAACCAGGGCGAACGTGTCGGCATCATGGTCGCCCGTGATCTGGATTTCAGTAAAGTCTATGACCTCAAACCTACTTACATCCGATAGGGCGACGAACGACACGCCCCACACGATGAACGAACTCATCGATCCAGGATTTGCCACACGAGCAGAGCTGCGACCGCTGGAGCCATTCTTGAACGACTCCACAATCACCGAGCTGGCGATTGTGCGGCCCGAGTTTGTCTTTGTGCGTCAACGTGGAACCTGGCATGAACATCCTTGCCCTGCGCTCACGCTGTCAAACTTGAAAGGATTGGTATTGAGCTTGGCCGTCTATAACGGCCTGGATTTAACGCCGATCATGGTGGTGCGCTTACCCGATGGAGAACGGGGACAAGTCGTGCAGTCCCCAGCCTGCCCAGACGGCACGTTCATTATCAATATTCGCAAGCACACACGGCTCGTAAAAACACTGGAGGAGCTCGAAGCGGATGGCGCGTTTGATAACGTTCGTGACAGTTTGGACTTACTCGATGAGCAAGGGCTCACGCCCATTGATCAGCATCTGCTAGAGCTAAAACAGCAGCGTAAATTCACTCAGTTTCTGCACGAAGCCGTTCAAGCCCGCTACAACATCATTGTGGCCGGGCCCACCAACTCAGGCAAAACCACGTTTGCACGATCACTGATTGAACGGGTTCCGGTCAATGAGCGTTTGATTACGATCGAAGACGTGCATGAGTTGCTGTTACCCAACCACCGTAACGTGGTGAACCTGTTTTATGGCAAAGGGCAAGGGCGTGTATCAGCAACGGAGTGCGTAGAAGCCTGCATGCGTTTGTCACCGGATCGTATCTTCCTGGCCGAGCTACGAGGCTCAGAGGCCTGGGAATACATGACAGCTTTAAACACTGGTCATCCAGGTTCAGTCACAACGATTCACTCAAACAGTTCACTGGAAACCATTGATCGAGTGATCGCCTTGATCAAACAATCGCCTACGGGCGGCCAGCTCGATCTGGAGACAATCCGGATGTCTTTGCGCAACACAATTAACGTCGTGGCGTTCTACAAAAACTTCGAACTCCAGGAAGTGTTCTTTGATCCGCGCAATCGTCGCCCTGGCCTTTAACCCCATAAAAGGAGAACACCATGGTCGAACCCTATGAAGGTGTCGGCTTCGCCATCTATTCCTATAACTTAATGGCCGAGGTCTATAACGACGGCCGAGCCGAAGGCAAGAATCTGGAGCAAATCGCCTCGGACATTGATGCCAACTATCCCTGGGATGAGCGCTCCGGTTGGCGATACAAACAATGGTTGCGTGCCCGTCGCGAATTCTTTGAAGAACACGGACTGCCTGGTCTTCAACCGCGTCGTAGTCTCAAACTGGGTAACGAACTTTCAGTTTATCGCTGAACGTCTGTACCAGCCCCTCTGCAACGATTAACCGCTACGCACGCCGTATGTGCATGAAGCGGTTTTTTTATTGAACGGCACAGGGGCGCGCATCCAAGCGGCAGCGGCCCTGTGCCTACGCTATTTGGATTGCCATGCCTTCGCCAACCCAACACTCTGCCAACCGATTAAGCGATGCTCTGAGCCGTTTGGCCAAAACAGCCAGCACGCGAACAGCGATACAACATTCACAGGAATCTCTCAAGTACCAACAGACAAACAAACCTGCTTTCAAACGCATTTTCCTACCAGGCATTAGCGAAAATATACGAGCGATGCCTAACTACATCGCTCGTAGCAGTGTCTTCGCACCAATTGCACGTGGCCATCGCAAGATGCACGATGATGCTGTGTTCCTACGCAACGAGCGAGTTGTTATCAAAGGCTCCGGCAAGCAACTGTGCGAAGACCATGCCGATGTATGGATGCATGCCATGTACTTGCAGATGACTTGTCCATCTGGCCAACGGCCTGTCGTCAATCGAGCCGATTTTTTACGAGCACTTGGTCGAAATACGAGTGGAGCCAGCTATCAGTGGCTGCATAATGCCATGAAAGATCTGGCCAGATTTACGCTATCGATCGAGGCAACGAGGACAAATGGTAGCTTGAAATACAGCTTCGGCAACCATCCTTCCAGCCGAGTTCTGGCCATGCTAGGTGGCTTTGATTATGACGATGAGCTCAATGAATATACGCTGTACGTGGATCCACGATGGACGCAGATTTTTGGCAACCGTGAATTTACCTTGATCGATTGGAATACTCGGTTAAACATGCGCTATGCGCTGTCCAAAAGCCTACAGCGCTTGATCGGCACGTCAAAGGATGCTGAACAGCGCTACAGCCTGCAAATCCTCAAAGAACGCGCCCAATACGCAGGCCGGATGCGTGACTTCAAACCGGCGCTGGAACGAGCGATTAATGAGCTGGCAGAACTCGGTCTAATCCTCTCGCCTCGCATCGAAACAAGTCGACGCGGGGTGGAACAAGCTGTTTGGAATCGAGTCAGCGATGAGCCTCAATCAGCCTAAAAGCCAATCTTAATTAGCCCCCTAACATCGTAATAGCATCGCGCTTGCTGGTCACTTTTTCGCTAAGCTGGGCCTGTGGATAACCCATTTCCAGCATCGTAATAGCATCGCGCTCCATCGTAATAGCGTCGCGCTTTATCGTAATAGCATCGCGCTTTATCGTAATAGCATCGCGGTTACATTTCTGAAAGCCTTTATCCACGCGGGTTTCAGAGCCTCTGTTACACCTCTACCTTCTTTCTACCTTCTTTCTACCATATAGGGCTGTGGATAACTCCATTGCTGCACTCAAAGAAAGTTACATTTCAGAAACATTTATCTGCTGCCCACTTTCTCTGCATGCAACGCCTGACGCTGTAATCGAGGTTCGTATCACGTCAGTCCCCCACGCTAATCGCGTGGGGGAAAGGTAGACCCCCAAAGAACATTGGTCCCCACCCTAACGGGCGGGGATGGATGTACCCCTTGGCCGCGGAACCCCTGCCGGGTTCCCTGTCCAGTCCGCCCAAGGTCGGACTGCGGCCTCGACCCTTCCCCGTGGGCCTTGCCCCCCACGCCCGTCACCGGGCGCGGCTCCCCCTGCGCGGCACTGCCGCGCTTCTGTCTTCAACGTGGAAAGTGGCATTTGCTTTCCAGCACAACCAGGAACCCAATCCATGCAAGTTGACCAATTCGTCGAGCAATTTCGTCGAGCATTGGCCGTTGCTGACCCGCGAGCCACGGTCACAGCACGCGTTCGTTTACTGCTGCCGCTCATCGAACAGCGGCTGGCCAACGGATCGTCATATGCCGCGGTCGTCGAAGATTTGAACGCGGCGGGAATCCCGATTTCGCATTCCTTTTTTTCTAAAGCCTTATGGCGCCTGCGTCAGCCTAAGAAGCCTCACACATCCACAACCGAGGTTCCAATCTTGACCCAGCCCTCCCATAGCGTGGCAGCACCGCCTATCACGTCAACCACTCCGGTCCAAGCTCCAGTCCTCCGCACCGAAGCGGTGCAAGGCCGTCCTAATGCCATTGAGTCACCCGCTGACTTGCGTAGATACCGCGAGATGAACATTGACCTGGATGCGTTGCGCGAAGAAGGCCGCGCTATGCGAGCCAAGCCTAAATCCTCTTAACCCCACCTTGAATTCACCCTCACAACCTGAAGGAAAACTCTCATGAAAATCGCCGTTTTGAACTACACCGGCTCGGTCGGTAAAACCGTCGTGGCATCGCACCTGTTGGCCCCGCGTTTGAATCATGCACAGATTTTCGCTATCGAATCGACCAATGAAACAGCGGAAGATCTAGGGCTGGATGTGGACCAGCTTCGCGGGATGCAGTTTGGCAAACTGTTCCGCGGTTTGCTCACGCTGGACGATGCGATCGTGGACGTCGGAGCATCGAACATCGAGGAATTTTTGGCGCACATGTCGCGCTACGACTTGTCCCATGAAGAAATTGACCAATTTGTGTTGCCGGTCGTCCCGACGGGAAAAGCACAACGAGAAACCATCAAGACCGTTGCCGCCTTGAGCGACCTGGGCGTGCCGGCCAATCGAATTCGCGTGCTCTTCAACCGCGTAGAAAGCGATGTGGATGAAGAGTTTCTGGCGCTGCTGACCTACGCCAAGAAGACCGGCGAATTTATCGCCAGCCCCCAAGCCGTCATTTTCGAGAACGAAGTGTTTGAGTTATTGGCCGATAAACGCACCACTATCGCGTCGATACTGGCCGATCAAACTGACTACCGCCAGCTTTTGCGCGAGGCTGATCCCAAGGATCGGAAACACATCTCACACCTGTCAGACATGCACACGTTAAAAGCACTGGCACGCCCTGTAGATCGTCAGCTTGACCGTGCTTTTCAGGCCCTATTCGGCGATGTGCTGCATGCCACCAACGGAGCTTCGCATGAGTGAGGAAAAAACAGCGCGGACAAAGCTGGATCTGTTGTACCAGGAGACTCTGGGTGATGTGGCCGGGCTGATTGAACGTACAGAGCGTACTAACGACAAACTGCGCGAAACCGTCACGGCGCTCGTAGCCGGTATCGAGGCATTTTCCGCTGCCAATAAGCAGTTGCAAGACTTGCCTGAAGATCTGGCCAAAACTTTGGGCGCTGTGCTGGAACAAGCCAGCAAAGAGCTGAGCAGTCAAGTTGTCCACGATGTTAGTAGCAGCCTCTCTCCCATCCGCGCGGAGTTAAAGCTGATCAGTGCGGACACCGCTCGATATGCCAGATTTGCCCATGCCTCGGCACTCAAGATGGCCATCTTGGCTTTGCTGGTTGGGGCCAGTGCCGGGGCAGGTGCCACCGCACTTTTGTTGCGCTTTCTTGCTTCATAAACACGTCTGTATGCCTATGCCTTGGGGCTCAGCCCCAGGGCATAGCTTTTCAAGGATTTTTTATGTCACCGATTACGAGACGACGCTTGTCGGTATTGATGATTGTTGCATTCCCGCTGCTGGCCTGGATAACAGCTGCGAGCTTGGCCAGCGGGGTGGCAGTCAATCATTGGGACGCACGCACCACCTGGCATCTACTGACAGCAACCGTCCAGTACCCCGTCCTCTATATTCCCCCTGCCATTGGATTTGTCTTGTCATTAGTTGCCGTGATTGCGCTAAGCAAAATGTTTAAACGCACGGCCGGATTTGAAGGCGACCGTTTCACACGACATATCCGAGGCACGAAAGTCGTTCCCATTGCCAAGCTGCGTTCACAATGTACGGACCGATTACACCGACAGGTGGACGTGGCCTCTGTACCGATGCCGGTCAAAGTAGAAAACCTTCACACCCTTATTGGAGGGGCTACCGGCAGTGGTAAATCCGTGGTGCTACGCAGAATGGCCAAGTCCGTGAGAAAGCGTGGGGACCGAATGTTTGTGATCGACCCCGATGGCGATTTGCTCAGCAAGTTTTGGAAGCCAGGCGACATCATCCTCAATCCGTACGATGCTCGTTCACCGGGCTGGGCGTTCTTCAATGAAATTCGGGCGGAATATGACTGGAAACGCCTATCCCATTCAATGGTACCGATGAGCCAGGATAAGAGCGCAGAAGAATGGAACGATTACGGACGTTTGTTGTTGCGCGAGACAGCCAAGAAGCTCTACACCGTTACACCTGACAAGGCTCACATCGACGAGCTATTTAGGCTGTGTACGATTGAGGACCCTGCCAAGCTCAAAAGCTACCTGGCAGGCACATTGGCTGAATCGCTGTTTGTAGGCTCATCTGAGGCCAGTAAAGCGCTTTCAAGTGCTCGCTTTGTACTGTCAAACAAGCTATCCGAGCACACCAGCATGAAATCCGGCCCATTCTCGATTCGTGACTGGATTGACGATCCCAACGGTGGAAACGTGTTCATCAACTGGCGTGAAGACATGGTGACTGCAATGAAGCCATTGGTCTCCTCTTGGGCTGATGTGTTCATTACGGCTGTCCTGTCATTGCCTGAAGATGCAAAACGACGCTGGTGGTTGTATATCGACGAGTTGGCCAGCCTGGACGCCCTACCCTCATTGGAGGATGGGCTGACCAAGGGCCGTAAAAAAGGCCTGCGTATCGTCGCTGGCTTGCAAAGCACGTCCCAACTGGACTACATCTACGGCGAGAAGAAGGCTCAAACGATTCGTGCCAGTTTTCGTAACTTGCTGGTGTTGGGTGGGTCTCGCACTGACCATGAAACGGCTGAGGATCTGAGCAAGAGCCTGGGCGAGCATGAGGTAGAGCGCCATAAATACAGCGTCTCTCGCTCCGTCGGTGATCGCAATACCAATGATCAAAATACGCCGGTCACAGAGCGGGTGGTCACCGCTGCGCAGATTCAAGCCTTTGATGACTTAAGCGGCTATGTCGCTTTTGCCGGTAAGTACCCGATTTCACGGTTCAAGTTGCAGTTTGAACCCTTTCCTCAAGTCATTGAGCCGTTCATTGAATCGAGTCAACTCAAACGTATTCCACGTTCAACACAAGACACGGCCGCCGCTTAGTGACGTCCTTCCCTTGTCTTGCCAGTAGGAAACACATCATGATTACCAAAGAGGTTTTACACCGCTCTGCGGCCGCCAAGCATACGCATTACTACGGCGACCAGGCCGATGACTACTACAGCCGTGACGGCCAAGCGGCTATCTGGCAAGGCAAGGGAGCCGAAATGCTTGGCGCATCCGGCATAGTCGATACCCAGCGATTTCATGCAATGTTGCGTGGTGAGTTTGGCCATGGCGTGAATGCGGGCAACAGCATCCGCCACGATTCACAGGCCCGCTCAGGCCTGGATCTGACGATCTCAGCACCTAAAAGTGTTTCATTGCAAGCCTTGATCGGTGGTGATGAGCGCATTATCACGGCCCATGACCGAGCTGCTGAACGCGCTTTAGCCTACGCAGAGCAGCACTTTGCGCAGTCTCGACAAACCATCCGAGGTAAATCACAGGTCGAAAACACAGGCAACCTGATCATCAGTAAGTTTCGCCATGAGACTGCCAGGGCGACGGATGGCTCCCCGCCGGACCCCCAACTTCACACCCATGCCGTCATCATGAACCTGACCCGACGCCAAGATGGCAGTTGGGCCGCGCTGAACAATGATTTATTAGTTCAGTCCCGTCCGCTCCTGGACTCGATTTACATGGCTGAATTGGCCAAAGAGTTAACCGCCATCGGCTACGATCTGCGCTTTGAAAAGAACCACATCGAACTGGCACATATCTCACGTGACCAGATCGAGCACTTTAGTAAACGCAGTGCGCAAATGCACCAGCGACTGGCCGACGCGGGCATGGACGGTCACACTGCTTCTCATGCGCAACGCCAGATGGCCGTTCTGGCCACACGCAAGGCCAAAACCCAGGAGTTCACCCGCGACCAGCTTCAAGCGGACTGGACAACACAAGCCAAGGACATTGGCATCGACTTTCAGAATAGTCTGCACACCTCTAAAGAGCGCGCCAAGGATCTGGAAAGCCTTGCTCGCCACTCACCAGAGCCAGAGGCTCGTCAGCGTATCGCTGATACCGCGATGATTTGGGCCATCAAGCACCTCGCTGAACGCGAAACCGTCATGAGCCAGTCCGCATTGCTCAGCCATGCGCTGCGCCATGGGGAAGGAGCCGTCAGCGCAGAGCAACTACGACAGTCTCTCAGTCGCCTGGTTGCGCGAAACGAGCTGGTGGCCAAGGCTTTTCATTACCGCAGCAGCTCAGACCAGGAGGCCAAACCACGAACACGCCAAGCGTGGGCGCAAGAGTTAGCCCAATTACGAAGCATCCCGATAGAAAAAGCTCTGGAACAAGTCGATCAAGCCATTGGTGTAGGTCGGCTGACACCCACCGAACCACTGTTTGCGACCCAGACGGCATTGCGCAGTGAACGCGATGTCGTATCCATGATGCACGCGGGACGCGACAAGGTTGCCCCAGTGCTAGCACGTGATCAATTGCAGGCAGAGTTAACCGACACCACCCTCACACCTGGCCAGCGCAGTGCCATCGAACTGATGCTATCAGGCCAAGACCAGGTGGTGGGCGTACAAGGATTGGCCGGTACGGGAAAATCATTCGCACTGCAAGAAACCAAAGCGTTGTTAGAGGCACGAGGATATCGCATGATCGCCCTGGCTCCTTACGGTGCACAGGTCGCCAATCTGCGCCAGGACGGCATTGAAGCCAACACGGTTGCCTCAATGACAACGGCCACCGAGACTGAACGCCTGGACAGTAAGCTGGGTAAAAAAACGGTGGTAGTCATTGACGAAGCCGGGGTCATTCCGGTACGCGAAATGCAAAAGTTGCTACATCGGTTGCAGCCCAGCGGCGCTCGCATCGTTTTGCTCGGGGACACTGGCCAGACCAAAGCGGTCGAGGCTGGCCGGGCATTTGCACTGCTGCAAGAACAAGGCATGAAAACTGCTCTTATGGGCGATATTCAGCGCCAGAAAAGCGACACGCTAAAACAAGCGGTCGAACTGGCCGCCGCCGGCAAAGCAAGTGCGTCACTCAAGGTTCTGGAAGATCATGTCGTCCAGATTGACGATCGCATCACAAAATGGGATGACGGCACCCAAATACGTGACAGCAGCCCACGCTATGAGGCGATCGCACGCGAGTACGTCAACCTGTCCGATACCGCGCAAGCCAATACGCTCATTGTCACTGGTACCAATCACTCTCGCCAGGCCTTGAATCAACGAGTACATGAGCTGCGAGGTCTGAATGGCAAAGGACGGCCATATCGCCTACTCACCCGACACGACACCACCCGAGCCGAGCGTCGCTGCGCCAAGTATTACACGGTCGGTGACATCGTCAAGCCCGAGCGTGATTACAAGAACGGGATGAAACGTGGCCAACTGTATGAGGTTGTCGAATGCAACCGCGCCACCGATAGGCTGATCGTTCTACCCCTGCGCCCCGACCCTGGCCAGGAAGCTCAACCCATTGAAGTGATCCCGAAAACAATGAGTACGCTATCGGTCTATCACCAGCACACCGCAGAAGTGTCCGTGGGTGACATGGTTCGGGTCACTCGCAACAATGCCGAGCTCGACCTGGCCAATGGCGAGCGCTACGAAGTACTCGGTATCGCGCAGGACTCGGTGACGATTGCCGCCAATGGCCGAGCCGTCACCTTGTCCGCTGACCAACCCTTGCACCTGGATCATGCCTACGCGACGACCGCCCACAGTGCCCAGGGCTTGACCTGCGATCGCGTGCTCTACAACGCGGAAAGTTTCTCACGCACGACCGCCCAAGACACCTATTACGTGAGTATTTCACGTGAACGGCATGAGGTCACCGTCTTCACGGATAACGCCACCTTGCTCCCCAAGGCAGTCAATCGAAAGGCCTACAAAGGGCTGGCTCATGACTTGCTGACCACCCGCAACAAGGTCAAGCCACATGAATTGGCCCACACCAAACCCGAAAAACAGCATGCCGAGCTAGAGATTTGAGGGGTTTGGCAATTTATTGCCAAGGGTTTGTCAATGGTCCGTCTATTGATAGTCCATGATTTGTCTATTACTTGTCCAGTCAGTGGGTACTAATCGACTAACGATTGTCTATTAACTGGCAATTGGCTGGTTTTTAGTACATGTCTACACGCCAAAACACCACAGTCGTGCCACATAAAAATGGCTTGGTCATTGGCTTTGAGATGCTTTTGTTGCTCTATTTGTTCCACACTGCCTAAAGTAGCCAACCTCTTGAAAGTCCGCATTCATGCGGCTTTCGGCACCCCTGTGGGGGTGCGTCCTGTGTGAGACCTTAAGGGCCACAAAGAGCGCCAGCTCGTTGAGGGACTTTTGGTCTCTTGCCTGGTCCCCAGACCAGGCGGCGTCACTATGATGGGGCCCCGGCACCGCCGGGGAAACTCACTCTCCCACCAACTCCGATTTAGCCGCTGCTATTGAACAGCGCGGCCAGATTGTCACGCCTTTATCACTCTGATGAAGGCTTCACCATGCAGTGCATCAAACTGCGCGTAATAGGAGATTCACGACGATGGAAAAGAAACTGAACAATGGGGATAACGACACCAAACGCAAATCAATAGATGATCGCGAGCGACGGCGGCAAGCTGAAAAGTCACAGGCTGTTGAGCAGCAACGGCGCTCCAGAACCATGGATGGACCCAGATTATTCCGGGATGTGATGGTCAAACTGGGACTTCAGCGACAACCGGCTGAGCGTGAGCACATCAATACGAAGATTTATGAGGCCAGTATGTCATTAGAAAAATTGACGTCAGCCGACCACGCAAGAGAGGAGCAGCGAAATTTTGAGTCTCCCTTACCAGAGCATCAATTTGAGCGTGAAGAGGCGGAGGGGTTTCAAGCCTATGATCGTGGTTATGCAGCAGGCTCGAAGGCTCAAGAGATGACTGTTGCAGAGCTGAAAAATCCAGACGTCCTGGAAGGCTACATCAAAGGGCTGGAAGACCATCGGACGGACCTCTATATCGGCAGAGATATCGAGAATGCCCAAGTACCGCAGTCGGACTTTGAGCGGGTCAATCAACTATTGACACCTGCTTACGCGGGTAGACTGAAAAACATAGAGCCACAAAATTTGGAAGTGAAATCAGACGGCCCTGAACTAGAACGCTAAGCCCATCTTGGCTACTAGAAACAACAAAGGCCACCCTTGGGTGGCCTTTGTCTACTAGCGAGAGTGCGAAATATCGTTCTCAAGCAGCATTCGAACATAACGAGTATAGGGAATGCCTTTACTGGCTGCCTTCGCTTTCACCGCAGATAACAGCGCGGATGGAATACGCATGTTCAATGCAGCTTCCTTCTTGGCGAATTCAAACTTCATTGGCTTGAAGCCGGACAAATCGTATTCCGACAGATCAGCATCCGTCACAAATTTTTCGGCTTCTGCGTCACTACGCAACGATGGTAGAGGCTTAAGTTTTCTGTTCATAATGATCGATCTCCTTCTGGTGCATGAAACGTGCGCTGATGGGTCGCAATTTGGTTTGGCCACCTACCTTGCGAAACATAAACACCAAAAACACATACCGGCCAGCAACAGTTTTTCCAATAGCCCTCATGCGCGGCTCATCAGGAAACGGGTCAGGCATAACAGCAGGGCCACCCAAGAAAACCTGCTCGATTTCCTCGCGAGTAACACCATGCTTGCCGCACTTGGGCCAGTTGCCATCATCCCAGTCAAATCCATCTATTTCCATACAATCAATATACACCAATGTCTACACAAATGCAAAACAAGACCCTGTTTCAGTAGTGTAGCGGTCTTGGCCATCATCGCCTGCCCATTTGCGGGTGCGTAGACGACCTTCCACATAAACGGGTCGGCCTTTTCTCAGGTACTCACCTGCAATTTCAGCCAGACGGTTGTAGAACACCACACGGTGCCATTCCGTTTCCTCGCGGCGCTCACCAGAGCTACGGTCTTTCCACTGCGAAGTCGTGGCGATGGAAATATTGCAGATAGCAGCCCCTTCCGCGCTATAGCGTACTTCGGGGTCACGTCCAAGGTTGCCGACCAAGATCACTTTGTTTACCGATGCCATGATGTTTGCTCCCAAAAAATCGAATCACAAAAAGGTTTACCGCTGACCGGGATCGAAGATTCCGAGCCCGATTTGTAGATCTGTGTTGCGTTCTACATTTCGGCTTGCGGTGTGTGCCGCCGGTCTCGTTAGTTCGCCGCCCGTGCCGTGCCGAACCATGGAAGGACAAACGGAAAGGGACCGTGGAATAAATAGGGAGCGAAGCGAGCGGTTTATGCCGCGAAAGCCCTTGGAGTGCGGGCCTGGAGTGGTACGGTCGGCGTTGTTGGGGCGGCGGACTGACGAGATCGGATTCGCGGTAGCCCAGTAGTGAGAGGACGCAACACAGCCGCGCGGCGAGCGCCTTTTGTGCGTAGCACACCAACTTGGCCGCACAGCGGCCCTGGCAAGCAAAGTGTGCGGCTTGTTTAGCGCACTGATCACAAACAGCGCTGATGAATACTTTACAGCTTGCATTTAAATTCTAAGTTTTCAAGCCAGAAAACCGCAGCAATACCCCGATAACCGATTGATATATAAACACTATATTAGCAACTGAGTTTAGTTATGAAGTATTTAAGAGCTTAAGCACTCTCAGTTTGGGGAAATATCTGAACTCAACTAAAAACTCATAAACAATAATGAGATTGATTATTATTTAGAATGCTGATAAATTAGCTTGCAGGATTTGGCTAATAACAAGGAGATGCGTCATGCAGAACTACCATTTCATGTCAGCAGTTATTCTTTCAATCGCAAATATATCAAGTGCTATTGCTCAAAGCCCGGATCTCACAGCTTCAGAAAAGCTGGTAATAGATAACAATATCTATGAATATGAATCTATTAAAGAAAGCGGCAATGAGAAACGCTATAACACAATAAAAGCGACCACTACTACAGGCACAAACCTGCTAACGCAAAATATCGATGTACCTCCTGGATGCGACTTTGATATACCATCAATACAGAAAATAATATTGCCTAATAAAAATAAAAATCCTAATAATTATTTAATAGCATACTGCGGATCACATTCAGGAAAAAGCAATAAAATGGTTTTATATAAACCAAATTTTGGCATTATAAACACAATTGATTTCCTAAATTCAAAACCAATAATCAAACAAAATGAATTTAATCTTGAACTAATAATATTTAAAGAAATATTCTTAAAAGAAATAGAATCAAAAATAACAATTCCAACTATTTATGAACTGAATGATAACGAAAACCTAATAACAACAGCAGAAACTAGCGATAAGAGCAAGTATAAGAACCTACTTAATGATGATTATTTTTTATCAAATACACAAAAAGCAAAAATAGAAAGAATAATTATTCTAGCTTTATCAGGTGAGACAGAAGAAGCTTGTACACAAGCCAAGGAGATCGGAGTAACTAATTATCTACGAGATAATAGCGAAAAAATCTCAATCAACCTAAATTATTGCGAGTAAATCACTATGGCTAAACTCACTAACGAGCAGCAAAACATAGCTAATCAAATTTATCGATATGGAGTTGAAAATAATTTCACTCACTATCAAATTCAAATAGCTTTAAATGTCGCATTTATTGAATCATCCTTAGGATTACAACTTTCGAAGCCAGATAGTACTGCTTCCGGGCTATATCAATACACCAACGGAACTTGGACTAACTACCATAGTGCGCTAGGTGAAAAAGATAATATTGGAAACCAAATAACGGCCTTCTATAATGATTTATCAACATACAATAACTGGTATAACAATCCAGCAACCAATGGAAATATACCAGAAGATCTAAATTTTGATGAGTATGTTTATATTAAGCATCATGACGGTCGAGGATATACCGATTTTGAAAACGCCCCAGGATTAGAAATCTACAGAAATATTACTAGCCCAGGTGAAATTGATATTGAGTCCCACCAAGAACCCTATCGTGGAAGCCTAGCTGTAAATGCAGAAATTTTCGTAGGCGGTGGGAAAATTGATGAATATGATACGGTAGGATGCATCAAAATAGATTCAGAAGGGACAGTTTATATTGATTATTTCCTTGAGCCATACTTAACAGATGCACAACGGCAAGGAATCGTTGATGCCGATCCTGTGGGTGCTTTTTATATATACTAAACTGAATGCAGCTTATATAACAATGGCGAGTTAGGTTATTTTAATTAATATAAAAAGCGTTGAAATAGAAAATCTATTCTACTCACCATTAGGTATTTGTTTGTATTTCCCAGATAGCTACCCTACTATGAGGGTAGCTTTTCTTGTCATCAGTTTTCGATCTTCATAATTGATGGCAGCCAGTCCGTGCCAGCAAGGGCTTATTCTGCTGCCTCAACCGCCTCTTTTTTCTTTATCCGCATCAACGGTGCGGCTTGCTCGGGCGATGCCCCTTCGGAAACAACTTCCACATAGGCCGCATCGCGGCCCTGGCAAGCAAAGCGCGCAGGCCCAATAGGGCCGAAGGTGTGAAGGATCGTTACCCGAAGGGCTGAAACCCGTAGGGGTTCGGTGGAGCCGCATGCGGCGGAGTAGAGCCTGGCCCGCTTGGCGGGCACACTCATCAAACCAGATCGGTTAGGCTATCGGCCCACCCTTGATGGTAAAAAAAACTATATCATCGTGACGGGCATTGGCTCAGCCAGACCGGCCATTTCATGAAGTTTATCAATGCTGTAATGACAGTCCGTAAAGACGGGAAAGGCAGGAGCATCATGGGCCAACAGCCAAAACGAACGAGTCATGCCATTTCTGAATCGAATGCCTGCACGACGACCCCATTCCAGATAATTCACTTCAGCTAGCGGTACTGGATTTTCAATGCCGTGCTTGAACCCAATGACGGCCTCATGAAACTTATAGTCCGCAGGCATATGGCGACGCAACTTACATGAGTCGTCCAGTCCTGGTCCTGCCTGTAGCCAGCCAATATTGAATTTGATGGCGTCAACGAGGATCACATATCCATCGCCAGTGGTATAGGGACTGCACATATAGACATCCTCGCGCCCAGGCACCTTGATACGCCAAGCGGGATGTCGGCTATGACCCTCGACCAGCTCAGGCAATGAAGGCTGGCCCCGCTGCTTTGATAGCTGGCGCAATCGTTTGATTTCTAGTTTCCACTTTAATGTACTGAACATATCCCTTCCTTACAGTGCCAGGATTTGGCTGTGCTCATTCACAGCGCCGCTTAGCCTTCCATCGTTGCTCACCAATCACTAGAAAACTCTAGCCCCTTATCCATTGACTTACATAAGTTTGACGCTGGCTTTTTGAGCTTTCAAAATACTGGCAGCTTTCTTGTCAAAAGAAACAAAGGTCTTGCCACCAAGCGCAATCCCCATATGCCACAGGACGCCATCAGCAAAATCACCACCGTTATTCATGAACATCAAGCCAGCATCTACCGCTACAGTATCAGCGCGTACATTAGCTGAGCTAATCAAGCCACGAATAGCGGCTTCAATGTCTGTATCTGGTACTTTGTAAGCCCTGCTCAAAACCCAGTACAACTCGCACAGAGCAATAGGGGACACCGCTACTAGGCTTGCATTAAGCAATGCTTTTTGAGCCGCTGCCGCTTGGTTGGGGTCGTCTGCAACGATTGCACGAACTAAAACATTTGTGTCTGCGATAATCTCCATCACTTATCCCCTGCCCAGCCTGCGGCTACCGCTTGATTCATTTCTTCGATACTAACAACCGTTCCAGACGTTTTATCTTTGAGCAAGCCAAAAACACTACTGATAGGCTGTGTTTGCTGTTTAGCCTTAATCCGTAATTCGCCATCAGGCAGCTTTACGACTTCAACTCTTTGGCCTTGCTGAATACCGATATGCTGTAGCAAGTCCCGCTTTAAAGTGATCTGACCTTTGGCTGTAACTGATAAAGTAGTCATGGTTTTCTCCTATAAGACACACCCCTATAGTAATGTAAATCTACATTACCGTCAAGAGAAAACAGGTTTCGTACATACGAAAAAAAACAGCTTAAAGCTGGTTAAGAATTCAGCGGGTGTACTGGCTTATTGGAAAACTCAGGCGCTGCCGTTACTGCTCGTTTTTCCTTTGCTCCTGGTGCTGTCATTTACTACGGGGCAGAGTCGCCACTCTGATCACGCGGCGAACTGGTAGGTTGGGCGGCTTCTACCACGCGCACTGGCTTGTGTCCCCCGGCCGGGCCACCACCTTGTTTTTCACGTTCTTTTATGGCCGACATTGGCCTATAAACTATTGCGACGCCAATCAGTATTGGAAACCAGATAAACGCCATGACCTTCCAATCAATCATGATTGACGCAATAGCGAAACCGCTCAAAGATAAACCGACAAACATCAACCCTTGCCGATCTTTTACAAGCCCCCAAATGAGTGGAATTGACCCTACACCACACAGTATTGTGAATACTAGGGCTGGCCCCGACGGTTCTAAAAACTCACGCCAGCCACCATGATTGAAAAACATATCGAATGGCCCTGTTGCTAAATTCATATCATCACCCAGTGTATTAAGACTGCCAGCGCCAACCATCAAGACGCTAGCAACCTGGATTAACCTTGATAAAAAACTACGGATACGTGTACCACTGCCGGCTTAGGAGAAAAACCAATTGGAGAACACCAGGCCCGCAAGAAGCCCCGTAAACACAACTCCAGCCAACGCAAACGCCTGACCTTCGGTACACTCATCCGCTCTGGAATAGGTAAAAGCAAGCACACTGATGCTCAGAGCGATTCCCACAAAGTACGGGTAGGGGCCAAGCAACGCAATAACCGATACGTACACAGCACCGGCAGGGTCGTCATGCACGAAATCATTAAGCCCAGCAATGCTTAGCAACAGAACCACCAGATTCGCGCTGATGTGTGTTGAGTAATATTTCCACCATTTCTTCGTCGTGCTCATTGCCTTAACTCCACTAGATAAGTTATTTCACTGCCTATGAGCTACCCCAAAACGGGGTAGCTTGCCTAGTGCTCAGTTTTGTTTAATAGCCATGATGGATGGCAGCCAATTAGTACCCGCAAGCGCTTTCTCTGCGGCGTCAATCGCCTCTTTTTTCTTCATCCGCACCAACGGTGCGGCTTGCTCGGGCGACGCCCCTTCGGAAACGACTTCCACCAACCGATCTTTCGAGACATGGCTTAGGTAGGTTTCACCTGTAGCGCTCCACCACTCGGGTATCTGTACATCCAGCAACCTGGCCAGTTGATCAAGTGTGCTCGTCTGACTGGACTCCTGGTGTTGGATGCCCTGTACAGTGACGGCTACCAAGTAGGCCAATAATTCAAGCAAGGTCTCGGTATCTTGGCTCAGCGCCCAGGTCAACTCACCACCATCGCTACCTGGAGTAATCACATCACCCCAATGCTGCTCGATACGTGCTAACTCCTGACCAGCGCGGCTTTCCGTGAAGTCTGGCGCGTCTGACGCCAAGGGTTCGCAACTGGTCGAAATACCCAAGCCGAAGCCACCGTGACTGTAATAGCCAGTGCCGAAATGACGACGAGCCAACTGAGCGACCAGCACGGCCAGGGCCACGTTAGGATTGTTAGCCAAGGCGGCTTGCACAATGCCCGTTTTATTGGCGGTCAACTGGCGCACCAAGCGTTCAGAATGCGTTGGGCGGGTCTTTACCGCTGGCAGAGAAACACGCCCCACGCCCTCAGCGTCTTGCTGCTGCTCTTGAACTTGCGCACGATCTTCTGGACGAACAAGCCCCTCTACAATATGCAGTTCACCTTGATAATTGAGACCGACCATACAACCTGCCACGTTTTTCTGGCTATCGGTATAGGCTACGCACTGATCTTCAATCGCATCGATTTGCTCTCGCAACTCGTCAAGCTGCTGATTCAATGCTCGCCATTCATCTTCATCAGCCTTTTCTTCCTCTTCTTCCAGAATCGCTATCTCATGCATCAGCGATTTTTCTTGTGCTTGCAATTGGACGACCTGCGCTTGCTGCTCCGGCGTCAGATCAACCGGCTCTGGATAAACACGACCATAGCGATCACTAATGGGTTCCGTTCCTAGCTTCGCTTCTGCCCACGCCCAGCCTTGTGCGGTCAAACTCGCGGCGGTTTCTTGCAATTTACTCAGCGCCAATTGCTCAATTAACGCCTTATCCGTCAGGTAAATCCCGCCCAGGTCTGCTTCATCGGCAAACAAATCACGCGTTACCCCACCGCCAGCCGCTGCATAGGTATCCAAGCTGATAAATTTGACCAGCCGGTGATTCGCCGTAATGGCTTCGTCAGTAAGATGACGTCGAATCGTACGTGAGTCTTTCCGGTCCCAATGATCCAGGCTTGAGTACACCTGCACTTGCCGATCTTGATCATCGGTAACGGCATAGGCCATCAATGCGTCGAGAGACAGATCGTTCTCTCGATAGGCTTGCATCAATGCCGGGGCCACTCGCCCTAACTGCAAACGACGACGCACCACCGTTGCGGTAACACCGAACGCGGCGGCCACTTCCTCAATCGTCTTACCTTCATCGATCAACGCTGCGAAGGATTCAAACTCGTCGGCTGGATGCATCTGCTCACGCTGCACGTTCTCGGTAATTGAGACCAGTAGCGCGTTTTCATCGGCATAGAGATTGCAATCGACCAGTTGCCCGTTCGGCCAGCGCCCTTCGTCCAGCAACAGGTGGATGGCCTTGGTGCGACGACCGCCAGCCACCACTTCATAGAAACCGCGCTTTTTGCTTTTGACCACGGCCAGAGCATGAATCAAGCCGACCGTCGCAATCGAGTCAGCCAGTTGTGACAACGGTGTCTGGCTGGCCGTCTTACGTGCTTGATACTGCTCCGAAACGATTAGTTTGCGTGGGTCCAGTTCAATGGCTTTGTGTTTCATAATGCGTACTCCTACCGGCTTAGTGAATCGTCGAATTGCCAGCGACGGGAATCGCGTCGGCAAGTAAAGCGGATAGATGCCCCAGCTGGGCAACAGTCAACGCCGGCAGACGAAAGGGTGTTGCGGTTGCATGGGCCTCTCGCCATTCCTGGGCTAATTTGATAAGATCAATTTGCATTGCGTGAACTCCTTCAAGGTTGTGTGATGCCTGCCCCTGTTCCGGTTGCCTCCGGACAGGGGCTTCTTTATGCAATGTGTATATAGAAAAAACCAACGAACACAGCGCATTCGGGCAAGGTTGATGACTGGCCCCAATCGTCGCTATTTCGTGGACCAAAACGGGGGTCTTGCGGGTCATGGCCAGAACTGAAAAGAACAGTCCCATCTGGCTTGACTACATAATGAGTTTCGGTGGTTTCATCACCGTCTTTCACGGTTACGATGTACCCCTTATGCCGAGTTTTCTTTGCTTGCATGAATCACCCCTTTAAACATTCCAAGGATTTACCGCTGACCGGGATCGAAGATTCCGAGCCCGATTTGTAGATCTGTGTTGCGTTCTACATTTCGGCTTGCGGTGTGTGCCGCCGGTCTCGTTAGTTCGCCGCCCGTGCCGTGCCGAACCATGGAAGGACAAACGGAAAGGGACCGTGGAATAAATAGGGAGCGAAGCGAGCGGTTTATGCCGCGAAAGCCCTTGAAGTGCGGGCCTGGAGTGGTACGGTCGGCGTTGTTGGGGCGGCGGACTGACGAGATCGGATTCGCGGTAGCCCAGTAGTGAGAGGACGCAACACAGCCGCGCGGCGAGCGCCTTCTGTGCGCAGCGCACCAACTAGGCCGCACCGCGGCCCTGGCAAGCGAAGCGCGCAGACCCAGTAGGGTCGAAGCTAAAAAGTTAAATGGGACTCGTTGAACTCAACGACAGACAATTAAGTGGTCACTGATCAAGAGGACAGGGATGGACGCGATAATTCAACCTTTAGCAACTGCTATGTGGTGGGTGCCACCAATTGGTTTGCTCATTACCGCAGGTCTCATTACCGCTGGCTTGTTCCATGCTTATCGTGCGGTTCGACTTTGGCAACTCCGCAACACCCCAATCTCAGATCCTGTGATAGCCAAGGCCTTGGAGGGAGTGAAACCACCACCCTACGCGCTGTACGCTGTGATGTATTTTGCTGGAGCCATCGCTATGGCTATTGCAACGGTCATGTTGCGACAAGCTACTTTAATGTGAATGCTTCATCTGCTATTCGAAAGAGCTTATGATTGCATGAAGGTAAATGATAGGAACCAGCCATGTCGCGTCACGATCTCAATCTCCTGCTGGCGCTGGATGTACTGCTCGACGAGGGCAGCGTGATCGGCGCTGCGCGCCGCATGCACCTGAGCGCGCCGGCAATGAACCGCACCTTGAGCCGCATCCGGGAGGCGTTGGGCGATCCCGTGTTCGATCTGACACCGAGATCGACCTGAAATCGCTGGACAGGCACTTTAACGTCCGTGCTACAGATGAGTTCGTGAGTATCTATTTGGGCCATCTGTTGGCCGCAATGGCCTCAGATATGCCGCGTGCAATGCTGCGTTTCTCTCCGGAGGGAGATGACGTAGACGAAGAGGCACTGCGTAGTGGCCGCATTGATCTGTTTATCAGTGCTTCGCGCAAGCTAGGGCCAGAGATTCGTGTGCAGTCACTGTTCACAACAACGTTCGTAGGCGTTGCACGAGCACAGCATCCGATTTTTGACGATGAAATCACGCCCAAGCGGCTCACTCGTTGGGAGCACTCAACGTGTCGCGACGAGGGAAGGCTGTAGGGTCGATTGACGCCGCTCTACATTGGCCGCAGTCATCGTGGGCGAACGGCTTCCTGCGCAAGGATGGGTAGGAGTCGCACTCATATTCGCGTGCCTGGTGTGCATCACGCTACCAGCGCGGACACGAGGCCGACGCCAGGGAGGGATCGTTACCCGGAGGATTTCAGTAGAGTAGTGTCTGGCCCGCAGAGCACGGCATGCCCACTGAGGCACTAACTCATGATATCATTCAATCAATTGTGAATTTGATTGAATGATATAGTGCATGAGCAAAGATAACGACTTAAACGACTTGGCGGAACGGGCGGGAGCTCTTGGCAACACACATCGACTTACCCTACTTGAAATACTTAAGAAGGGTCCGTTAAGCGTAGATGAGCTGGCCAGTCGAGCTAACCTCAGCCTTCCAAACACATCGAGACATCTACAGGTTCTACGCCGTGCATCGCTTGTTGAGGCACAACGCGAAGGCAAATATGTCTTCTATCGCCTAGGAGAAATCTCAGAATATAAGGCATTAATCGCGGCTTTACGAGCGGTACGGGAACGGAATGCAGCAGCGGTAAGAGATCTGCGCTTGGACTATCTGCGGGCACGCGAACAACTAGAACCCATATCGCGGGAAGAGTTACTTTCTCGACTTAAAGACGATGCCGTAACGCTTATTGATGTTAGACCGGAAAGCGAGTTCTCGTCGGGACATATTCCTGGTGCACTGAATGTTCCGCTCGGACTGCTTGAGGCATGTATTGGTCAATTTCCATCTACTCAAGAGATCGTTGCTTATTGTCGCGGTCCGCATTGCATTCTGTCCTTTGAAGCTGTAGCTGCACTGCAAGCGCTAGGCTATAAAGTTCGTCGTCTTGAAGATGGTCTGCCACAATGGAGCGCCGCAGGGCTATCGGTAGTGACGACACCATGACTTCACAGACCCATTGCTCAAGCCCTCCCGCAACTTACCCTTCTGAACCTGAGTCACAAGAGCCACCGAGTTGGGTTGTTGTTGCCGTCAGCGCCGTATCGCTCGCCATTGCTATGGGGATTGGTCGTTTTTCTTTCACACCCATCTTGCCAATGATGATCGCCGATGGCGCCATTGAACTTTCATTCGGTAGTTCGCTGGCCACGTCTAATTATCTTGGATACCTCGCGGGGGCAATGCTTTGCATGGGTTTACCCCGCGTATGGAGCAGCGCCACACTCGTTAAATGGGGACTATTGATAACCATCGGGCTCACGGCTGGTATGTGTATTCAGTATGAGCCGTTGTGGCTACTGCTACGTCTGCTTTCAGGCGCTGTAAGTGCCATTGTATTTGTCCACACCACCCGTTGGTGCCTTTCAATTTTGGTGGCACGCGGGCAAGCGGCAGCTGGCAGCCTTATCTTTGTTGGTGTTGGACTCGGCATTGCGCTTTCTGGTCTCGCCGTGACAGCAATGGTTAGTCTAGGTTGGAGCTCAACATCTGGTTGGCTCAGCTTTACTATTCTCGCTGCCACATTACTGGCAATAACGTGGTCCTCGTTCAGCAATGAGAACGCACCGTCCTCAAGCCGCTCGACTCCTCCCCCAGTCCCCTCGACAGTAGAAAACAAAGGCGAAATGGCGCTTTTTGCATTTTCCTATGGGTTAGCCGGTTTTGGGTACATCATCACCGCTACCTACCTTCCTGTTATTGCCCGAGAGTCACTTCCCCCCTCAGCCTGGCTCGATCTTTTTTGGCCAGCCTTCGGCTTTGCTGCCGTAATTGGGTCGCTATTAGCCACACGGAGACAGTTAGTCAGGGATCCGAGATGGGCATTGACAGCCTGTTATTTTGTTCAAGCTATTGGTGTGATTACTGCCGCCGTATGGCCTACGGTATCGGGATTTGTAGTTAGCAGCATTCTAGCGGGGCTGCCATTCAGCGCCATCAATTTTTTTGCGATGGATGAGGTAACACGCCTCAGACCGCACCATGCTGCTCGCTACATGGGTTTGCTGACGGCTTTATACGGCATCGGACAAATTGCGGGACCACCAATGGTGAACGCCATTATGAGTCTTGGTCCTGATGCACGTACAGGCTTTGACCGATCATTAAAAATCGCAGCGGCATCACTATTATTAGGCGGCCTACTTTACCTTGTAATGGAGTGGAAGTGGCCCAACAAAAGGGGGGGAAAAAATGGTTGAGTTTTTAATACGTAGCATCACGATTGGAGTTGGGGCGACAGCGGTGTATGACATATGGGGACGGCTACTAGTTGGCCTATTTGGCCTGCCTGGCTCGAACTGGACTATGGCTGGTCGCTGGTTCAGCTACATAGCAAAGGGACAATTCACACACATTAACATTACTACCGCACCTGCGATGCCTTTCGAGACAATGATTGGGTGGGGTATGCATTACTTGGTTGGCATTATCTACGCCGGTATCCTGCTTGCCATATGCGGACTTGAGTGGGGTCGACGCCCAACCCTGCTACCAGCACTTATTCTTGGCATTGTTACCATCTTTGCTGGCTGGTTTATTATGGCACCGGCGATGGGATTCGGGATTGCCAGCGCCAAGGCACCTAATGTCAATATTATTCGAACCGTGCAACTTGTTGGGCATTGCATGTTCGGACTGGGGTTGTACTGGACTGCCCGGCTGATATCCCCCACATGGCAATAGCTATAACTATTATCAGAATCGAAAGATACTACTTGGCCGACAACCCCCTCGTCTGAGGGGTTGTGGATTTTAATCATCCGCAAGCGGAATGGGCCTCACCCGAGGCCCATATATTCAGAACAGGCTCATCTGCCCCTCCTGGATACCTTTGCTGATTGCCTGCTCAACGTGCTGCTCTGGCACATCAGTGTTGTGTTCTTGCTGTGTCGGCTTGGGCTGCGGCATAAGCAATTGCGCGGCATCACTGATGGACTGTTGTTGACGTAAGCGCCGCGACCATCCTCCTAGTATATGAGCTGGTGTATACCAGATCTCGACCGTCTCAAGAGTCAGTGCATTGCCTTGAATCACGACCGCTGGAACATGCAGCAACGCCAGTTGTAGGAATGTCATATGAGCGCACCGTCGATCCACATCAATTGCTGTGACATGTAGGGCTTGTTGATAGTTGATACCGGCATTGGCCAATACATGCGCTGCTGCGATAATCATCCCCCCAGCTCCACTTGCTGGCTCTTGTAGCGTGAGAAACCCTCGCGTCTGCAACTGCGCTTTAAGTGTTGCCTCGTCTCCTAGGATCATTTCAGCCATCATGCGAGAGACCTCATATGGTGTAAAAAACTGGCCAGTACCTGCATTGCCCATGTCCATCATCATGAACGTGGCGCCAAGCACGTCGCCAAACTCGCCAGTGACCGCACGCTGTTCCCAGCACTGGACCAGATGCGCGAATGCGTTGGCCAGGCAGTGAACTTCTTCTTTTTGGTACTGAGCCACGATATCCAGATAGCGCTGTTCGCGCTGTGTAAACCGTGTTCTATCGACCGCATTCGCTATCGCGATAGCACCCATTTCCACCCAATCGGACCACACTCGGTCCAGGCCGCGCGAGCGTCCAGCCGCGTGTAATTGTTTGATGATGTGTTGTTGGTGTTCATCGGCCGTGTTGATGAACCTGCGCTGTTGTGCTTTGGTAGCCATTCAGTATCTCCGGTTGCTGGGGCGGAACTGCCCAGAACCTGAAGACACGTCGCAGCGCAGCGCTCAAGTGGCGAAGACGGCCATTGGCCACCAGCGCCTGCGGCGCGCAGCACTTGAACGCGAGAACGATGTGTCACACTGACTGATATGCAGATCCGCCCATCACCGTTACGGCTTGCACAGGTGCGGATAGAAAAACAGGCGTGGCTCTAGCGGTGCGACATAATTGAGCGGTTAACGCTGCAACATGACTTGAACTGGTGAACGTCGATGACTGAGCGCGGCAATTAAGACAAAACCTAGCCCGACACAACAGACTGCTGGCCAGCGATACCATTGCCAGGCCAAGTACCCCGCGACTGATCCAGATGCTCCACCAAGAAAGTAGCAAACCATGTAGGCAGTATTCAGTCTGCTTTTGGCTTCTGGTCGCAGCGCGAATACGCGAGCTTGGTTTGCTGTTTGCATAATCTGCAAGCTCGCATCTAATACAATTACTCCTATCCCTAGACCAACAATAGAGCTGGCCCCGAGAAAGAGAATTACGAACGAGCTGCCCATTAACACAATGGCCAACCAGATTACAGGGTACGATCCGTGCCGGTCAGAGTGGACAACCGCATGATAATAGCGGAGTTGGTGATGGGAAATGTGGCTTGGGCGACTATTTCACCCGAGGACCATATCGACGGATCCGCATTTAACGTCCCTTGAAGCGTGCAGGCCTTTTCTCGCGTCGAGCCAGGGTACCCTCCAGAGCATCTACGCTTGTTGCCACCGCATCGACCGCCATCTGCGCAACCGCCATGTCCTCAACAGGGCTACGCATCAGAGTTTGCGTGGACAGGCTCTTCAAGAAACGCAGTACCGTCAGCGATGACGCCGCCATCTCATGAGCCATCTGCAGCGCCAATCCTGTCTCCTGCCCAACCGTACAGACCTGGTTAACGAAACCTACGTCATAAGCGCGGGCTGCCGAGACCGGACGGCCCAGCAGCATCAATTCCATGGCGACTTTGTGCGGTATGCGGGGAACGACGGATGCAATCAGCCCCGCCGCACTGCCCAGGCGTGCCTCCGGATAGACAAAATAGCTCCGATCACTAGCAACACACAAATCGCAGAATGCAACCAAAGACACGCCCGCGGCAATGACAGGCCCATCGATCGCGGCAATAACGGGCTTTTCAAGCTCTATGCCGATCCCTGGAATCGCGCGCCAGAACTGCGCCGGAGGTGCATTCATGTCAAAACCGGCGGTAAACACAGGCCCTTCCGCCCGCAAAATCGCTACTTTGTCGTCAGACGCGGCAAAATCATGCCATGCCTGAGCAAGCTGGATAACGGCATTCTCATCGAGTGCATTCCGCTTGGGGGCACGATCCAGCGTGATCACTCGAACACGTCCGATGGAGCGTACATCCAGTCGATGCGTCGAGACATTGTTCATCGGGAACCCTCCAGGAAAGCCTTAAAGATCTCCTGAGTCTCATCAGAGTTCAAGAGGTCCGCGAAGGCCCGGACCTCGACATCCAGAGCGCGCAGGACATCATCTTTTTGCGCATCGCGCATGAGCACCTTCCCGCGTATCAGAGAGGTTCGAGGCAGGGCCGCCAGGTCTCTGGCCGTTGAATGTGCCATTTCCAAAGTGTGTCCGGCTTGGGCCAAAGCTGTCACGAAACCGGCTTCGAACGCCTCCTGGCCATCAAAAACACGGCATTGCAGCAACCATTCCCTTGCTCGCCGCGGCCCAACGATGCGCTCCATCAGAACGGTGGATGCAACTTCCGGACACAGTCCAAGTTGCACAAAAGGCATGCGATATCGCGTTTCAGCTGTGCTGTAGACAAAGTCCATGTGCTGCAGCAAAGTACAACCTATTCCGATGGCAAAGCCCTCCACCGCGGCGATCAGAGGCACATCGGCTTGCACCAGGGTTCGTACAAAGCGGACTGCAGGGGAATCCTCATCGCCTCGTTTTTCTCGAAAATCCGCGATATCGGCGCCCGCAGTGAAAATGCCGCCGGCGCCTGTCAGGATGATCGCCGCACATTTCTCGTCCTTCCCCGCGTACTCGACCTGCCTCTGCAAGTCCTCGTACATGGAGCGGTCAAGCGCGTTTCGCTTACCGGGCCGGTCAATCGTCAACTCCAGGACATCATCAACCCATCGTGATCGGATCATGTCGTTTCCCTGTTCGCGCCGAGGGCCTCGCCTCTCCTGACTATGCCCCGACGCTCCAAATCCTCGATCTGATGCTCGTCAAGACCCAGCAAGTCACCCAGAACCTCCTGAGTATGGCGTCCGAGCGCACATGGCGGACGCGAGTACTTGATGGGCGTCACGCTGAAATTGATCGGATTGGCTATACCACGTACATATCCATCGGCATCATTACTTCCCGCTTCAATAGCCATTTTCCGATGAGTGATCTGGGGATGCTGGAACGTTTCCCTATAGCTATTAATGCGGCCGTTCGGAACCCCCGCTTCGGAAAGCACGCTGAGCCAATGCGCACTGGGAAGCTGGACCATGATTGTCTGCAGGCGCGGCAATAACTCCTCCCGATTCCGAATACGTCCCGACATAGTGGAATACGTAGGATCATTTGCCAGCTCGGCGCTCCCCAGCCCCTTGCAAAACCGCACCCATTGCTCGTCATTTCCGACCGCCACCACGATCTTCCCATCTGCAGTATCAAACACCTGGTAGGGCACCAAGGCTGGGTGAGCGTTCCCCCAACGCTTCGGATCCAGGTCATTGATGAGATGAAAAGCCCCCTGGTTGGATGCCAGCGCGGTGACACAGTCGAGCAGGGCAAGGTCAATATACTGACCCTCGTCAGTGCTACGACGGTGATTGAGCGCAGCTAGGATCGCAATACTTGCGTACAGGCCGGTGGCCAGGTCAGCCATGGCGATACCCACTTTTTGCGGACCGCCGCCCGCCAGATCATCACGCTCGCCGGTGATGCTCATCAACCCCCCTTCGGCCTGGAATATGAAGTCATAACCCGGCCGATCCGCATACGGCCCTGTCTGGCCATACCCGGTGATGGAGCAATACACGACGGAAGGATTCAAGGCACGGATGCTCTCGTAATCCAAGCCATAGCGTGCTAGATCGCCCACTTTGAAATTCTCAATGAACACGTCACATTGCCCGGCCAGGGCGCGAATTAAGTCTCCACCCTCCTGACTGGAAATATCCACCCCAACTGAACGCTTGTTGCGATTGGTGGATGCAAAGTACGTCGCATCACTCGCCTCGCGACCATCAGTAGTGCGAAAGTAAGGCGGCCCCCAGTGCCGTGTGTCATCGCCGCGCACAGGATGCTCGATCTTAATAACATCAGCTCCCATGTCAGCCAGGGTCTGCGTACACCATGGCCCCGCCAGAACCCGCGTAAGATCCAGGATGCGGACGTCGCCAAGCGCCTGCTTTTGCTTGTCCTGCATGTCAGCCTCCTGATTGCTGCTGGGTTTGAATGGATTTCACCTGCAAGAATTCTTCTACTCCATATTCGCCCGCCTCACGGCCAACTCCGCTTTGCTTATAGCCTCCGAAGGGTGCAAGCGCATTGAAGCGCGCGCCATTGATGTCCACCTGTCCGGCTTGAATACGACGGGCTACATCGACGGCCTCGGCCTCATCCCCCCATACCGCCGCCGCAAGGCCGTAGATTGTTGAGTTGGCGATGCGCACAGCCTCATCCACATCTGTATACGTCAGCACAGCCAACACCGGTCCGAAAACCTCGGCATGCGCCAATATGTTGGATTCATCCACCTTAAACGCCTGCGGTGCAATGAAGAACCCATGGTCGGGGATGTTGTCCTGTGCAACTCCAATTCCCACCCCGCCCTGTTCCCGCACCGTCTCCAGCAAAGACTCGACCTTGGCCTGCTGGCGTGAGGAAATGAGCGGACCGATGCGATTGCCTTCATCCAGGCTGCAGCCGACGCTTAGCTTGGCGAGTTCCTTCTCTATGAATTGGATGGCCTCATCTACGCGCTCAACAGGTATCAGCAAGCGCGTCAACGCGCTGCACGTCTGCCCATTGTTCAGCATGCAGGCGGCGACGCTCGCCTTGATGGCGCGCTCTAGCTCCGCGCCGGGTAGAACCACGCTCGGCGATTTTCCGCCTAACTCCGTCGCGACCTTCTTGACATTCTGGGCCGCCAATACGATGACGGCCTTACCCGCCTCGGTCGAACCGGTGAAGCTGACCATGTCGACCGCATCGCTGCCCGCAAGGCATGCTCCGACGGTAGGGCCGCAACCGTTCACGACATTGACGACCCCGTCCGGAAACCCCGCCTCGTGCAATGCCTCGACGATCAACTGCACGGTCTGCGGCGTCAGCTCGCTAGGCTTTAACACGACCGTATTGCCGGTGAGCAAGGCGGGCACCAACTTGAGCACGATCTGGTGCAGCGGGAAATTCCAGGGTGTGATGCATGCCACTACGCCGAATGGATCCCGCACAACAAGAGAGTTCCCGATGCGCTTTTCCCATTCAAAGCTGCGCACGGTATCCACAAAATTCTCGATGTTGTGCAGTGGAGCCTCTACCTGCACCATCCGGGAAATCCTCAAGGGCGTTCCCACCTCAGCAGCGATCGCCCGCACCAGGGACTCTTTGCGCTCCTGCAACGCCGCCGCCCATTTCAGCACCAGTTGCACCCGGCCCTCCAGCGCCAGTGCGCTCCAGCGTGGAAATGCAGCCTGGGCGGCTTGCACCGCGGCCTGGGCATCCTGTGGATGGCCTGTCGTCACCTGCGCAGCCAGCTCGCCCGTGTTGGGGTTCTGAACTACGATCAATTCGTCGCCCTGGCTCGCGCACCAGTCACCGTTAATATATTGCCGGTCGTATACATACGTCATCTTTGCAACTCCTCCAGGGCCTCGACCCAATCGGGGCGACCTGACCACTGCCAAGCCAGGGAATGTCGCGATACTCCCATCAGCACTCCATTGAGCGCACTGGGATGTATCCATAAGCCGTCACGCTCTTGGGGTGTCTGCGTCCGACGCGTCCATTTCTTCCCGTGCGCCTCAAGCCGAGCAATCACGTCGGCCAGATCGTCCGTCTGTACATAGCACATGTAGAGCGCATCACCTCGTTTCGCGGAAAAACGGCCCATTGCAAACGCGGGGTCGTGGGCCTCGGACAATTCGATGCGATCGAGACGATCCCGCTGGAACATCATCAAGGTCCCGGTGTAACCGAAACGCTCGAACGTTATTCCCACCATCCGATCCTCCTGCAGGCCCAACCCTGCAGTGTATCGTTCGGCCACCTTCTGCCAGGGTGAACGCAACACCATGGTCAATTCATAGAGAAACTCCACCGGGCCGGACGCACGGCTCCGCTCCTGTGCCTCACTGACCACCAGCGGCAATCCATGGAGATCGTCCGTCTCCAGGTAGAGGCGATCATCCGCTCTGACCACGCTGACACCGCCATCGCGCAGCTGCTGCTCATAGCGAAGCAGGTCTTTTACACAGACGCCGCCATAGAACAATCCTTCGCCCCAGGCGTCCAGATAAGCCTTCACCGGCCCGTCGCCCTTAGGCTCGCACAACTCCACTTGGGTGCTGCCCAAATCCATGCGCCGGACTCGCGCACTCAGGAAAGAGCTGACGAAATCTTCTGCCTGCGTTGCTCCCAAAAGGTTCGCATAATTAGCCTCGGCATCATCCAAAGAGCGAACAGCCACGAGAATCCGATCAACAGAATGCAGCATGGTTAAAAACTCCGAAAAGCGTCCACAGCCCTTTTGAAAGCCGTGGCGAAAAACATGGTTCAATATTCTTGCGTTAACTACGGCAGCTTCGCGCCCAATCGCACCTGGCAAACAATCAGCCTTGCCATCATTCGATCTTGATGCCCAACTCCTTGATCAATGCGCCCCAGCGTTGATCTTCGGAGGCGACAAACTCACCATATTCCTCTGGAGTGGTTGGCGTGATATCAATGTTTTGAATTCGGAAGAAGTCAACGAACTCAGACTTGGCCTGCACCTTTCGAATGGCGGCATTCATCTGATTAACAATTTCTTCCGGTGTTCCCTTGGGCATATGCACGCCGAACCAGGACACGATCACGAAATCAGGCATGCCGCTTTCAACAAAAGTCGGGACATCCGGCAATGCGACGGAACGTTGCTCTTTGGTGACCGCCAGAGGTATCACCTTACCGGCCTTGATATGTGGCAAGGCTGTATTAATGCTGTCGAACATGTAGTCCAAGTTGCCGGCCAGCAGATCTATCATGGCGGGCGCACTGCCCTTATAAGGCACATGCGTCACCTCGATGTCCGCCTGCTCAGCGAAGAGCGCTCCGGATAAGTGTGAGGAAGAGCCCGTGCCAAAAGAGCCGTAGTTCAATTCACCCGGTTTTTTCTTGGCGACCTCGATCAGTTCAGCCAAGCTGGAGTAGGTCGATGCCATCGTTGCATTAACAACGAGCACATTAGCTCCATCAGCGACTTTCGCCACCGGCACCAAATCGTTCGGCTCGTAAGGCATTCTGGCTAGCAGGAACTGATTGACGCTGACTTGCCCGATAGCGCCAAACATCACGGTGTAACCGTCAGGACGCGACTTGGCCACATGATTTGCGGCAATTGAGCCATTGGCACCCGCGCGATTATCCACAATCACTGTTTGTTTAAGCTCAGTCTGCAATTCCTGCGCCAGCTTGCGCGCAATCACATCATTGATACCGCCCGGGGGATAACCAAGAACCAGTGTGATGGGGCGGCTTGGCCAGTCGACTGTCGGCCCTGCGCTCACGCTAATCGGATTTCCCAGAGCCCCTAGAGTTATCGCAGCCAAGAAAGCGTGAAGCAGCTGTCGACGATTCTTCTTTTGACTTTGACGCTTAAATAACATGTCTGTCTCCATTTTGTTTTAATCAGCGATATCATTTTGGAACAGACAACCAGGGCATGGCAGCCCGGTCACAGCGAATTTGTGCGAATATCGCACACTGATCTCCTTCCAAGGAGACGTACTCATCAATCAATATAAGTACGAGAAGGAGCCAGCAAAAATGGGGGAAGGCGGAAGACTTGACAAGCTGGACGAGATCACGAGCAAGCACCGGGGCGACCCCGATTTCATGCTTTCCCTGGCTCGGGGTCTGCAGGTGCTACTCGCTTTTTCGGACAAGAGCCTGCCCAGCTCCACGGCTGACATCGCTCGCCGCACAGGGTTGGATCGAGCTGTGGCGCGTCGTTGCATTCATACACTCGAATGTCTCGGCATGCTCAGCCGGGAAGGCAAGCGCTTTATCCTGGGCGTGAATGTACTCAATCTGGGGCATGCTTATTTCTCTTCGATCGATGTAGTGCAGCGCGCCCAGCCCTTACTCGATACTCTGGGGGATGCCGTCCACACCAACTGTGCACTGGCAATGCTCAACCGCGGCGACGTGGTATATCTGGTGCGCTCACAAAGCAGACGCCTGACGAAACAGTCGCTGGGCATGGGCAGCCGCCTGCCGGCACATTGCACCTCACTGGGGCGTGTGCTGCTTGCACAACTCGATCAGGCCGCACTCGACGCATACTTTCACGTCACGCACAGACCCCTAATCACGCCTTACACCGTCACTGACGAAGCCTTACTGCGTTCGCTGCTCAAGCAGGTCGAGGCAAGTGGCTTTGCGATCGTGAACCAAGAAGTCGGCATGGACCTGATCGGCATAGCCGTGCCTGTCAAAATCAAGAATTTCGAGCCGCAGCTAGCGCTCAGCGTGACCGTCAGCACACGATCCACAGCACCTGAGGACATGAAAAACCGCTACCTGGCAAAGATGCTCGACACTGCCTCCAAGCTCGGTGCGTTCTAAAAGAGCGCTGCGTGGCAGGTAGACAGGCCGTACGGGCAGCGGCGGCATAATCGGGGCACCGAACCTCCATCGCGACAAAGATGACCACAGGAGGTGGTTCGGTGTACACATAAATACCAGGTGGTCATCGAACAAAGAGTTTTGCCTTAGCCTCCTGGCTACCACTCTCCTTGGTTTCAGCGCCAAACCCATTCAGCGCGGAAGTAAACAAAAAAAACCGGCCAAAAGGCCGGGCTGGTTGCGCTTTTAACATATCCAATATACATAGGACACGATCGTTTCGCATTGTTTAGATTCCGAGTCAAAATTAGAACTGCGCTATGGTTGCGCGGCCTGGTCCCGTAGGTCCGGCCAGATTTGATACCAATCATCAGGCCGAAGCTGCTTGCGCGTAACCTGTTTACAGGTCAGCTCTTCTATTTCAACGCATCGGATAATCGGTACAGGACGTTTTCCAGACGCCCAGTCGCTGACGGTTACGCCTGAGACGCCTAATTTTTCCGCTAAAAGCGCTCCATTTCCTACTATTTTAATAGCACGCCGCACGTGATAGGGCGTATCGAAATTGAGGTTCGCAGAAGATGTGAGATGATCAAGATTCATAGGATAAATATAACGGGCTAGTAGCAGTTGACATTGTTAAGTCAGTGACTAATAATACAACCAATTGCTGAAAAATAGCACGCTCCTTAACAAACAGAAATCGATAAATACTGCGCCCTGCCTCTTGGCATGCGATTGCGCGGCTGCCCGTAAGACACGAGGGCAGGAGATAAACTCGTGAAAAACCAGTGCACCCTAGGTCTGTGAGTAGGCGTCAAGAGGGGCCAGCACTGGCGACCCAGAAGTCTTGGGCGCCGGATCTGTCGTGAGACAATCCCTTGTGAGGATGGCGGGTAATCCTCTGTCAATCAATGACTAATTTTATTTAGTCGAAATTATACTCAGTCCCCCTTAATTAGGGGGCATATCTTATATAAAGCGAGAGGGGCAGTGTTTCTCTGTAGCCTCTCACTTCGGGCGGTTCTCGCCCGTTTTGGGTAGTTCCTGCCCCTATGTTCGGGCTCTACCCAAAGCTCAAATAATGATGATCAGCGCCTTGGGGCCTATCTTAGGTTTACGGTCTTTGCATATGAGTAGGGATGGTAGCGGCGTCAAGCCCATATCAAAAAGCAGTATTCAAATCACTTTTCAATACCAAGGCGTTAGGTGCCGCGAGAATATTCAACTTAAACCCACTCCTGCGAATATCAAACGAGTGGAAAAGCAACGTGCCGCGATTATTTATGCTATCGAGCAGGGCACATTCGAATATGAAAATTACTTCCCTGAAAGCCCCAGAGCAAAGTTGTTTCTCACTACCAGCGGTCAAACTGAGCGCGTCGAAGACTATCTAACTGATTGGCTTCGATCACAGAAAGCTATTTTGAAAGCATCCAGTTATGAAGGCTATCGGAAGGTTATCGACAACCTGGTTATACCTAGGTTTGGTCGATTGCTTTTGCCTCAGTGGAAACGTAAAGATGTCAAGGACTGGCTGGAAGCCATGTCTTGCGGCAACAAGCGATTGGCCAACATACAAAGTGTGATTCGCAAAGCTCTTTCTGACGCCGTAGACGATGAATTGTTAGACACTAACTTCATGATCGACTACTGCTATCAGCGAAAAACGCAAATAAAGGAAGAAGATGATATTGACCCCTTCACCATAGAAGAGCAGCGGTCCATCTTGGCCAAATGCACTCCAGAGATGGCCAACCAAATCAAATTTTCTTTCTGGACAGGAGTGCGCCCTAGCGAGTTGATCGCTTTGAACTGGGGCGATATTGATTTTGTTCGTGGATACATAAAAATCCGTCGAGCGATGACTCAAGCATCAAAAGGTCAGGCGGAAACCACCAAGACCGCTTCCGGCTTGCGTGAAATCAAGATCCTCGCACCCACATTAGAAGCGCTGCAGGCGCAGAAGTCCCACTCGTTACTGAAGGGTGATCCGGTATTCTTGAACCCAGGTACTGGCCAGCGATGGACAGGAGACCAGCAAATTAGAGACGCCTGGATACGGATACTGAAAGCCGCAGGCGTTCGCTACCGCTGGCCCTATCAAACACGACACACCTACGCATCAATGATGGTCAGTGCTGGAGAACATCCAATGTGGGTGGCGAAGCAGATGGGACACCGTGACTGGACCATGATTGCGAAGATTTACGCAAAGTGGATGCCGGAGGCTGATGAGCACGCCGGAGAGAAAGCGGAGGCCATTTTCGGCTCAAGTAACGCTCCTGGCGGCAGAGCCAACGAATCTTGCCGTGGCCTATGCAAAAAGGCCAAAAAAGGAGTGTCTTTATAATGACACAAACAAAGATCTAAATCTTTGATTCATAACGAATTCTTGGCGGACAGAGGGGGATTCGAACCCCCGATACGCTATAAACGTATACACGCTTTCCAGGCGTGCGCCTTCAACCACTCGGCCACCTGTCCTAACTGTTCTTTTGGCCAAGCAATTTGAAGCTGCTAACGCCAAGTCCATAATAATAGCAGCACTTATCCTTGTAACGCAAGTGCTCAAATTCTTTCTTCGGCTAATTAGTAGCAACTAAACAGTAAAGCGTACAAACAGCTTATTCCGAGTCCGGCGGATAAGCTCCACCCACCGCTCGCAGCAAGGCTTCCCAATGATCGCGCTGGCGCGCCAGGACGCGCAGGTCGGCACCCAGCAAGCGCACATCGGTAAATTCAAACGGCTCTACATCGTCCAGCCCGGCCAGTTCGGTAATATCGGCCACGCCTCGTCCCTGCCCCAGGATCTTGGGGGCCAGGTACATCAGTAATTGATCCACTACACCCGCATCAATCAAGGC
The DNA here is from genome assembly GCF_020496585.1 of Alcaligenes sp. 13f. Taxonomy (NCBI): domain Bacteria; kingdom Pseudomonadati; phylum Pseudomonadota; class Betaproteobacteria; order Burkholderiales; family Alcaligenaceae; genus Alcaligenes; species Alcaligenes sp. 13f. Next base: position 177,006 of record NZ_JAHKKC010000004.1, read on the forward strand.
ACCGGAAAGGCGAGCACCGGCTTCTGCATGGACTTCATTGATCTGTTGATCTGTCATCCAGTCCAGAACGGCACGGACATCCACCTGACCTTCGTGCAAGGGCATGGGAATAACCTGTGCATTTCGATCTGCCAGCTCCGCCTCCAGCTCGGGATCACGACGGTGACTGAATACCCAGCACGGCGTGCCGTCCAGCAAGGCAGCTTTCGGGTCCATGCGTAAATGCGTGTCCAGCACAGCCTTGATCGGGGGACGCGGCGTAGAAACCGCACGCACATTCATTAAGGGATTATCGGCATGCACGGTTCCGATGCCTGTCAGCACGACGCAACTGCGGGCGCGCCAGTGGTGACCGTCGTCACGAGCCTGCGGCCCGGTAATCCATTGAGAGCGACCGTCCGGCAAGGCACTGCGGCCATCCAGCGAAGCGGCCATCTTCATCCACAACCAGGGACGCCCACGTGTCATGCGGGCAAAGAAACCGGCGTTGATCGCCAGCGCCTGCTCTACGCACAAGGGACCATCTACGGTAATACCCGCCTGACGCAAGCGTGAAACGCCGTTACCAGCCACCAAGGGGTTGGGGTCGTACATGGAAAAGACAACACGCCCAGCGCCTGCTTTGATCAGCGCATCGGCACAAGGAGGGGTTCGCCCGTGGTGACTGCAAGGCTCCAGGGTGACGTAGAAGGTCGCGCCGGCCACACTGACGCCGCGCTCTTTGGCTTGGCGCAAGGCCATCACTTCGGCGTGAGGGCCACCCGCTTGCTGTGTTGAACCCGAAGCCAATAATTGGCCATCGCGCACGATCAGGCAGGCGACTCGCGGGTTGGGGGCACTGATATAAAGGGATTTCTCGGCCAGCTCCAGGGCTTGCCGCATCCAGATGACGTCTTCTTGCTCGACCATAGCCTTAGCCGCGGTCGGGATCGTTCATTTCGTCGATCGCCTCTACGAACTCGCGGATGTCTTTAAAGCTCTTGTAGACCGAGGCAAAGCGCACATAGGCCACCTGGTCCAACTGCTTGAGCTCGGCCATGACCAGCTCGCCTATGGTCTCGGAGGAGACTTCGCGCTCGCCAGTCAGTTGAAGTTTTTCTTCGATACGCTGCACAGCGGCATCGACCTGAGCCATGGGGATGGAACGCTTGCGCAGTGCAACGCCCATGCTCGCCCGCAAACGTGCGGGATCAAAATCCATACGAGTGCCATTGCGCTTGGCCACAACCGGCAGGCTCAGCTCGGCACGCTCGTAAGTCGTGAAGCGCCGTTCACAGGCCGAGCATTTACGACGTCGCCGTATGGCGTCGCCTTCTTCGGTGATTCGAGAGTCGATCACCTGGGTATCGGCATGGTGGCAGAACGGACACTTCATTCAAGATCGCGGGCCTCACGGCCCGCTCCGGCTGGATTACTTGGAGGAGTAAACGGGCAACTTGGCAGTCAGCTCGTGTACACGGCGACGAACGTCCGCCAAAACGGCTTCGTCGTGAGGGTTGTCCAGTACATCAGCAATCAGGTGCGCCGTCAATTCCGCTTCGGCTTCTTTAAAGCCGCGAGTGGTCATGGCAGGAGTACCCAAACGCACGCCGCTGGTGACAAATGGCTTCTCGGGGTCGTTAGGAATGGCGTTCTTGTTGACCGTGATGTGAGCCTTGCCCAGTGCTTCTTCAGCCACTTTACCGGTGATGCCCTTGGGACGCAGGTCTACCAGCATGACGTGGCTTTCGGTGCGACCGGACACGATACGCAGACCGCGCTCAACCAGAGTGCGGGCCAGAACGTCAGCGTTCTTCACAACTTGAGCAGCGTAGGTCTTGAACTCGGGAGCCAGAGCTTCCTTGAACGCAACAGCCTTACCAGCGATCACGTGGATCAGTGGACCACCTTGAATGCCGGGGAAAATAGCCGAGTTGATGGCTTTTTCGTGTTCGGCCTTCATCATGATGACGCCACCACGAGGACCACGCAGGGACTTGTGAGTCGTAGAAGTCACAAAGTCAGCGTGAGGCACGGGGTTGGGGTAAGCACCACCAGCAACCAGACCGGCGTAGTGGGCAATGTCGATCATCAGCAAGGCGCCGTTTTCATGAGCAATACGAGCCATGCGTTCGAAGTCGATGCGCAGGGCGTAAGCCGAAGCACCACCCACGATCAGCTTGGGCTTGTGCTCTTTGGCCAGGCGCTCCAGCTCGTCGTAGTCCAGCTCTTCGTTCTCGTCCAGACCGTAGGATACGAAGTTGTACAGCTTGCCCGATGCGTTCACGGGGGAACCGTGGGTCAAGTGACCACCTTCTGCCAGGCTCATGCCCAGAACGGTATCACCGGGCTTGAGGACAGCCATGTACACGCCCTGGTTGGCTTGCGAACCGGAGTTGGGCTGCACGTTGGCGGCTTCTGCACCGAACAGCTCTTTCAGACGGTCAATAGCCAGTTGCTCGACCACGTCCACGAACTCGCAACCGCCGTAGTAGCGCTTGCCAGGATAACCTTCCGCGTATTTGTTGGTCAGTTGTGTGCCCTGGGCCTGCATCACGGCGGGGCTGGTGTAGTTTTCCGAGGCGATCAGCTCGATGTGCTGCTCCTGGCGCACATCTTCGCTTTGAATCGCAGCCCAAAGATCGGGGTCAACTTTGTCAAGAGTCGCAGAACGGTCAAACATGAGGGTTCCTAAGGATAAAGTGGTAGCAAACTAAGAAAGCAACATTTTAGCGCGGAAGCGCGTCAAACCACCGAGACAAACGTCTCTGGTGGCAGAAACCCCAAAAAACATGGAAATAAGTAAGGCGGCGGCAGGCGGACTCAAGAGAATATGAAAAAAACTCAAACAGTCCGCCCTGGGGAATCAGGATTGCTGGATCAAACGGGGATTCAGGGTATACATACCGGTCAGGGATGCACGACCCAGAATATGACCTTCCATGGCGCGCAACACGTCCAGGCCATTGAAGCGACCTTCCAAAGGCAGCTCGGCAATATCCAGGGCATAAACCGTAAAGACATAACGGTGCGGCAAAGCATCGTTCCACGGAGGGCACGGGCCGTCGTAGCCGAAGTAATCACCGTTCATGTCGCGGTCGCTGGCAAACCAGTTGGTAAAGTCGTTCACGCCCTGGCGCGTATCGTCCAGAGCCAGTGGACCGGCTTTACCGCGTGGCGTGATGCCCTTGGAATAAGAGCCTTCTGCCAGGCTACGCAGTTCGGGCGAGATGTTGATCAAGACCCAATGAAAGAAATCCACCCGTGGCAAATCCGCCGGTACCTCGCGCCCATCCTGGTTCACATCGTCCGGTTTACTGGGGACATCGGGGTCGTGGCAAATAACCACAAAGGATTGGGTCTGCTCGGGAACATCGGACCATTCCAGATGCGGATTGGCGTTACCGGCCAAGGCGACTCTCGATTGCGCGTCGTAACGGCAAAACGCCAGACGCTCGGGAATCACGCTCTGATCTTGAAAAGAATCACTACGCAGTTTCATTGCAGACCTCCACAATCAATCAGCCGGTCAAAGTGACTCGCGCAAACTTGCGCTTGCCCACTTGCAGCACATAGCTGCCCGGCTCCAGTTGCAAACCTTTATCGTCCACACGTTCGCCATTGATGCGCACGCCGCCCTGCTCCACATTGCGCTGGGCTTCGCTGCCGGAAGCAACCAGACCTGCTTCGCGCAAGACACGCAGCAAAGCCAGTTCACCCGCCACGGTTACCTCGGGCATGTCCTCGGGCATTTCGCCACGACGGAAACGGGCATCGAAAGTTTCCAGCGCCTGCTCGGCGGCCTGGGCGCTGTGGAAACGTGTGACGATCTCCTGTGCCAGCTCCACTTTGACTTCACGTGGGTTACGGCCTTCTTCAATCTGCTTTTGCAGACCGGCGATGTCTTCCAGACTACGGAACGACAACAGCTCGAAGTAACGCCACATCAAGGTATCGGAGATGGACATCAACTTGCCGAACATGGAGTCCGGCGTTTCACTGATACCAATGTAATTGCCTTTGGATTTGGACATTTTTTCTACGCCGTCCAAACCCACCAGCAATGGCATGGTCAAAATACATTGCTGTTCCTGACCATATTCTTTTTGCAATTCACGACCCACCAGCAAATTGAATTTCTGGTCGGTACCGCCCAATTCCACGTCCGCTTTCAATTGAACCGAATCGTAGCCCTGCAGCAAAGGATACAAAAACTCGTGCACCGAAATAGGCTGATTCGCCTTGAAGCGCTTGGTGAAATCATCACGCTCCATCATGCGGGCCACGGTGTAACGCGAAGCCAGTTGAATCATGCCGCGCGAACCGAGCTTGTCGCACCACTCCGAGTTGTAGCGAACTTCGGTACGGGCCGGGTCCAGAACCAGCGCAGCCTGATCGTAGTAGGTCTTGGCGTTGGCAATGACCTGCTCGGGCGTCAGGGGCGGACGAGTCGTGTTGCGGCCGCTGGGATCACCAATGGTGGAGGTGAAGTCGCCAATCAAAAAGATGACGGTATGCCCCAAATCCTGCAGCTGGCGCATCTTGTTGAGCACCACTGTGTGCCCCAGGTGAATGTCGGGAGCCGTGGGGTCCAGACCCAGCTTGATCCGCAGCGGCTGTCCTGTTGCATGGCTGCGCGCCAGTTTGCGGGCAAACTCGGATTCGACGAGCAATTCGTCGCAGCCGCGTTTGACGATGGCTAAATCAGCCAGGACTTCTGGAGAAAGGGGCTCTGAGGGGGATGACATAACAAATCTGGTGACAAACTAATGAGTAAAAATGCTCGAAAAATTAAGCCTAATGCGCTAGGATAGCCTGCTATTGCGAGACGTGCTTAATAATTGAGCAAGGTTTCGTAAACCGAATTATTTTATCATTCCCGCGCAGGTCAGATCGCCAGGGCTGGAATGTTCTGTCCGCCCAGTACAACTGACCTCCGCCTGCCAGCCAGGTGGACGGTAAACCGTACGTCCAACAAGGTTCTGGTTTTATGTTCAGCAAAGGGAAACGCTCCTCCTCCCACCTCAACATCCACCAGCCTCGGTCCGCCCGAGCCCTTTTTATCCGTGCCGGTTTGATCACGCTTGCCCTTGGCTCTTTTGTAGCCGCCGGTGCACTTGCCGTGGTGATGCCCAGCAGTCCGGAACCCCAGATTTACCAAGCCCGCACCGCCTTGACCCTGCCCTCGGACCTGACCGTGCTGCAGGCCCAGGACCAGCAAGCCTACATTACTGAAACCCGCATCCGCCGCGGCGACACCTTGTCCGCCCTGCTCCAGCGCATGGAAGTCAGTGAAGAAGGCTTGTTGCAATTTCTGACGCACGACAAGAAAGCGCGCTCCATCTACAAGCTTTACCCTGGCCGTACCATCCAAGCCGCATTGGATGCCAATGGCAATTTGCAATGGCTGCGCTACCGTCATACCCCCTACTCCGATCAGTCCGGCCAAGGTCTGTCCAGCTGGCTGGAAGTACGCCCGGACGGTAACAATGGCTTTATCGCCCAGGAACAAACCGACCTGACCCAGACCCGAGTGCGCGTGGCCCAAGCCACCATCAACAGCTCGCTGTTTGGCGCCAGCGATCAGGCCGGCATCCCCGACAACATCACGCTGCAAATGGCGGATGTGATGGGCAGCAAGATCGACTTTCTGAAAGATCTGCGCAAAGGCGACAGTTTCCGCGTGGTCTACGAGTCCTACGGTCATGAAGGCCAGGACGTGGGTTCGGGCCGCTTGCTGGCAGTGGAATTCATCAATCAGGGCAAAACCCATGAGGCCGCCTGGTTCCAGCCTGAAAATGGCTCCGGTGGTTATTACGATTTCAGCGGCCAAAGCCTGAAAGGCGCTTTCCTGCGCACCGCACTGAAGTTCACCCGTATCAGTTCCACCTTTGGCGGTCGCCGCCATCCGGTACATGGTGGCTGGCGTGACCACAAGGGTGTGGACTATGCTGCCCCATCCGGCACCCCCATCCACGCTACCGCGGATGGCACGGTCGAGTTTATTGGCCGCCAAAATGGTTACGGCAATACGATCATCCTGAAGCATCATGGCCAGTTCACCACCTTGTACGCTCACCAGAGCCGCTTTGCCGCTGGACTGCGCAAAGGCGACCGCGTAGAACAAGGTCAGTTGATTGGCTATGTGGGCTCGACGGGCTGGGCAACAGGCCCACATCTGCATTACGAATTCCGTATCGCCCAGAAAGCCGTTGATCCCCTGTCGGTAGACCTGCCAGTAGCACGCGTTCTGGATGCCCCGCAGCGCAAGCAGTTCCAGCAAACCCTGGCTTCCTACCAGAACAGCTTTGCCTTGCTGCACACAGATGCTGAGCCCGTAAAGCTGGCCAGCCGCTAAACCATGAAAGCCCCCCTGTTTATCGGACTGATGTCTGGTACCAGCATGGACGGTGTGGATGCCGTGCTGGCATCCTTCGGCCCACAGGGGGCACAGATACACCAAACCCATAGCCTGCCCATGCCAGCCGCTCTGCGAGACGAGCTGCTGGCTTTGCAGCATCCGGGGCACAATGAACTGGCCCGCGCCAGTATCGCCGCCCAGCAACTGACCGAACTCTACGCCCAGGCTTGCCTGCCCTGGACTCAAGGCCCCGAAAAAGAGCTGATCCGTGCGATTGGCGTACACGGTCAGACTATCCGCCATGCACCTGACCAGGGCTATACCCTGCAATTGAATGCCCCTGCTCTTCTGGCCGAGCGCTGTGGAGTGGACGTGATTGCGGATTTCCGCAGCCGGGATATAGCGGCGGGCGGCCAAGGTGCACCTTTGGTGCCCATCGTCCATGAAGCCCTGTTCCGTCACGAACATGGCCGCGTCATTCTGAACCTGGGTGGAATTGCGAATATCTCCCTGCTGCTGCCTGGACGCGATGTTTTTGGCTTTGATACTGGCCCGGCAAACATGCTGCTGGATGCCTGGGTGAACAAACATGAAGGCCAGCCCTACGACAAGGACGGACAATGGGCTGATAGCGCCGCTTCTGATCCTGCCTTGCTTGCCAGCCTGTTGAGCGAAACCTGGTTTGCTCTGCCTGCTCCTAAATCTACAGGTCGTGATCTGTTCAATTTGGGGTGGCTGCAGGAGCATCTGGATCGTGTTGATCCGAAAGGCGAGCTTCAGCCTGCTACGGTGCAATCCACTCTGATGGATTTGACCGCACACAGCGTTGCACAGGCCATCCAGCCTTACGCAGATCAGATTCAAGAGCTGATTGTGTGTGGTGGTGGCGCTGCCAATCCTGCCATGCTGAAACGCCTGGGCGATCTGGTGACTATGCCTATCCGCTCCAGCGCCGAGCTGGGCATGGATCCGCAATCCATTGAAGCCCTGGCCTTTGCCTGGCTGGCTTACGCGCATATCGAACGTATTCCTGCGGGACTGCCCGCTGTGACAGGCGCACGGCGCGCTACGGTGCTGGGCGCTTGTTATCCGGCCTGAGAACTGCTTTTAACGTTTAGCTTCGCAAAACTTTAAAATACAGCGGCGGACTCATAATCCGTTAGCCAAGCACCTGCCAAAAAGCAGAACATGACAAGGCAGCGCCCCTCCTGTTCAAAACAAATAGAAGCAAGCCGTTCTTTTCTTTGGGCCGTGCCATTAACAGCATTGAGCTGCTTCGCCGCCCTACCTAGGCTACGAACGAGCACCCAAAGTTGAACCGCGAAGCGCCCTACAACGGATTAGCCCTGAAACCTGACGCTGCACGGCCTTCAACAAAACCCCGTAAACAAAACACCCCAGACTCTGGACTCAGAGTCTGGGGTGTACTTTGTAGCAACCTACCAAGGCCTGGAACGCTAAGCAATCAACGCCAGCCCTGCTTCCTTACATCGTGAAGGAAGAACCGCAGCCGCAGGTAGTCGTGGCATTCGGGTTACGAATCACGAACTGAGCGCCGTCCAGGTCGTCCTTGTAATCAATTTCAGCGCCCACCAGGTACTGGAAGCTCATGGCGTCAACCAGCAGTTGCACGCCATCCTTATCAATAATGGTGTCGTCGTCGTTAACCAGTTCGTCAAAGGTGAAGCCGTACTGGAAGCCGGAACAGCCGCCACCTTGCACGAAGACGCGCAGCTTCAGTTCGGGGCTGCCTTCTTCAATCAGGAGCTCACGGACCTTCTCAACCGCTGAATCAGTAAAGATCAGTGGGGAAGGAGGGGCTTGCAGATCAACGGATTCGGTAAGAGTGCTCATGTGGTTCTCCTGCCGGCCCCCGCCGGCATGAATAATTATCATGTGATCGCCTTGCACATGACCACCCGCGGGTAAGGTGATTAGTCTGGCTGGGCGATTTTTTCCTGGCGAGAGGCGCGGATAACGCTTCCTTCCAGGACGTTCAGCGTCAAGGCGGTGGGTTCAAAGCCTGGCGGCAAAGCCAGCCAACCCATGGCGCGCTGAAACTGGTTGAAGTTTAAAACCAAGGGATCGATCTGTTCTACAGACGACTCTGCCAGTACCGAGTCCGGCCCGGAACTGGGTGATAGATCGATTTTAACGTTTTTTCCGTCTTGCCGCCCAGTCAGCTGAAACTGGAGGCGCCCGGAAAAAGCCTTTCCTTCTGGGGCGTTACGTTGCAGCAGTACCTTGTACTCCAGCAAATCACCCCTTTTCGCAACGTCCAAGGCTCGGACAGTAACAGAACCACTGGGACCGGGTGGGAGCAACTGTTCATAAAAGGCCAACTGTTCGCGCGTCTGCGCCAGTTCGGCCTGGGTAGACGACAAGGACTTTTCCAAACCCTTGCGCGTGCTCTCTTCCAGAACCAGTTGCCCGCGCAGCCCTTCAAATTCACTTTGAATTTGCTGCAGGGATTGCTGGCTACGCGCCAGATTTTGCATGGCCAGCTGTATTTGTTCGGACTGATCGGCCGGTTGAGTCAGGCTGCGGTAAAGCCACAGGCCTCCACCGCCCAACAACACTCCCAGCAATACGGCCAGCCCAATCGTAGTCGCCCCGCCCCGCGAACGGGAAGGAGCGACAGTAGAAGAATTGGTTTGCGGTGATTCAGCCATAAACATTTGACCTGTTCACCAAGACCAAGTTCCCTTTAAGGCAAAATTGCAACGTGATTCAAGCCGGTTTGTTCTGGCAGACCGAACAAGATATTCATGTTCTGCACAGCCTGACCCGAAGCACCCTTAACCAGATTGTCCTGCACCACCAGAATGATCAGCTGATCGCCATTGCCAGGACGCTGCACGGAAATACGCAGCTGGTTGGAAGCGCGTACCGAGCGGGTTTCTGGCAAGGTACCGGCAGGCAGCACATCTACAAAGGTTTCCTGGGCGTAGCGCTGCTCGTACAAGGCCTGGAAGTCTGTATCCATGGCTTCGGGCGTGATACGTGCGTAGATCGTGGAGAACATGCCTCGAATCATGGGCACCAAATGGGGCACAAAGGTCAGACCCACCGGGCCACCAGCCAATCGCTGCAGCTGTTCCACAATTTCCGGATGGTGACGGTGACCCGACACGCCATATGCCTTGAAGTTGTCGCTGGCTTCAGCAAACAAATTGGGAACCGAAGCCCCTTTACCAGCACCGGACACACCGGATTTGCAGTCTGCAATCAGATGCTGGGTATCAACCAGCGCCTTGCCGCCTTCCAGCAAGGGAGCCAGGCCTAGCAAGACGGTGGTGGGGTAGCAACCCGGGTTACCAATAACCTTGGCTTGAGCAATCTTGTCGCGCAGCAGCTCTGGCAGGCCATAAGCCGACTGGCTCAGGATGTCCGGGCAACTGTGCTCCATCTTGTACCACTTCTGGAATACGTCCGTATCTTGCAGGCGGAAGTCTGCGGCCAGGTCAATAACGCGCACGCCCGCTTCCAGCAGACGTTCGACCTGGCTCATGGCCACGCCATGTGGAGTGGCAAAAAAGACCACGTCACACTGTTCCAGATTGGCATTTTCCGGCGTGGAGAACTTCAGGTCCACATGACCACGCAGGTTCGGATACATATCCGATACCGGCACACCGTCCTCTTTACGCGAGGTAATGGCAACCAGTTCTACCTGGGGGTGCTGACTTAACAGACGCAGCAACTCGACCCCGGTGTAACCTGTACCGCCAACAATCCCTACCTTGATCCGGGTATCGCTATGTGTAGCCATGAACTTTCCTGAAAGAGAGACGAGCAAAAATTCTATCTTAACGTAGTCCTGCCTGTTCTCAAGCACCAGACCGGGCAAAGCAGGACAAATGTAGCCAGCAAACAAAAACCCCGGACACGTCCGGGGTTTTTGAGCACCATAAACAGGTCGCGAGGCGAATTAACGCTTGCTGAACTGTTTGCGGCGACGTGCTTTGTGCAGACCGACTTTCTTACGCTCAACAGCACGAGCGTCACGAGTCACCAGGCCAGCTTGTTTCAGAGCTGTCTTCAGTGTTTCGTCGTAGTCGATCAGAGCGCGGGTGATGCCGTGACGGGCAGCACCGGCCTGGCCGCTTTCGCCGCCGCCATGCACGTTGATCTTGATGTCGAACGATTCAACATGGTTGGTCAGCACCAGAGGCTGACGCACAATCATGCGACCCGTTTCGCGAGCAAAGTATTCGTCAACAGGCTTGCCGTTGACTACGATTTGGCCCGAACCTTTTTTGATGAAGACACGAGCGACGGAGGTCTTGCGACGGCCCGTACCGTAATTCCAGTTACCGATCATGACCTATCCTTAGATGTCCAGAGTTTTAGGCTGTTGAGCACTATGAGGATGCTCGGCACCAGCGTAAACCTTCAGTTTCTTGGCCATGGCGTAGCCCAGAGGGCCTTTTGGCAACATACCCTTGACGGCCTTTTCGATGGCACGGCCTGGGAAGCGCTCTTGCATGGTTTGGAAGTTGGTTTCGTAAATACCGCCTGGGTAGTTCGAGTGACGATAGTACTTCTTATCCTGTGCCTTGTTACCGGTCACGGCAATGTCAGCAGCGTTGATGATAATGATGTAATCGCCGGTATCAACGTGAGGGGTATATTCGGGTTTGTGCTTACCACGCAAACGGCGTGCGACTTCGCTGGCCACACGACCAAGGACTTTGCCTTTAGCGTCAATCACAAACCAGTCACGTTTGACTTCAAGCGGCTTGGCCACGAAGGTCTTCATGATGGTTCCTAAATATTAAAATTCTGGGTCAAAGCAACATGCCTGGCCCATACAATCCACCCGCTTTTTCAAGCCGGGCAGTTCTACCTGACCCTGCCAAGGCGTTATATTCCGCCCGTGCATTTCTGCCAAATAGCTCGCCATAATAACATAAATAGTGGATAACACTAGGGTTTTGCACAAAAACACAGGTTTTTTGCCACAAACAGGAGCTCTCTCATAGAGGGGAAGCCCATAAAAAACCCCTGCTTTCCAAGTGGAAAACAGGGGTTAACAAGACTGGCCTGTGGAACCGGAGCAGACTGCCCTGCCCGGTCCCAACTACAGAGATCAGCCTTTTTTCTGGTTTGCCAGAGCAATGCCCAGGTAGTTGTCGTAAGAGCCTTCGGCCACACGGAACCAAGGCACAATCGCGTCACGGAAGCCCATGTAGTCGTCGTGAATCTTCTTGAACATGGGATCCTTGTCGCAGAATTCCTTGTACAGAATGTTGGAGGTCTTGAAGGACTCGTCCATCACGTCGCGCGGGAAGGATTTCAGAACAGCTCCGCTGGCGATCAGGCGACGCAGTGCGCCTGGGCTTTGGGCATCGTACTGACAAATCATGCGCTCGCCCGCAGCACGCGAAGCAATTTCAATCAGGGACTGATATTGCTTGGGCAGTGCATTGAAAGCAGCGTCGTTCACGTACAGCGAAACCTGGGCCGAACCTTCCCACCAACCGGGGTAGTAGTAGTACTTTGCCACTTTCTGGAAGCCCAGCTTTTCGTCGTCCACTGGACCCACAAACTCCACGGCGTCCAGCGTGCCTTTTTCCAGCGATGGGTAAATATCGCCTGGTGGCACTTGCTGAGGCACCACGCCCATGCGGGCCAGCACTTCGCCAGCAAAACCGGCCGTACGCATCTTCAGACCTTTCAGGTCTTCCAGAGAGTTGATTTCCTTGCGGTACCACCCCCCCATCTGGGTGCCCGTGTTACCGAAAGCGAAGTTGACGATGTTGCGAGTGGCAAACAACTCACGCAGCAGCTTGGTACCGTTGCCTTCCTGCATCCAGGCGTTCATTTGACGGGCATTCAGGCCAAAAGGCACGGCCGTGTCAAAGCTGAACGAGGGGTCTTTACCGTAGTAGTAATAAGAAGCTGTCTGACCGCACTCCACCGTGCCATTGCTGACTGCATCCATCACACCAAAACCGGGGACAATTTCACCGGCTGGGTACAGACGGATGTTGAAGTTGCCGTCCGAGGCCTCTTCCACCATCTTGCAAAACGACTGGGCTGTCGAAAACAGAGCCGGGGTAGCGGGACCGTAAGTCGATGTCAGCTTCCAATTAACCTTGGGATTGCTTTGGGCAATAGCAGGAGCAGCAATAGCGGCGGTACTGGCTACGGCGCCAAGACCTGCCTTTTTCAGAAACGAGCGACGCTGCATGAATAACCTCCTTGTGGGTATTCGGTAACTGGGAAATATTTTTATGCTATGGATAGTACACTGGCGCGCCCCGAATGGGGGGCTGGGAAAGCCCGGATTATCCCGCAAATCCGGCCCTATATTGTCGGGTCTTTGATCTGAAACACCTGAAGGGTGCTCCATAGAGAACGGCCTGAGTCGGAAGCAATGCCGAACTCAGGCCGTAAACATCTGTTTATTGAGCGCCCTCTTGCCCGTGGCAAGGCATAAGAGGCTAAACCGGTTTTCCAGACAGCAGAAATCAGGAACCGGCCACCGACATCTGCTCGATCAGGATGGAACCCGTACGCTTGGAGCCAGCCGCAAAGGTATCAGCACCCACGGCCACAATCTGCGCGAACATCTCGGCCAGATTGCCCGCAATCGTTACTTCTTCCACGGCGTGCTGAATGCGGCCATTTTCCACCCAGTAGCCGAAGGCACCACGCGAGTAGTCGCCAGTCAGGTAATTGATACCCTGGCCGATCAGCTCGGTTACCAGCAGACCACGGTCCATTTTCTTCAACATGGCATCCAGGTCGTCCTCGGGACGAGTCAGGCGCGAGCTCAGCAGCAAATTGTGCGAACCACCGGCATTCCCCGTAGAAGGCATGCCCAGTTTGCGGCCTGCGTAGGAAGACAGAAAATAGCCTTTCAGCTCGCCGCCACGCACCACATCACGGTCGCAGGTACGCACCCCTTCCGAGTCAAACGGTGCACTGCCCATGGCGGCAGCCAGATGCGGACGCTCCAGCACGTCAATGTGCTTGGCCATGACGGACTTGCCCAAAGAATCCAGCAGGAAGCTGGTTTTGCGATACAGGGCCGAGCCACTGGTGGCCTGCACCAGAGAACCGATCAAGCCCACGGCCAGCGGGGCTTCAAACAACACCGGATAGCGGCCGGTCGGGATACGGCGGGCCGACAGGCGCGACAAAGTGCGCTCGGCCGCATAACGCCCAACCGACTCGGGGCTGGCCAGGCGGGAAGGGTCACGCGAGCTGCTGTACCAGTAGTCGCGGTGCATATTGTCGCCCTTGCCGGCAATGGGGCTGACGCTGAGCGAGTGACGGCTATAGGGGTAGCCCCCCAGAAAGCCGCGGCTGTTACCCATCACAAAATGCCCTTCCAGCGTATCGACCGACGCGCCTTCGGAATTGCTGATCAGAGGACTCAACTCCAGCGCAGCCTGCTCGGCACGAATCGCCAGTTTGGCGGCCTGATCCGCGTCCAGCAGCCAGGGATGATGCAGGTGCAGATCGGGATAGCTTTGCGCCAGCATGTCTTTTTCAGGCAGCCCGGCAAAAGGATCTTCAGCGGTGTAGCGGGCAATATGCCAGGCGGCTTCTACCGTTTCACGCAGCGCCTTGATCGAAAAGTCCGACGTGGAGGCCGAGCCACTGCGCTGGCCTGCAAACACGGTCACACCCAAGGAGCGGTCCTGCGTCTGCTCTACCGTTTCCAGTTCCATCTGGCGCACAGAGACGGCCAGACCTTTGTTTTCTGAAATATCGACGGCAGCATCACTGGCGCCCAGTTTTTTGGCATGCCGCAGCGCTTCATCCACCAATTCACAAAACTGGAACTGATTGGCACTGATCGACAATTGGGAAATAGTTGGATGACTCATTGCTACTCTTTGAGGGTTAGGCGGTTATCATAGCCAATTGGCGACAATCTTTGCTATTTCACTTCTTATGGCCCGTCCACGCACTGAAATCGATGAAAACGGTTACGACCGCCCCAGCAAATCGCAGGTAAAACGCGAAATGCACGCTCTGCTCGACCTGGGCAAACGCCTGATTGAGCTCTCGGACGACCGACTCAAACAACTTGATCTGGGCGAGCCCTTGATGGCTGCCATCAAGGATGCCAAGCGCATCAGCCCGACGGCCCGCGAAGGACGCCGCCGTCAAATCCACTACGTGGGCAAGCTGATGCGCAATGTGGAACCCGAACCGATCCTGAAACAACTGGACGTCTGGGAAAACGGCTCCAAGGAAGACACCCGTGCCATGCACAGGCTGGAAGCGCTACGCGACCTGTTGTTGCGTGATGACGACGCTCTGACCGAATTCATGAATGAATTTTCCGGCGCCGATATCCAGCAATTGCGCACCCTGATTCGTGCCGCACGCAAAGAAGCCGAGAAAAATTCCACATTGGTACAAGGCCAGGACCCACAGCGCAAGCACTACCGCGCCCTGTACCAGTACATCAAGACCTTGGTAGATCTTTCGGAGTCCGCATGAACCCTCTGCTTGAGTCGATTGAGATTGAAACCGGTGCCAACCCTCAGCACGCCGTTATCTGGCTGCATGGCTTAGGCGCTGACGGCCACGATTTCGCCCCTATCGTGCCAGAGCTGGGCCTGCAAAACGCCCCCGCCATCCGTTTCATTTTCCCGCACGCCCCCATCCAGCCCGTCACCATTAACGGCGGCATGGCCATGCGTTCCTGGTACGACATTTATGTGGCGGACCTGGTGCGCCACGAGGACGAAAGCGGCCTGCGCCAATCGCAGATCGAAGTGCAGAACCTGATTGCCCGCGAAAACGCTCGCGGCATTCCCACGGAAAATATTGTTCTGGCCGGTTTCTCGCAAGGCTGTGCCATGACGCTGCAAACCGGCTTGCGCTTGCCAGAGCGTCTGGCTGGCATGCTGTGCCTGTCCGGTTACCTGCCTTTGGCGGCAGCGGTGGAAAAAGAACGTCATCAAGCCAATCAGAACACGCCTATTTTCATGGCGCATGGCAGCATGGATCCGGTCGTGCCTCTGACACGTGCCGAAGCCAGCCGTCAGCAACTGGAAGCCATGGGCTATCAGGTGCAATGGAATGTCTACCCCATGCCCCACGCTGTTTGCCCGGAAGAAATCAGCGCGATTGGCCAGTTTCTGAAGCAGGTACTGAAATAGGCTTCGCGTCTGCCTGAGCCAATTGCTGGCGGTCAGGCCACATGCAGGAAAAACGCCACTGGTATCCAGTGGCGTTTTTTTTATGGGCTAATACAAGCTGAGCATCAGTCCGAGCGACGGGTCTCACCCAGATCCAGCCAGACACGACGCATGCTGGGATCTTCCGGGTCCGCATCGTTCTGAAAGCCCAGACGTTTCATCAAAGCTTGCATAGGCGCATTGGAAGCCAGCACATAGCCATCGATATAGGTCAGCCCCTGCTCGGCGGCGGCCTGAATCAGCGCCTCCATCAAGGTGACTCCCAGACCGCGCCGCTGCCAAGCATCCCCAATAACCAAGGCATATTCTGCCCCCCGGCCATCACCATTACGAAGATAGTGGGCAAAACCAATAATCTCGTCACGGGGATGGTTACGGTTATCTGGATTGGGCGAACGCACGGTAGCGATCAGCGCCAGCTCCCGGTCGTAGTCAATGCGGGTGTAGCGCGACAACATGCGTGGAGTCAGCTCTCGCAGCATGGACACAAAGCGCATGTAGCGACTTTCATCCGACAAGCCACGCATAAAGGTCTGCAAGGCCTCGGCGTCCTCGGGACGTATAGGGCGCAAGGTCCAGCGCTGCCCATCCTTGAACTGACGCCGCTCAATCATGTGACGCGGATAGGGATGAATCGCCATGTGGCGATAGCCAGCCGTTTCAGGCAGTACCAGCATGGACTGCCTGCTCAGGGAAATGGAAATGCTCTTGATGTACAGGCTATTCTCGCCCGCCATGATGGGGTCCAGCACCACACGGCGCACGCCGGGCAACTCGCTCATCAAATCCGAAAGACGCTCCAGCACCTGCAACAGCTGCGTCAATACCAAAGGCGTCAATTGCGAGGACAGGCTCTTGCGCCACAAGGGACTACGCTCCACCAACTGGCGCGCCAGATAGCGGTTCAGCGGTGGCAGTTCTACCGCCGGATAGGATGAGGAAAGCCAATCCGCGTGATCGGCCCCACCAAAGACGGCGTAAGGGCCCAACTTGTCATCGGTCTCAAAACGCAGCCCCATGGGCGGGACATCAGGATCAGGCTCACCCTGATCGTGCGTCACACGCAAGTCGACAACAGGCACGTGGAAGTAGCGCAGCAGATCGCGGCACTCCTGTTCGCTAGCCTCGCGGCGCTCGCTTTGAATCTGGCGTACCAGTTCTCGGGCAGGCTCTACCTCTGGCAAGGTGCCCAGCGGCAAAGGCGGCAAGGTCTGCTGCGACAAATGCTGGTTGTAGTGATAGCGGGCCAGCAGATCAAAGGCGTTGGCAGCCGTATCCGGGGTACGGAAAGCCGGCGTCCCCACACCATCGAGCAAATGACGCAGGGGCCGCATATCCGCATCCCCAATCAAGCACGTAATAATGGGTTTGCGAGCACTGGCCGACAGCATGGCCAGCTCACGCGATACCGCCGGCATATCGGCCAAGGGGTCCGGTGTCAGCAAGACCAGCACCCCGTCAATTTCCTTGTCATCCAGCAAGGTGGAAATAACCGAGTCGATACGCATGGGCGTCAGTGGTACATAAGTGACCACCGGGTTCTGAACCTGGTCGCCAGGAGCCAGCAGATTATCCAGCGCCCGCTGGGTAGAGGGCGATAGCTCCGGGCAGGTCACCGCGGCATCCGAACCCAGTACATCCAAAGCCATCTGCGCGGCCCCATTCCCATTGGAGAACAAGGCAATACGCCGCCCTTTGGGACGGCGGGTGTAAACCAGCACTTTCAGGGCCGAGAACAGTTGCACAAAATAACGAATGCGCACCGCCCCCACACGCCGCATCAAGGCATTGAAGACCGCCTCGTGGGCCTCGCCCTGCTGACGCTGACCGCCTACTTTCAGGACCACCACAGGTTTGACGGCCGCCACGGCGTGCAAGGCACTGGTGAAACGACGAGAAGCAGGTGTGTGCTCCAGATACAGCGCAATACTGTCCGTGCGCGGGTCCATGGCCAGATATTCAAGCACCTCGGGCACGTCGATAACGGCCTCGTCCCCGACCGACACAATGGCGGAAAAACCCAGGCTGACATCTTCGGCCCAGTCCATCAAGGCCGAGGTAATGGAGCGCGACTGAGACACCAAGGCCACACGGCCCGCCAGTGCCATTTGCGGCTCGTGACTTAAATTGATGCCCAGATGCGGCCGTTGTATCCCGAAGGCACGCGGCCCCAGCACCAGACAATTATTGATACGGGCCCAGGAGCGCGCATACACCATGTCTTCCATAGGATCGCGGGAGGCCAGATTGGAGGGCAGCAACAGAACCACACGTGGCTTATGCACCCGGATGGCATCCAGGGCCTGTGGCAAACGCACCGGCTCGATACACACCAGCGCCAGATCCAGGCGCTGTGTATCGGTCAATCCTTCCAGACGATCGGGCACCAGCACTTGCGTGGCTGTAATCCGTGCCTGCGTGATCCGCCCAGCCAATCGGGCTGGCATCTCGTTGATCAGGGGCAAAGGCAAGGTGGACACGACCAACACCGAACGGGGCTCAAACAATGCTGTCAGACGATGCCTTAGGGCTGCCATGATTGTTCCGCCATAAGAAAACCACACACCAAAATAATGAATTCTCCCATCTTAAGCACAGCCGTCTACAAATAAAAGAGACTTGGCTGGCTATCTCTGTCTTGCATCATGCAGCCGGTTTTTATCCTGTGGCGGGCCATTCATATACTTTCGTATAGCAACCATACGCCAATGCCTGGGCAAAACGGGCGCAAAGCCAGTCGCAAAGCGGCTTGCAGGTCGTAAAATAACACCCGTTCGGAAAGCAGGACCTTTCGTTCTCTCTGACAGGAAAAAACACACTATGTCCAGCGACGACAGTCGAAGAAAGATGCTGCACAGGCCCCTCAGACGCTACTGACCCACCGGGTTGTCTGCTGATGTGGCTTGCGCAGCACGATCAGGAGTCAACCATGCACCGCATTATTCATACTGGACCGATCCGGGCCCTGACCTCGTCGGGTTCGCATCTTGCCACACCTTGCCCTCGCGAGCGCGCTGTTCCTGGCCGCCGCCCCGCTATTGCCTGGCGTATCAACACGGCCAGTCGCAAACCAGAAATTCACTGGATTGCAGACAGTGACAAACCACCCTCAGCGCGAGTGTGGCGCTGCACCTTGCCCAGCCACTAAACGCTGGCCTGACGCTTACTAAATCCGCTTGTTCTTATCTTTAGTTTACCGACCCTCACACCGGTCGGCAGGACCTGCTGTGTCCATCTCTTGGGATGGACAGCACCGTCACGCCTGTACACCAGGAGCATTACATGAGCATTCAACAACATCGTCCGCCACTGCGTTCAGTGGACTACGACGCCAAGCTGCGCACGGCCACCGAAACCGGGCTTAGCCTGGAGACGACCCTGGCCTCTGTACAAGCCAATCTGAATGGCCTGACCGACGCCGAAGCCTTGAGCCGCCTGACCGAATACGGCCCTAACGAGGTCGCCCGGGACAAGCCCGCCCACGCCCTGATTCAATTGGCGCTGGCCTTTAAAAATCCCTTTATTGCGGTCCTGATGGTGCTGGCCGCCGTCAGCGCTGTCACCGACATCATCTTGCCCATGCGCTCGGGCGAAGACGTGGACTACACCGGCGTGCTGATTATTGTGGTCATGGTCACCTTGAGCGGTCTGCTGCGTTTCTGGCAGGAGTACCGTTCCGGCAAAGCTGCCCAGGCTCTGAAAGCCATGGTACGTACCACCGCCAGCGTACAACGACGCTCTACCGTGTCCAGCGCTACGGTCATGCGCGAAATCCCCATGAGCCAGATCGTGCCCGGCGATATTGTGCGCCTGTCGGCTGGGGACATGATTCCGGCAGACTTGCGCTTGATAGAGTCCCGCGACTTGTTCGTCAGCCAGGCCGCCCTGACAGGTGAAGCCCTGCCTGTTGAAAAGTACGATGTCTTTAGCGCCGTCAGCAGCAAGAGTGCCTCTGCTTCCAGTTCCCAGGCTGGTGTGCTGGAACAGAACAATATGTGCTTTATGGGCACCAACGTGGTCAGCGGTACGGCCACGGCAGTGGTTGTGGCCACCGGTGCCAAGACCTATTTCGGCTCGCTGGCCAAAGCCATTGTCGGCTCGCGCGCCGAAACTTCTTTTGACCGGGGCGTTAACAGCGTCAGCTGGCTGCTGATTCGCTTCATGCTGGTCATGGTGCCCATCGTGCTGCTGATCAACGGTTTCTCCAAAGGCGACTGGACCGAAGCCTTCCTGTTCGCACTGGCCGTTGCCGTCGGTTTGACCCCTGAAATGCTGCCCATGATTGTGTCCTCCAACCTGGCCAAGGGCGCGGTGGCCATGGCCAAGAACAAGGTGGTGGTCAAACGTCTGAACGCGATCCAGAACTTTGGTGCCATGGACGTGCTGTGTACCGACAAGACCGGCACCCTGACACAAGATCGCATCATTCTGGAACACCATCTGGGTCTGGATGATCGCAACAGCCCCCGCATTCTGGAACTGGCTCTGCTCAACAGCCTGCACCAAAGCGGCGTGAAGAACCTGATGGATCAGGCGGTACTGCGCTTTGCAGAAAAGACACCCTCTGCCCTGCAAGCCATCGGCTCCTACCGCAAGATCGACGAACTGCCTTTTGATTTTGTGCGTCGTCGCCTATCAGTTGTCGTGCAAAATCCGCAAGGCGAGCAGCTCATGGTCTGCAAGGGGGCGGTGGAGGAAATGCTCAGCATTGCCACCCACGTACAAGACGGTGACCAGCGCTTGCCACTGGATACCGAGCAACGTGCCCGTTTGCTGAAAATGGCTTACCGCTATAACTCGGACGGCTTCCGTGTCTTGCTGATTGCCACTCGCCGTATTCCTGTCGAACAGGCCAAGAACCGTTACGAAGCCCAGGATGAACGCGAGATGACGGTACAAGGCTTGCTGACCTTCCTGGACCCACCCAAGGAAAGTGCTGCCCAAGCCATTGCCGCCCTGACCGAACACGGTGTAGCCGTGAAAGTGCTGACCGGCGATAACGAAATCATTACCGCAAAAATCTGCCGTGAAGTGGGCCTGGAGCCCGGCAAGCCTTTGCTCGGACCTGAAATCGAGCTGATGCAAGACCCCGATCTGCGTTGCGCTGTCGAGCGCCACTCGGTTTTTGCCAAGCTCACGCCCCTGCAAAAATCACGTGTGCTCAAAGCGCTGCAAGCCAATGGTCACACCGTCGGTTTTCTGGGGGATGGCATCAACGACGCCCCCGCCCTGCGCGATGCCGACGTGGGGATTTCAGTGGATAGCGGCACGGATATTGCCAAGGAATCGGCAGACATCATCCTGCTGGAAAAGAACCTGCTGGTTCTGGAAGAAGGCGTGATCAAAGGCCGCGAGACCTTTGGCAACATCATCAAGTACCTGAACATGACAGCCAGCTCCAACTTTGGCAATGTGTTCTCGGTGCTGGTGGCCAGTGCGTTCATCCCCTTTCTGCCCATGTTGGCGATCCACTTGCTGATTCAGAACCTGCTCTACGATATCTCCCAGCTGGCTTTGCCCTGGGACCGCATGGACAAGGACTTTCTACGCAAACCGCGTAAATGGGATGCCAAGAATATTGGCCGCTTCATGATCTGGATTGGCCCGACCTCATCCATCTTCGACATCACCACCTTTGTCCTGATGTGGTACGTGTTTGGCGCCAATACGCCCGAACTGCAATCGCTGTTCCAGTCCGGCTGGTTTATTGAAGGCTTGCTCTCGCAGACTCTGGTAGTTCACATGCTGCGTACGCAAAAAATCCCCTTCATCCAAAGCACCGCAGCCCTGCCTGTGATGCTGATGACCTTCCTGATTGCCGCTATTGGTATTTATCTGCCCTTCTCGGGCGTCGGTGCACTGGTTGGCCTGCAGCCTTTGCCTTGGGAATACTTCCCATGGCTGGTCGGCACCTTGCTGGCTTACTGCCTGGTCGCACAGGGTATGAAAATGCTGTACATCCGCCGCTTTGGCCAGTGGTTCTAAGTCTGACAGGCCTGGACTCCCGGAGCTCCTTTCGGGAGCCCAGGCCTTAACGCACATTCTGAAAGAACCTCGGGTATATGATGGCCACACGACAGACACCATCCTGCAGCCTGGCCCATACACGAAAGATATGACACCACCCCTTCGCTTCCTATCGAGCAAAACCTACCGAGCCTTGGCCCTGACCGGTATCTGTATTTTGATGGCGCTGGTCTTCATTGCCGATACCGTCACCAACTACGCGATCGCCGCTGCGGTCTTTCACACCCCGCTGCTGCTGATAGCGATTCGTTTTTTGTCGGCACGGCAAGTTGTTGCCCTGACTACCATCAGCATGGTGCTGACCGTGGTCAGTTTTCTGCTGACCCGCTCGGGCGACTACGACGTGGGCCTGGTCAATACCGGCATCAGTATTATTGCCATCGCGATCACCTCGTATCTGGGGCTGAAGCTCAAGTCTGTACAGGCAGCGGCTCATGAGACACGCGAGCATTTGCTGCGACTGTCCCGTTTGACTACCCTGGGCCAGCTCAGCACCTCGATTGCCCATGAAGTCAGCCAGCCTTTGGCCGCCATCAACAGCAGCGCGGGCGCCTGTCAGCGCTGGCTGGAAGCCTCGCCCCCTAATGTCGAGAAGGCACAGGCTGCCGCGCAGCGTATTGTGTACGACGCCCAGCGCGCCAAGGATGTGCTGGATCGGGTACGCAGCATTACCCGTAACGAAGCCCCCACCAGCAGCGCGTTTGATTTGAATCTGGCTCTGACCGAACTGCTTAGCCTGTCCGGTGGCGAGATGCGACGTCAGCATATTGATCTGCGTCTGGCCTTGCAGTCCGATCTGCCCCAGGTCTTTGCCGACCGGGTTCAGATTCAGCAGGTGATGGCCAATTTGCTGCTCAATGCCATCGAAGCCCTGTCCCCTCCCTCGGACTATCATGCGGCTCATATCACCATAGAAACCAGCGTCTTGCCCGGCGACAAGCCGCAAGCCAACAAGGTGCTGTTTTCCATCAAGGACAATGGTCCCGGCTTGTCGGGCACGCAACTGTCTCAATTGTTTGATACCTTCTGGACCACCAAGGCAAGCGGCCTGGGTCTGGGTCTGACCATCAGCCGCACCATTATTGATGCCAATAACGGCCATATCTGGGCCACTGACCAAGCCGATGGTGGTGCTGCCTTTCATTTCACCTTACCTTTGGCGCCATGACAGAAAATCTGGATTCCTCTCTGAACACGCCCACCGTCTACATCATTGATGATGACCCGTCCGTTCGCGCTGCCCTGGACGATTTGCTGGCCAGCGTAGGCTTGAACGCGCTGAGCTTTGCCTCTACACGAGACTTTCTGGCGCATCCTTTATCTGATGCCCCTGCCTGTCTGGTGCTGGATGTGCGCATGCCCGAGCAAAGCGGCACGGATTTTCATTTGCAGATGGAGTCGCGCGGGCTGCATATGCCGGTCATCTTTATTACTGGTCACGGCGATATTCATATGGCGGTCAAGGCCATCAAGCATGGTGCCTGGGATTTTCTGACCAAGCCTTTTGTAGATCAGGCCCTGATTGATGCCGTGCAGTCGGCTCTGGCTGCTGATGCGCAGCGCAAGGAAGAAGCCAGAACCCGGCTGACTTTGCAGCAACGCTGGGACAGCCTGAACGCCGGCGAGCGCGATGTCTTTGAGCGGGTAGTGCAAGGCCTGCTGAACAAACAGATCGCGGCCGAGCTGGATGTGAAGGAAGTGACGGTCAAAGTTCGCCGCGCCCGCGTGATGCAAAAAATGCAAGCCGGGTCGCTGGCGGAACTGGTGCGCCAGTTCGATCAACTCAATACAGAAAGCGGCCATTAGGACAGTTCTACGCGGCGGTTCTTTCCTAGTTGGCGTGCTGGGTTAAAATACGCAGATTCGGTCCCGTATGCGGGCTTCCCAAGGTCAAGGCCACACACAAGTTATGAGCACGTCTACTTCCAACGTCATCCGCACCCGTTTTGCCCCCTCGCCCACTGGTTATCTGCACCTGGGCGGCGCGCGCACTGCACTGTTCTCCTGGGCCTTTGCCCGTCATCATCAAGGCACTTTTGTGCTGCGTATTGAGGATACGGATCTGGAGCGTTCCACCCCCGAGGCGGTGCAAGGCATTCTGGATGGTATGCAATGGTTGGGCCTGGATGCGGACGAAGGTCCGTTCTACCAGATGCAGCGCATGGATCGTTACCGCGAGGTCATCGCCCAGTTGCTGAAAGACGGCCATGCCTATTACTGCTACAGCAGCCCCGAGGAAGTGGAAGCCATGCGCGAAAAAGCGCGTGTTCAGGGTTTGAAGCCTCGTTATGACGGTACATGGCGTCCTGAGGCTGGCAAGCAATTGCCTGCCATCCCGGCTGACCGCAAGCCTGTGGTTCGTTTCAAGAGCCCGCAGTCCGGCGCAACCAGTTGGGACGATATGGTGAAGGGCCGCATCAGCTTTGATAACAGCGAGCTGGACGATCTGGTCATTGCCCGCCCGGATGGCACGCCTACATACAACTTCTGCGTGGTGGTGGACGATTGGGACATGGCAATCACTCATGTGATTCGCGGTGACGATCACGTGAACAACACGCCACGTCAAATTGTGATTTTGCAGGCTTTAGGCGCGACTTTGCCTGAGTACGGTCACGTACCCATGATTCTGGGTCCTGATGGCGAGAAGCTGTCCAAGCGTCATGGTGCGGTCAGCATCATGGATTACGACAAGGACGGTTATCTGCCTGAAGCCATGATCAATTACCTGGCCCGTTTGGGCTGGAGTCATGGTGATGACGAGCTGTTCACCCGCGAGCAGTTGGTAGAGTGGTTTGATACGCGCAGTCTGAGCAAGTCGGCTTCGCAGTGGGACCCCAAGAAGTTGAACTGGGTAAATGCCCATTACATCAAGGCCAGCGACAATGCGGATCTGGCCGAGCGTGTGGCTCCCCGTATTGAGGCCTTGGGTGGCAAGACGGATGGTCAGGATTTGCCCGGCATCATGGGTTTGTTGAAAGACCGTGCCGAGACCTTGAATCAGCTGGCTGAAGGTGCTTTGTTATTCTGCCGTCCTTTCGAGCCCGCCAGCGATGAGCTGATGGCCGAGGTATTGACGCCGGAAGCGCGTGTTTTGCTGCGTGATTTTGCCAGCAAGGCGATTAGCTTGCCGCAGTGGAATACGGAGAATCTGGCTGCTTTGATCAAGCAGGTTCTGGCGGCTCACGAGGTGAAAATGCCCAAGCTGGCTATTCCTTTGCGCGTGGCAGTGACAGGACAGAAGCAGACGCCTGCGGTGGATGCGGTGCTGGCTTTGGTTGGACGCGACAAGGTGTTGGGACGTTTGGCTGGGCTGTAAGCGTTATAGCTAAGGCTTACATAAAGGGCATCTCATTCGAGATGCCCTTCTTTTTGCTTGGTACCCTGACATCGGCTCGATGGCTCGTCTATCGACGTTAAACCTGCATACCACCTAAGGCCGACTCCAACGCCACTTGCCCGATGCTCTTTGGCTCCGGCGAGCCAGGTTACTTCGTTGCAAGCAGTTGGCTCATATCAAACAGCCGCATTCAGGTGGCTGATTTCAATTGTCGCTTCGCCCTTATCGCTACTGGCCCAGACCGTGCCGTCCTGAACATTCAGATTGATGGTCATGCCACGCTCGGCCAGGGCGGCTAAGGCGTCAGTCCCGGCGGTATCCAGCGCATAGACCTGTATATTGCGGGCGCGGCTGATCTTGTCCTTGATGCCACTCCACCAGACGGAGACATTGCGGCCATAGGCCAGCACCGTCACCTTGTCAGCACGGCCGCTGGCTTTGATCAGACGTCTATCGTCCGGCAGGCCCACTTCCAGCCAATGCAGCAAATTGCCGCCCAGATCATGTTCCCACAAGGCGGGCTCGTCCGAGTCGCTTAGCCCGCGCGAAAAGCTCAAGGCTTCGTCCGCTTGCGCATACAAACCGTAAGCCAACAAACGCACCATCAGACGCTCTTCGGTCTCGGAGGGGTGACGGGCCAGCGTCAGGGTATGACTGCCGTAATAGGCCCGGTCGTTATCGGCCACATTAAGTTCAGCTTTATAAATCGTCGCGCGCAGAGCCATGGAGCGTCCAGCAAAAGAAACAGACAAAAAACTGGCCGCCCCCAGGACGGCCAGGAATCATTCAAGCAAGCAGAGATCAGAATGGCAGGCGGTAGCCAGGCGACATCCTGGTCAAGCGATAGGTGGTACCACTTTGGTCACGCAGCACCAGATTGCGGGCTGTCAGGTTGACGATGTTGTAGTGGTTTTCATAAATCGGGTCGCCCGGTTCGGTTGTGACCCCATTGGATTCTTGCGTGCTGATTTGCAAGTCGTTGCCCTTGCGCACCCAGCAACCGCTTTCGTTCAAGCCTTGCGAAGGCTTGTTGGGGCGCTTGACCTGTTCGGTGTACGCCATGGAGCCGTCAGTTTGCAAGGTGAACAAGGTACGCAGCTCACCAACCACGCCTTTCTGGCGGTGCTTGCTTAGCCAGTTACCAGCCAGTTGGTCCCCCGCCGCAGCAGGCTGACATGCAGGATGGACAGGCTTGGCAGCCGCTTGTGCAGCAGGCTCGGGAGCCGGCGCCTTGACCGCGCAGGCGCTTAAAAACACAGTAGCCAGCACAGCAACCCAGGAAGTGCGTCGCAAGATATTCGCCTTCGTCATAAAACCCCGTCCTTCATGCGTACATACCGACCCACCACAGGCCGGCGAATCCTGATTATTCTACCCGAAGGCGCTTGTATTACCCCATAACAAGATGCTTCAAAGTGGCAAAGGCAGTCGGGTCACGTTTTTGATTTCACGCATGGCCACAATCGTACGGGTTTGACGCACGCCCGGCATATTGAACAGAAAGCGATGCAGGAAATCGTCGTAGGACTCCGCGCTGGGCACCATGATCTTGAGCAGAAAATCCGCATCGCCAGTCACGGCGTGGCATTCCAGAATCTCGGGCGCATCGCGCACGGCACGAATGAAGTTATCGACTATTTCACCCGAGTGACGGTCCAGACTGATCTGGGTAAACATGCAACTTTGCAGTCCCACCTGACGGCGATCCACGCGCGCATAATAGCCTTGGATAACCTTGTTTTTTTCCAGATTTTTGATGCGCCGCCACACGGGCGCAGTGGACAAACCCACCTGCTCGGAGACCTGCTGAGCCGAGGCTCGGCCATCCAGCTGCAAGGCATCCAATATTTTTAAGTCAGTTTTATCCATATTTGAATATTTACGAAATGAACATTTCAAAGAATAGGGAATACACGCAACTATAACGCAAAAAAAAGCGAGGGCAGACTCTCTATCATGATCTCTATCTGGAGGTTTCATCATGACGCAGTCCGTCGACACTCAATACAAGCTAAGCGACAACCTGACCGCACAATCAGGACGCATCTTTTTAACTGGCACACAGGCCCTGGTGCGCATGTTGCTGACCCAGGCTCGCCTGGATAAAGAACACGGTTTGAACACCGCCGGTTTTGTCTCCGGCTACCGTGGTTCGCCGCTGGGTGGCGTGGACATGATCATGTGGAAGGCCCAGAAGTATCTGGACCAGGCCAAGGTCCGTTTCCAACCCGCTATTAACGAAGACCTGGCCGCCTCCATGATTATGGGCACCCAGCAAGCTGGCGAGCGTGCCGACCGTACCGTCGATGGCGTGTTCTCCATGTGGTATGGCAAGGGCCCCGGTGTAGACCGCGCGGGCGATGCCTTGCACCACGGCCATGCTGCCGGTGCCTCCCAACACGGTGGCGTCCTGATGATTGTGGGTGATGATCACGTGGCCTCGTCCTCGTCCATTCCCCACGCCAGCGAACAATCCCTGATCGCCTGGGGCATCCCGGTGGTCAACCCCAGCTCGGTTGAAGAATACGAACGCTTTGGTATCTGGGCCTGGGCCTTGTCGCGTTACTCCGGCTCCTGGGTGGCCTTCAAAGCCATTACCGAAACCGTGGAAAGCGGCCGCTCTTTCGAGATTGCCCCTCTGGATGATCTGGCCCCGGCCTTGGCCGACAAGCAAGGCGGCAAGCATCCCTACGACCCCAGCAAGTTCCTGACACCATCCATGGAAGGCACTCTGGATGCCCGCTTGGAGAGCGTGCGCGATTTCGCTCATAAATACAGCCTGGACCGTATCCTGGAAGCGGCACCTGATGCGCGTATCGGTATTGTGTCCACCGGCAAAGCCACACTGGACACGCTGGATGCGCTGCAACAGCTCAGCAGCCTGAAGGACCTGCCCGCCATCCGCCATCTGAAGATCGGTTTGAGCTGGCCTGTTAACCCGCAATCGCTGAACGATTTTATTGAAGGCCTGGACCACGTTCTGGTCATTGAAGAAAAGGGCCCGATCATTGAAGACCAGTTAAAGAATCTGCTCTTTAACCGTGCCCAACGCCCCACGGTGTCGGGCAAGCGCGATATCGAGAATGAAGTGCTGATCCCTGCCGATGGCCAGCTCAGCCCTGCCCGTGTGGCCGTGGGTCTGCGTCGCTGGCTGGGTCATCACGCCAATGTGCAGCTGCCTGCCTGTACGGTGCAAAACCTGGCACCGATTGACACCAATGGTCTGACCCGCCGCCCCTACTTCTGTTCGGGCTGTCCGCACAATACCTCCACCAAAGTGCCCGAAGGCAGCCAGGCCATGGCCGGTGTGGGTTGTCACTACATGGCAACCTGGATGGACCGCAAAACCCGTGGTCTGACTCAAATGGGTGGCGAAGGCACGGACTGGGTGGGCCTGTCACCCTTTATCCAAACGGGCCACATGTTCCAGAACATGGGTGAAGGCACGTACTTTCACTCCGGCTATCTGGCAATTCGTCAGGCGATTGCCGCGGGTGCCAACATTACCTACAAGATTCTGTTTAACGATGCGGTTGCCATGACGGGCGGTCAGCCGGTTGACGGCCCGATCTCCGTACCCCGCATTTGCCAGCAAACCATTGGTGAAGGTGCGCGTCGTGTGGTCATCACCACCGATGAGCCCGAGCGCTATCGCGGTGTCAGCCTGCCTGCCGGTGTGGACGTTCATCACCGTCGCGAGCTGGATCGCTTGCAGCGTGAATTGCGCGAGATCCCTGGCGTCACCATTCTGATTCACGACCAGACCTGTGCGGCTGAAAAGCGTCGTCGTCGTAAAAAGAACGAGTACCCCGATCCTGCCCGTCGCCTCTTTATTAATAAGGCTGTCTGCGAGGGCTGTGGGGATTGCGGTGTGCAATCGAACTGCCTGTCTCTGGTGCCTGCTGAAACTCCTGAAGGCCGCAAACGCCAGATCGACCAGTCCAGCTGTAATAAGGACTACTCCTGCGTGGACGGTTTCTGCCCCAGCTTTGTGTCGGTGATGGGCGGTGCCCTGCGCCGTGGTGATCAGAATGGTCAGGCTGATATGAAGGCCCAGTTGCTGGCCAAGCTGGACACGCTGCCACAACCCGCCATTCAAGCGCGCGACTGCAATGTGATTGTGGCCGGTGTGGGTGGTACGGGAGTGATCACTATTGGTGCGGTGCTCTCCATGGCGGTACACCTGGAAGGCCGCTCCAGCTCCGTGCTGGACATGACGGGCCTGGCACAAAAAGGCGGCACCGTCATCAGCCACATCCGTCTATCTGCCAATAAAGAGAACACGGGTGCGGTGCGTGTCGATCCCGGCCAAGCCGACCTGGCGATCTTGTGCGATGTGGTGGCAGCCGCTCACCCCAATGCCGTGTCTTGCCTGCGTCCTGGTCATACTCACGCCATCATCAACAAATACCTGGCCCCCACGGCGGAATTCACCCGTAACCCGGATGCACCTCTGGACGCACAGCATTTGTTGAGCCAACTGAAAACTGCGGCTGGTGAAAACCTGGTACGTTCCTTCAATGCCCATCAGGCCGCTACTGTCTTGTTTGGAGATAGCCTGCTATCGAATATGTTGTTGATGGGCATGGCCTGGCAACAAGGCTCCCTACCCGTCAGCAGCGCAGCCATTGAACGGGCTATTGGCCTGAATGGCGTTGCCATTCAGGCCAATCTGGATGCCTTCCATTTGGGCCGTGCTCTGGCTCACGACGAAAAAGCCCTGAGCCGCCTCATGGCTCCCGCCGCACAAGTAGTGAGCTTGCAGCGCCGCGAAACGCTGGAACAGATCATGCAGCGCTGCACCCGCAGCCTGGAGCAATACCAGAACGCTGGCTATGCCCAGCAGTTTTCCAACACCATCCATGCCCTGCATGACGCCGAACAAAAACTGCGTCCCGATCAACGCCCTGTCTTGGCAGAAAAAGCGGCACGCAGTTTGTACAAGTTAATGGCTTACAAAGATGAATACGAAGTCGCTCGTCTGTTCAGCTCGCCTGCCTTCCGCCAGGATCTGGAACAACAATTCGAAGGGGACTTCTCCTTGCGCTTTCACTTTGCACCACCGTTGTTGGCACGCCGTGACCCCGTGACGGGTCGCCCTCGCAAAATTACCCTGGGCCCTCGAACCGCCACCTTGCTGCGCTGGATGGCCAAAGGAAAAAGTCTACGCAACACACCGCTGGACCCATTTGGCTACACGCATGAACGTCGTATGGAACGACGCTTCTGGCGCGAATACCAGAACCTGCTCAAACGCTTGAGCAAGCATCTGGATCAAACCAACTATGCCACCGCCTTGGAACTGGCCGACTTACCTCAACAACTGCGCGGTTTCGGTCCCGTGAAAATGGAATCCGCCAAAAAGTACGAAGCCCGCTTTATCGAGCTGTCGCAGCAATTGAAAAATACAGATCCAACCATTCAGGCAGTTCCTGCCTAAGCCTTGCAGCCAGAACAATTGACCTGCCCTTTCAGCCCTGCCTACGCAGGGCTTTTTTTGTCGCCGGGCCGTCCCAAGGCTCGGCACCCCCAGCAACAAACATCCCTCAAGAGTCAACAAGCCAGAAGCGCCGTCTGAACTTTTTGGGTGGGGTCAACAAACAGTAAAAACAGCAAATCAGTCACGAATTGCAGCCCGCTTTCAACTCTCTTTTCCATTCTTGACACAGGCTTTGCAAACCCTGAACAGGGCATGCAAGCCACTCAGCAATGCGTCAAAAATCAGGGACTTGGATGTGGCTATTAACTGATTGTGCGTGTTCAGAACGCAACTTATTGGAGACAGCCAGCACCGATTAACAAAACCATCAGCCCCAAGCCATGATTAATGCTTGACTGTATAGGGGCTTGCGTTAGACTTCTATGCGTATAAGGTATTGACTTTAAACGCCTGCGTCATTTGAAAAAGGCCATTGCAGTTTTCCAGGCCAGGTCAAATGGGTGTGGACAAACTAAAGACTTGTTCTCAAGGAGCATGATCATGGCAACAGCCAAGAAAGGCGCAGCAAAAACAGCCAACACGAAAACCGCCAACGCTAAAAAGGCAACGCCAAGCAAAGCGGTTGCAGCCCCCGTCAAAGCGACTGCCAGCAAGACCAGCGCCAGCCGTAAACCCGCTGCCGTCAAATCCCCTGCTAAAACTGCGGCTACCCAGACCAGCAAGGCAGTTGTAAAAGCCCCAGCCAAATCCACAACTGCGGCCACCGCCAAGAAAACGGTTGCGAAAAAAGTTGCGGTCAAGCGAGCCGCTCCAGCAAAAACAACGGCGGCAAAAACAACGGCCAGCAACGCTACTGCGACCAAAACCGTAGCCAAAAAAGCAGCCGCCAAAAAGACGGTGGCCAAGCAAGCCGTGGCTAAAAAAGCAGTGGCCAAAAAGGCTGTAGCCAAGCAGGCGGTTGCTAAAAAAGCCGTTGCGAAAAAGGTTGTTGCAAAAAAAGCAGTGGCCAAAAAAGCGGTCGCCAAGAAAGTAGCCGCTCCCAAAACGACCGGCACCAAAACCAGCACGGCCAAACCTGCCGCTACCGCTGCGAAAAAAACGAGCAGCACGTCGACAAGCAAAACAGTCGCCAAAAAAACCACCGCCCGCAAAGCGTCGGCTAAACCTGCCACTAAAACCACGACCAAGGCAGCCGTAAAAACAGCCGTTAAGACAGCCAGCCCTGCTGCCAAAACCCCAAAACCTGCCTCCCCCAAGAAGAAAGAAGTCAAAGCCGTGACCACAGAAACCACGTCCCAAAAATCGAGCCCGTCCCCTAAAGCAGCACCTAAAGCCGGTAATAAAACGGCCGCCCGCAAAGCGACCAAAACAGCGGCCACCACAAGCGAAGCACGCCGTGAAGACGTCAATCCAGCCGGTTCGTGGCCCTTCCCAAGCGGCAAGCGTCCTTAATTACACGCCGCTTGCTTTTCCTCAAGAGCCACCTGAGCAAGGTGGCTCTTTGGTTTTGTAGCACTTGCGTGCGACAATTCTCTCTGTTCTCAACTCATCCCAAGCAACCATGTTCAGTGAAGTCGCCCTCTTCCTAATTCATATTGTTCTATCGCTGCTGGGCACAATCCTGCTGCTGCGTGCCTGGGTGTATGCGCTACGAATTCATCCTTTCAACCCCTATTCGCAAGCCATGTTCAAAGTCACGGACTGGCTGGTCGTCCCCTTGCGGCGTGTGATCAAAGGTGGCCAGCGCTGGGACTGGACCTCCTTGGTCGGCGCTTGGTTAAGCGCATTGGTCTACCTGATTCTCAGTGCCATGGTACTGACCGAATCCGTCTCCGTGCTGTCCAATCTGCCCGTGCTCTTGCTGGCCGCTGTTTTTACGTTGCTGCGCTGGACCTTGAGCCTGGTCTTTTGGGTTGTATTGCTACAGGCACTGCTGTCCTGGATTCAACCACAATCGCCCAGCATGCCTTTGCTGCGTTCGATTACCGCTCCCTTATTGGACCCCATCCGTCGCGTCTTACCCGATTTGGGCGGGCTGGACGTCTCACCACTGATCTTACTGCTGCTGACCCAAGTGCTTAACATGATCATCACCCGCACAGCGTTCAGCCTGGTGCCCATTTAAGCAAGCAACACCCATCCTTGAAACAGCCTGAGCATCCACTCAGGCTTTTTTTATGGTGCGCCCGGCAGATGGCAAAGCTCTCGCCTGATGTACAGGCCGTACTAGTTACCATTACCCTGAGGCTGTGGGATGCATAAGCAGAAGCCCTGGAGATGAAAAGCTTTAGGCCGGGAAAGCAGCCGGAAGCTGTATGAATACACTCGGGGGCTAAGGTTCGCACAGAGCGATATCTGGGCAAACATAATTGAAGGATAAAACGCTAATAGAGTCGGTTGTAGAATGCGAAAACATGTACCATGCGTATCAAGTAACAAGACGGTTGCCACTGTTGATGGCATGACCACCAAGGATTGAGGGCGTGACTTAAACACTATTGCTTATGTATGCGAAGCGCTGCTGTAAGGCAGCTATTGCCACAGGCGATGCGTCGAGCAGCCGGACGGCGAGACACGCACAACGTAGTGCGGGCACACGTTTATGCCAAGTCTAATCTGCACTGAGGGGACCTGGACTTAGAGATGTTCTCTGCTTTTCGCTAATCCACAATTTTTAGTAGTGCCACGTACTTTTTATTAGCATGTGGAGCTGAATGACTTTCGGTACGTCGCCACGAAGTAGATGTAGTCCGACAATTCCGAGGATGCAAAAATCATAGAAGAAATATTTATCGTGAAACTGCGGCTGTCAATGGTCAGCCGCAGTTTTCTCTGCTGGAAATCACTAAAAATGAGGGGATTAGCTCAAGAGGATTTCAATGCACGCGCTATAACTAAGTTTTGAATTTCGCTAGTGCCATCCATAAACTCGCAAACCCGCGCAGCAGACATCTGACGGTGAATATCATATTCATCTTTCAGACCGTTGGCTCCAAATACTTGAAGACAGTCACTGAGACCTTTGAAAGCCGTTTGAGTAGCAAATTTTTTTGCATGTGCTGCAAATAAAGTGGAATCGATTCCGCTATCGAGCTGATGTGCTGCCTGAAAAGTAAGACTACGACTTGCTTCTAGCTGAGTGGCGATCTCTGCTAAGGCAAATTGAATTTTCTGAAAATTGTAAATACTTTGACCAAAAGCATGACGCTCTGTCGCATATTTGATAGCTGCTTTGAGCCCCCCAAGGAGGGCTCCGTTACACATCGCTGCTACTCCAATACGGGCAATGTTAAGCCCAGCCATAGCAGTAGAAAACGCAATGCCAGGGGGGAATGCAAGTTGCTGCTGGGACGCTTCAACCTTATCTAACTGAAGATTGGTAGTTCCCATTGCATGAGAAGCAAGCATGCGAATAGGAGCAGAGAAATTCATTCCTCGCTGAGATCGCTCAAGAGCAAAGCAAGCAATACCCTTGGCACCTTTAGTAGTATCAGTCTGACAAAATGTCAGTAGAAAATCAGCATTACTGCCGTTTGTAACCCATGCTTTATGTCCAGTTAAGCAAAAACCGCCATTTTTGCGCTCTGCATGGCTTTTGATTGAGCCCGCATCTGACCCCGCATCAGGCTCAGTCAAGACGAATGCACCAATTGACTCGCCTGATATGAGTGCTGAGACGTTGTTTGACCTAAGTTCAGTATCAATAATTTTTGCTGTTGCGGCAGCCACTACACAATGAACTGCCAATGCGCAGGTAAACCCCAGATCACGTGCAGCAAGTTCCTCGTAACATCGTAAGAGGGTTGAAAAGCTAAGCCCCTCCCCCCCCAATTCAGCAGGAATATTGATACCTGCAAATTGCCTAATCGCTTGACGTAGTGATTCGACTGGCTGTGTTTTAGCGCTCTCCCATTCCTGGGCGTTAGGTTTAATTATCTTTTCTGCAAATTCAGCAGCTTTTATTATTTTATCTCTTTCTATATCTTTTAATAAATTTTGTTTCTTATAGCTCATATCGTCTCCATTATTAAAAATAAATTCCTTATAATTAATTATTTTTAAACTAGATCTTTTATTTTTTTTCTAAGCATAAATTTTTGAATCTTTCCGGTTGATGTTTTTGGTAATTCAGTAAATATAATCTTTTTTGGTCTTTTATACCCAGCGAGATATTTTTTACAATGATCAATTAAATCTTTTTCTACTACCTGCGCATCTTCCTTTAGTTCAATGAATGCACAAGGAACCTCACCCCAGTGAGCTTCAGGCATTGCTACAACAGCAGCATACATAACATCAGGATGTCGATAAAGTGCTTCCTCAACCTCTACTGATGAAATATTCTCCCCTCCAGAAATTATGATGTCTTTAGCACGGTCAGTTATAGAAATATATCCATCTGGGTACCGAACAGCAATATCTCCAGTATGTAACCATCCGCCGTCAAATATTTCCTGTGTTGCAGTAGCATTTTTTAGGTATCCTGCCATTATTATGTTTCCTCGAAAAAAAATCTCTCCCGTTGTTTCCCCATCCCACGGTACTGGATTGAGTGTTTCAGGATCCATGACTTCGAGCCCTTCCTGCATATAACTTCGAACGCCTTGTCGACTTGTGAGCTTTGATCGTTCATACAAAGGTAATTCTTTCCACTCAGGCTTACTCAAGCAATAAGATGATGGACCATATGTTTCAGTGAGACCATAGACATGAGTAATTTCAACTCCCATCTCTTCCATTCCTGCTATCACAGCTGGAGGTGGAGGAGCACCAGCGATGAGTGCTTTAATAGGATGACTGAACTTAAGCGGCTGCTTCTTGTACTCAGTTACGAGCATTGCGTGTACAGTTGGCGCAGCACAAAAATGAGTAATCTGATGATGGTCGATTAATGAAATAATTTCATTTGGATTGATACGACGAATCAATACATTTGTTCCCATCGCCGCAGAAATAGTCCAAGGGAAGCACCAACCGGAAGCATGAAACATTGGCAAAGTCCAGAGATAAACTGGATCTGGTCCCATATTCCATGAAATTATATTACCAATTCCATTTAAGTATGCACCACGATGAGTGTAAACAACACCTTTAGGTTTTCCAGTAGTACCAGACGTATAGTTTAATGCAATTGGAGACCACTCATCTTGAGGAAAATTGAATGGTAAATTTGGATCACCCATCTTTAAAAAATCCTCGTATTCGAGTTGTGTTAGGGTGTGATCAACAGGATGAGTTGAGTCTTCGACAACGATAATTTTCGGAGGATCAGAAAGTAAAGATATGGCATTTATAGCTAATTGTGCATATTCAGGATCAATAAGCAATAATTTCGTTTCACTATGTTCAAGCATAAATGCAATCGTTGCTGCATCTAATCGAGTATTCAAAGCATTTAGTACCGCTCCCGATGCTGGAACTCCAAAATTAGCTTCATACATTGCTGGTACATTTGGAAGTAATGTTGCGACAACATCCCCACGCTTAATTCCATGTAATATCAATGAACTGGCAAAACGTTTGCATCTTTCATAGACAGTATTCCAAGTAAATTTACGAGAGCCGTAAATTATCCCTATATGATTTGGCCGCACCTCTGCTGTTCTTATTAGAAAGCTAAGCGGCGTAAGCTGAACGTAATTAGCACTCGAATGTTGTAGCCCATCTGAAAAAATTGTATTGGCAATCATTTTTGCTCCTCTAGACATTTTAATTAATGAGAATTCTAGACTCGTATTTATTGTATTTTTTTAATTTCAACTACTCATAAGTTGAGGCAGAAACAGTGTTATTTTTGGAAATAAAATTAAAATCCCAACTATAAAAATCTCGGCCACTATAAACCATATAAGACCGCGAAAAATATCACCAATCGCAACACTATCACCAAAAGCATCTTTGACTATAAAAACATTTAATCCAACAGGAGGAGTAATAAGACCTATTTCTATTAATTTGACCAATACTATACCGATCCAAATAAGATTCATATTTAACGCGTTGAATGCGGGAAGAAATATTGGAAGTGTAATTAGCATTATTCCGATCGGATCAAGAAATATCCCCAATAAAAGATAAGTAAAAACAAAAATCAGCATAAGCATTGTAGGAGTTAGAGATATTTCATTAATAAACTCTCCTACTTGATTTGGCAATCCACTGATAGCAATCAAATTTGCAAATAAAGCCGCCCCAATAGCAATAAAAAAAATTGCCGCTGTGCTTTTTAAAGAATCAGAGAGCGAAGACAGAATAACTCTAATACTAAAGTCACCTCTGAATATTATTACCAATAATGCAATAATGCATCCAAGTGCCGCTGCCTCTGTAGCAGTTGCAATCCCTGTATAGATTGAACCCATTATGGAAAAAATAAGCAGTGGTAGAGGCCAAATTTTCATTAAAACCTTCAGTTTCTGGCTGGGTGTGACTTCATCATGACAGGGCGGGGCAATATCAGGAGAAATTCGACAACGTAAGTAAATTACTAAACAATATACGACAGCTGTTAACAGACCTGGCAGAAAGCCGGCCATTAGCAGTTCTCCAATAGGCTGCTCAGCGTACCATCCGTAAATAATGAGCAATATTGAAGGTGGAATTAATGCACCAACAGTCCCAGCGGCGGCAATGACTGAACTAGCCAGTGAAGGAGCATAACCAGCAGCAAGCATTTCTGGGCCTGCTAAACGTGCCATTGCAGCTGTTGCTGCAAGGCTTGATCCTGATGCGGCAGAAAATGCCGCGGTTGCGACATTGGTAGAAATCGCGAGCCCACCCGTGGTCTTGCCCAACCAAATTTTTGCTGCTTTGAAAATTGAAGACGTTAGGCCTCCTCGATGGCTTAGTGCTCCCATAAGGAGAAACATAGGAATGGCGCTAAGTGACCAATGAGCAGAAAAATCATAAGGGATGCCTGCTAGGGTAGCGAAGGCAGCAAGTGGG
Source organism: Alcaligenes sp. 13f (assembly GCF_020496585.1). Classification (NCBI taxonomy): domain Bacteria; kingdom Pseudomonadati; phylum Pseudomonadota; class Betaproteobacteria; order Burkholderiales; family Alcaligenaceae; genus Alcaligenes; species Alcaligenes sp. 13f. The sequence continues at coordinate 214,268 of NZ_JAHKKC010000004.1, forward strand.
CTACGAATAATTGCAATTCCTAGCAATGATAAAGTTATTAACGTGATTGCTACTGGCATCCGCAACGCAAGAAGAATAAACAACATACACAGTAATATAGCCAAAACTATAAGTGGATCCATTAATGTCTCGCTCCTGTAAATATAAAAATATTATTAATTTATTTTTTTTGTATTTGATTAAAATAAATAACTGTAGTTATAAACGAAGCTAAAAAAATACCTAAAATTGACGCCACATAAATCCACCGAACTGGCCATATAGGTAAAGTGGAAAGACCATATTCAACATACTCATGTTGAAGTGTTCTCCTAGTCGCTAAGTCAATCGCTGAAAGAAACCATATTGAAGTAAGAATAAATGTAAAACCAGACATAATTGCATCAAGTAAATTTTTTATTCTATTATTCAGATGAAAAGTAGCAACGTCGACTACGATGTGCCCTTTTGATAGCTGCAAGAATGCAAGAGGGCAAAAAGTTACTATTACCATGTACCAATTAGAAACAATCTCTAGTGTGCCTGGTACTGATGTCTTAAAGAGATTTCGCGCTAGAACATCAATGGAAACATGCCCTACCATTATTACTAATACAATACATCCAAAGTAAAATCCAATTTTGGAGTACCATTCTGTAGTTTTTTTTAGAAATCGAAGCAAGCTCATTTATAATTCACCCCTTTAAATATACATCTTTTAAATTAAAAATTTTCAGTATATTACTTTCGAGTAAATCTCCTGGTAAATTGTATTTTTAATTTTCTCATCTAATGTGCCTTCTTGAGCAATAATTAGCTCCCATTTCAATAAAAGCTCATTATATTTTTTTATAATATCTTCAGATGAATCAATTCGAGCACGAACTGCTCTGGTCATCGTATTTTTTATTACCTCTGAATTCGTTTCAGAAAATTTTTTCCTGAATGATATATCAGGTTTAATATAATTAACACCATGATCCCTTGCCTCTTCTTTAACTTTATTATTAATATCTAAAAAATATTTTGATAAATCCATTAGAAGCTGTGGCATAGATTTTACAATCAATTCTTTTTCATTATTTCCAAGAGAATCCCATTCCCCCCTATTCAGAACCAACAAATGCCCCCCTTGAAAAGCACCAAGAGGCATATCCAAAACAGTTTTTGATACATCCCATAGACTGAGGGTGCGCAACCAGTAAAGAGGCGCAATTGCACAGTCTATAATGCCTCTTTGAAGAGCCTCATAAGTGTCACTTGTTGGGATATTTACAGGGCTGGCATCTAGATTAAGTACCAATAAATTCCAGTTCCCTGTTGATTTAATACGTTTTCCTTTCAAATCTTCCGTGCTTTTTATATTTTCCCTGCATAAAAGATAGTAATCAGATGTTCGATGGATACCCATTGTTTTAACTTTTAATAGATCCAAGTCTCTTTGGCAACCATCACAGTGGAGTAGCTGCAATTCAGTGACAGCTAATGTTGCCGCAAGTATATTCGCCTGATTCATTCCCAAATCATTTATTAATGCACTATGTGGAAGTTGCGTCGGAACGTATGCATCAACAACATATCCAGCTGAAACAATTCCAAATTCGATACCATCCAAGACTGTTCTTTCTTTTACAATTGATCCTCCCAGCTGAAAATCTATCTCTAGTCTTTGATTGCTTTTATTTAATAAATTCTCTCGGAATGCATTTAAACCACCATTTATAACTGGATTTGATGGTGTCATATGTGTTCCATAAGAAAGTATCTGAGAGCTTGCTAGCCCCTTATAGGTGATTAAAGATATGGCCAATCCCAAAACCAACAGTCTTTTGATCACAACCGTCTCCTTTTATACATTTTATAAATTTTTTATCTACTATTATTTTATTAACAAATATAATTTTCTTGTGTTTTTTATTTTTATACTAATTTTTTACTTATATCAGATCCTCTAATGAGGCCTCTACACGCATGCCAATAGCCAAGTGGATCGCTGCGGCCATCTCAATCTTTGTCGCTCCTGCTTTAATTGCATCAGCGGTGTGTTTTTGCAAACAGTAAGCACACTGTGTAATTGTTGCGCATGCAATCGCAATCAGCTCATAATCTTTTGGATTTATTCTCATACCTTTACCATGCAGGCTTGACATATACTTTGCCATTAAATCAAAACTTTCTGCATCTGTATTTCTCATATTTGTCATATATTTCCGATCTTCTTTTATTTGCTCAATAATATTTTCAGATATAAATTCAGAATTTCCTTCAATAAATTTAAATACTAGGCGGCCATATGCAACTGCAGCACCAGCACGCAATGCAGCGGAAATTAGTTCTGCTTCTTTTACTTCCTGTTCATCAGCTATATTTAAAGCTTCTTTTCTTATTGACATAGCTAAATTTTTATTTGGTATCGCTACTGCAATCGCTAAACGCAATAAGGTTGATATTTTTATACCTAGCACATTTTCTGCGCTTTCAATAGTTTTATTTTTGTAATTTAGGTAGTTGCTATTGATATTTTCTGTAGATATCTTTACTTGATTTTTATTGTAATTTTCCATTTTTCTTCCTTTTTAAGTATTTTCTTTTAACTTTAATTAATTTTTAACTTTTTCAGCATATATTATTTAGTGATCTTAACTTTATAAAAACAGCTTAATTATTAATTATTAAGATCTATGCAGGAGATTCACTTGAAGCCAACATCAGTTGAACTACGCTGGAAAAGTCGAGGGAGCCACGTCCAGCTAAACTATTCATGGCGTAAAGATTGCGTGCAAGTTCTCCGAGAGATACGGTTGCTCGCACATCGATAGCAGCTTCAATTGCTAGTCCTAAGTCTTTGAGCATAAGGTCATTTCCAAATCCTCCTTGATACCCATTCGACGCCGGAGCATTGGGGATTACGTTAGGCCATGGATTGCAGATTTCGGTGGCCCAACTCCGACCAGTGCTCACGGCGATCATGTCCGATAAGATTTTAGGGTCCAGCCCGTGAGCTACTCCTAGGGCAATAGCCTCGGCGGTAGTAGCCATGATCACTCCTAGAGCCATGTTGTTGCACAGTTTTGCTACTTGACCTGCACCAGCCGGTCCCATATGAAAAATATTTTTCCCCATTGTTCTTAAGACTGGATCAGCTCGCTTTACTGTTTTCTTTTCGCCCCCGACGATAAAAGTCAGACCCGCCTTCTGTGCTCCTGATACCCCACCGGAGACCGGTGCATCAATCATAAGAAGATTCCGTGCATGCGCAGCATCTGCAATCTTTTGGGCTGATGTAGGTGAAATGGTGCTGCAGTCAATTAATAGCGTATTTGGTTTTAATTTATTGAGTAAGCCGTTTTCACCTAGATACAACGTCTCCACATGGTTGCTTGCGGGTAACATAGAAATGACTACGTCGGCATTTTCCGTAGCTGCGAGGGCCGATTCTGCTGTTCCCACTCCTTCGTCAACCATTTTGTTGAGTGCATCTGTACTGAGATCGTAAGCGGTGACAGCGTAACCAGCCCTGTGAATATTGATTGCCATTGGTCCCCCCATGTTGCCGAGGCCGATAAAAGCAATGTTTTGGTCTAACATGTTAATTTTTCCTTTAAGTGCTAATTAAGGTGGGAGTGAGTTGGGCTTCATGATTTGCCCAGATCGCTCAATGGATGCGGGCCTGTGCTGCGTGAGATAAAATGATTCGCTATATCTACTTCATTCACTTCCCCTATTGAGGTATGACTCCAGCGAGGGTTACGGTCCTTGTCAATTAACATCGCGCGCACGCCCTCCGCAAAATCTCTGTAGACGGTAGCCGCTACGGACACGTCATACTCAATGCGAAAGACCTCAGCTAGTGAGAAGTGCTTTGTTTTTTGCCATAACTCCCATGACAGCCTTGCAGAACTTGGGGCTCCGTATAAAAAATTCTTGCCGGCTGTAGCGAGCCAAGGATCCGATGACCCGGCAAGAGCAGCAAGCCGGCTGGCGATGGTTTCTAAATTGTTATATCCAATAAGGGAGTTGATACGGTCGTAGTGGGTCCGTAACGGTGATTCCGGCACGATGGATGATGCCCCCATACCTTGAAGCAAGCAGCCCAAACGCTCCCGATTGGTGGCATTTCCTAGCTGGTCCGGTGTTTCCCAACAAGTATCGATGATCTTCTGCAATAATCGCCTGCTTGAGCTGTCGTCAATGATGAAGTCGGCCAGCTTTACAAAGCATGCATCAGCAGCGTTCAGTGGCACACCTGTTAGAGCCAAGAACAGACCGACTTGGCCAGGCATGCGACGCAAGAACCAACTGCCACCAACATCCGGGTAGAGACCAATCGTGATTTCCGGCATTGCCATGCGGGTAGTTGGGGTGACGATTCGGTGTGAGGCTCCAGCCATTAAGCCAACGCCGCCTCCCATGACAATCCCTTGCCCAAGGCAAAGAATCGGCTTGGGATAAGTGTGTATACGGTAATCAAGGCGATATTCTCGTTCAAAGAACTCTTTAGCTTGCTGGGGGGCAACGCCTTCGGGCGTAACCTTCATAGCCTGATAAAGGGCTTGAATATCGCCTCCCGCACAAAAGGCTTTTTCGAGTGAGCTATCAATTAATACGCCAATGATTGAGGGGTCGCCCTCCCAGACCTCGAGTTTTGATGCGAGCAGGTCAATCATGTGTATTGAAAGTGCATTAAGACTTTGAGGCGTATTCAGTGTGGCATGCCCGAAACGTTGACCGCACACTGTTGAGAAGTCGCGTAGAAGAATACAATCGTCGTTCATGTTGTCGCCTATTTATACTGCTCAGGTGTTGAGCCAATGTGGAGCGCGTTTTTCGAGAAAAGCATTTACCCCTTCGCGCTGGTTCATTGAATCAAATAGTTTGACGAACTCTACTCGCTCATGCGGTAGTGCTTGGTTCGGCATTATGTTTCTAGCAGCTTGAATTAGCCGTTTGCATGCAGCTATGCTGGTAGGACTTTGATTATTAATTTTTTGTGCAAGCGCGAGAGCACTTGTAAGTGCTTTGCCAGAACTCGTCACTTCTTCAACTAGGCGAATGCGTAGCGCTGTCTCGGCATCAAGGTGCTCACCACATAGAATTAGACGTTTGGCCCACCCCTCTCCAACTAACCAAGAAAGCCATTGTGTTCCACCAGCACAAGGCAATAACCCAACAGAGGCTTCGGGTAGGGCGAGCACAGACTGCTCTTCGGTGATTCGCAGGTCGCAGGCTAAGGCACACTCCAGTCCGCCCCCCATTGCATATCCGTTGATCGCAGCGATTGATACACCCCGGAAATTCGATAAGGTTTCGAAGGCGAAGCCGAAGGAGCGTGCCATATTCGAGGCCACCTCTTTATCACCATTCTTGAAAAGGTGGAGGTCAGCACCAGCCGAGAAAAACTTTCCTCCTTGCCCGGTTAGGATCAGGCTATAGATCTCGTGATCCGCGTTTAGCTCATTAATCACCTCTACAAGCGCTTTTAGGCTCTTTTCTGTCCAGACATTAGCTGGCGGATTGTTTAGCGTTAGGATGGCGGTATGGTTATTTTTCTCGAGTATTAAGCCGTGATAGGTTTGAGTACTCATCGTTTACACTCCCTTTTTTGGTGAGTCCACGTTGTGAGCAATGAGGATATGACTGTGTTTTGAGTTTTGCAGTCATCGATACGCAGCGGTTGTGTAGGCCGATAGATGCGAGCACATTCAATGTTGCAGTTCTGATATTCAGTCCCATTGCTCTCTGTCCTTTACTTTGGCCGCAAAAATGTCATTTACGTTTACGGCCTGATAGAGCTGCCACATTTTCGAGAAGCTTGAAGTTCATCAAAATGTGGCAGACAGATTTACTTTAAGCTGATAGTGGTATTTACCGGAGCAGCAACATCCTCTGTAAACCAACGTGCGGTGATGGTTTTGGTCTGTGTGTAAAAGAGAATTACTTGCTGGCCGTAAGGGCCTAGGTCTCCGAGTTTCGAACCGCGTGAGCCTGTGAAAGAGAACAGAGGGACTGGAACAGGAATGGGAACATTGATTCCGACTTGACCTACGTCGATCTCTTCTTGAAATTTACGTGCAGCAGACCCTGACCCCGTAAATATCCCGGTACCGTTACCGTATGGATTAGCGTTGATCAGGGCAATAGCCTCGTCTAGATTTTGAACGCTCATCGTGCATAGTACAGGGCCAAAAATTTCCTCATCGTAGATTTGCATGCCTGGCTTAACATCAGAAAATAGCGTCGGTGCAATGAAATTTCCCTGTGGGTAACCTGGAACTTCTGGATTTCGACCGTCCAGAACGAGAGTTGCTCCTTCTTGTACGCCAGACTCAATCAATTCAAGGATACGTTTTTTAGCTGTCATGGAAATAACTGGGCCGACATCTGACTCTAGTTCATGGCCAGCATTCACTTTTAACTTACTCGCGCGCTCGGCTAGCTCAGGAATCCAGTTGGCGGCTTCACCAACGAATACGATCACAGAGGAAGCCATACAGCGTTGACCTGCAGCGCCGAATCCAGCACCGACGAGTGCGTTAAGTGTTTGTTCTTTAGGTGCATCAGGTAACACGACAACATGGTTTTTTGCGCCCATCATGCATTGAGCCCGTTTACCAGTGAGAGTTGCACGGTTATAGACATGAGTACCAACTACTGTGGAACCCACAAAGGACACAGCTTTAATATCAGGGTGATCACAAATACCATTTACAACATCTGCTGCACCATGGATGACGTTAAGCACACCCGATGGAATGCCAGCCTCAACTGCCAATTCAACCAAGCGCATCGTAGACATTGGATCTTGCTCCGAGGGTTTAAGCACGAATGTGTTGCCGCATGCAATTGCCATCGGGAACATCCATAACGGAATCATTGCAGGAAAGTTAAAGGGAGTAATACCAGCGCATACACCAATCGGTTGATGTACGGTGTAAGTGTCGACGCCGGTGGCGACGTTATTAGCTAGCCCACCCAGTTGCAATGTGCCAATACTCGCTGCGTATTCAACGACTTCTAATCCACGAAAAATATCGCCTTCCGCATCGGGCAGTGTCTTGCCTTGTTCAGTAGTTAAAATAGAAGCGATTTCCTTCATATTCTCGCGAATAAGCTGCTGGTACTTTAGAAAAATACGCGCGCGAGTGCCTATAGATGTCTTTTTCCAACTTTTAAAGGCGTTATTAGCTGCGGCAACAGCTGCATCTACCTCGGCTTCAGTAGCTAACGGCACACGGGCTACGACTTCTTGAGTTGCTGGATTAACTACATTCCGCCATTCGGTGGTGTTTGATTCCAGGAATTTGCCGTCAATTAGTAGTTTGACGGTAGGTACCTGCATAGCATTTGATTGTTGTTTGGTCATGGCTCATCTCCTGGAAAAATTTTAGGCATAAAGAAATAGTCAGAAAAATCTTGATTATGAACTCATAGTATCTGTGCAAATTTGATCTTTCAATGCGATACTATGCACTCATGGGTTGCATATTTGCACACCGCATCAACATTGGATGAGTGCATGGACTGGGATAATTTGCGTTACTTTTTGGAATTAGCGCGTACTGAGACGTTAGCGGCGGCTGCGCGTCGTATTGGTGTAGAACACACCACTGTTGCGAGGCGAGTGCTGGCTTTAGAAAAACAAATGGGAGCCTCTTTGTTTTCGCGTGAGCCGGGCGGGCATCGTCTGACTGAGGCCGGGCGTAGATTGTTACCAGCGGCCATTGAAATGGAATCAGCTATATTCCGTGTGGAAGGCGTACGTGCTGAGGACGGTCAGGGGCCTTCTGGTTTGGTACGAATAGGGTGTACAGAAGGTTTTGGAACGCGAATTTTAGCGCCTCATTTAGTGCGATTGAGGCAACGACACCCGTCTTTATCCATTGATTTACTAGCATTGCCCCGTATGCTTCAGCTTAGTCGGCGTGAAGCCGATATTATTATCTCCTTGGAGCGCCCGACCCGAAGCTCTGTGATCGTCGCAAAGCTGACAGATTATGCTTTGTATCTCTATGGGCAGCGCCAGTATTTGCTCGAGCATCCCCCAGTCACCAATGTGCAAGATTTGAGTCAACATCCTTTGATTAATTATGTGGACGATTTCTTATTTACCCGAGAGCTTCAGTTGCTTGAAGAGTTATATAAGCCTGAGCGTTTTGTATTTCGAAGCACTAGTCTGCTTGCACAGCACGCTGCTGTTTGTGCCGGGGCAGGCTTGGCGGTATTACCAGCTTTCATTGCTGATGGGGAATCAAAATTAGTGCGCGTGTTACCTGAGCAGGCAAATTTCACACGTACTTTCTGGATGAGTATGCCTGAAGAAGCCAGACACCAACCTCGCATACATGTAGTTTGGGATTTTCTTAAGGAAGTCAGTATGAAGGAGCAATCGAATTTGTTACCTTCTTGATTTATGAATTAATAGAGTGTAAGTGAGCGCTCGCGAGATCAATCCCTCCATGAGCATTGCTTGACCTATCCGCGATGAGGGAAGATCTTCATTGAAAGTGAGGGGGCTAGGGGATACCCCGTCACCATACTCGATACCAGGGACTCAAACCGCTTCGCCGGTCCGAATTCAAGAGCAAGAATCAGGATGTCTTGTCCAAACAGGAACTTTATACTGGCCTCATCATCAATCCGCAGGCCGCTTCCATGACAAGCCTTCACACACACGCAGCCGCCAGACCTTACCGCCAGGCAGAACAATTCCTGGCAGCACTGGACAAGGACTGGCACGCACTGGTCGAGCAGGTAGGGCCTTGCATACATCAGCCCCGACCTGAGCGTGACCCCTACGAAGCTTTGATCCGCTCAGTGGTCTATCAACAATTGCACACCCGTGCCGCTGAACGTATCTTGCAGCGCCTGATTGAGCTGTATCCCCACGGCCATTGTCCCAGCCCCGAAGAAGTGCTCGCAACCCCTTATGAGACGCTGCGCACCTGCGGCCTGTCCGGAGCCAAGGCCAACAGCATTCTGGGAGTGGCCCAGGCCCGTTTGGACGGTATCATTCCCGATCAGGCCAGCGCCTTGCAAATGCCCGATGAAGACCTGATCGAGCAACTGACCACGCTGCGCGGTATTGGCCGCTGGACGGTGGAAATGATGATGATGTACACGCTGGAACATGAAGATATCTTGCCCGCCGACGACTTTGGTGTGCGTGAAGGCTACCGTCGACTGAAGCGTTTGGACAAGGCGCCCAGTGCACGCGCCTTGCGGGAGATAGGCCAGGCATGGGCTCCCTATCGCAGTGTCGCATCCTGGTATTTGTGGCGCGTCCCCCGGCTGACAACAGCCCTCTATCAAAATGATGCCCAGCGCTGACAGGCCATCGTGGAACGAGACCGCCAGGCAGATGCTCACTTCGTCTACGCTGTACCCAGCACGGGAGTTTATGCCCGTCCCAGCGCTGCGTCACGACGCCCCAATAAAGAACATGTTCTCTATTTCGATACTCCCGAGCAAGCTGAACAGGCCGGTTTCAGAGCCAGTCGCCACAAGCACGCCGATCGCCAACAGCAATCTGCCCAGCGTCAAGCCTTGATCATACAAGCCTGCCGCCTGATCGAAACGCAAATGCCAGCACCAACGCTGGACGAACTGGCTCAATCCCTGGAAATGAGCGCTTACCACTTTCATCGTATTTTCAAAGCCCAGACTGGATTGACACCTCATGCATATGCCAAGGCACATCGTAGTCAACGCGTACGTCAGGAGCTGGATAAATCGGGGCAAAGCATTACCGATGCCATTTATGAAGCCGGCTACAGCACTCACAGCCAGTTCTACGACGAATCCCACACCATGCTGGGCATGCCGGCCTCGGCATTCCGCAAGCAAGGCCAAGGCAGCACCATTCATTTTGCCATTGCCCAATGCAGCCTCGGAGCATTGCTGGTTGCGCAAAGCGATCGCGGAATCTGCGCCATTTCCTTGGGCGATGATCCCAGGGTGCTGTTGGAGCAACTGCAACATCGCTTCAAGGCTGCCGACTTGATTGGTGCAGATCCCCAGTTCAACCAACGGGTTGCACAAGTGGTGGCGATGGTGGAAGAACCCGCCCTGGGCTTGAGCCTGCCCTTGGATATTCAAGGCACGGCCTTTCAGCAACGAGTCTGGACACTGCTACGTCATATTCCTGTTGGTCAGACTGTAAGCTACACCGAGCTGGCCGAACGTTTGGGTATACCCAATGGTGCACGAGCGGTGGCACGAGCATGTGCCAGCAACACGCTGGCGGTCGCCATTCCTTGTCATCGAGTCGTCCGTCAAAGCGGTGATCTGGCCGGCTACCGCTGGGGGCTGGAGCGCAAGAAAACCCTGCTGGAACGGGAACGCACCAACACGCTCAAGCGTAGCGAACAGGCATAAAAAAACCCGAAGTTTGGCTCTGAGTCCAAACTTCGGGGGCGAGTTCACTGACGGGCTTTCAGCTCAAGCCACGCTACCTACATCGGTACGACACGGGTAGGACCATTGCCGCTGAGCATACGCACACGCTGACCCACGGACAGGGGCACATCGGCTTCCTGGGCAACAACACGCGTTTCGCCGTTATCCAGCTGAACCGTGATTTCCAGACCCTCGGTCTTGCCCACGCGGTTTTCAACCGCATTACCCACAATACCGCCCAGCAAGGCGCCACCGATGCTGGCCAGGATACTGCCGCGGCCACCACCAATCGTGCTGGCTGCCACGCCACCCAAGGCCGCGCCACCCAAGGTGCCCACGCCCGAGTTATGGTCGTCCTGAATCGTCACGGAACGCACGGCTGCCACCGTGCCCAGACGTACAATTTGTTCACGCTGGGCCTGACCGTAGTTGTACACCGAGCTGGATGCCGATTTATTGGCACAACCGGCCATCAAGAACACGGGTGCTGCCAGGCTCGCCACCACCATCAAACGCACTTTGGGACGATCAAAAAAAGAAACGTACATACGGCTTACTCCGAAAAATGTACCTGGCCGAATCGTAAGAAACAGATGAACGCGATCCTAGACCTTGCGCTCAATACCGTAATGCTGTTTTAGCATGGCCGAGATATCTGACCGTTTAAATTCATGATTTTGCGGGCCATCAACCTGGATTTTAATACTGCCCATCAAGTTACCCAAGCCGCAGGCCTCTTCCCAGCCCCAGCCTTTTGTAAGACCATATAACAAGCCAGCGCGATGCGCATCGCCGCAACCCGTAGGATCCACCACTTTCGTTACAGGAACGGGCGCGATCTCCTTGATCTGGGCATCGTGATAAAGCGTGCTGCCATGCTCTCCACGCGTCACCACCACAGCCTGCAATCCCTGGGCAATCTCGGCCATGCTCTTGGAGGTTCGCTGTTCAATCACTTCCGCTTCATATTCATTAGCCGTAAGAACTTGACACAGTTCCAGCATCTCCAGCAGGTCCTCGCCAGCGAACAAAGGCATGGCCTGGCCCAGGTCGAAAATGAAGGGCGTGCCTTGCGCATGCAGGCGGCGGGCATGGGCAAACATGCCGTCTTTGGAGTCCGGAGCCACAATGCCCCAGGCCGCTTCCTGACCGGACAAATCAATCTGGGCCGAACTGACCATGGCGCCAGGGTGAAAAGAGGTGATCTGGCTGGCGGCCAGGTCTGTGGTGATGAAGCACTGAGGGGTGAACATCTCGGGCATCACACGCACCATGCTGGTATCAATGCCCAGGTTCTGCAGGCGCTGCACATAATCCACACCGTCGCTACCAACAGCACCCACAGGCACAGGCTGGCCACCCAGCATGTTCAGCGTGTAGGAGATATTGCCGGCGCAACCACCCCACTCTTTACGCAAGCTGGGCACAAAGAAAGAAACGCTCAGGGTCTTGATGCTATCGGGCAAGATGTGATCTTTGAAGTACCCCTCGAAAACCGCGATTGTATCAAACGCGATCGAACCACATACCAGCACTCGCTCGGTCATAAATTACCTTAAGGAAAAAAAGGGCTAATCTGGTAGCCATTAACTTGGAGCTGCCCGGTATTCAAAGGCAGACGCACCATAATTTCACTGCGCGCTGCAAACGCGGGCTCGCGTCGCTCGGGGGCCAGATACTGATCGGGCGTGATATTGCGCCGGGCGATCAAGGCTCCGGAAAAATCTTTCAAATCCAGGACCAGCGTAGGCCACTCCTGGGGCCGCTCAAACTCGTTGCGCAGCGTAAAGCCCAAGGTGGACTGTCCGGGCTGATTCGGCGCTTTATGCAAGGCCGAAGCCTGCACGCGAATCTGGTCCAGACGACGTTCGTAGGGAACCTTGCACGACAAGGTCTGACACGCGCTCTCGAACACGGGACGCAGCATGGGTATCTGGCTGACAATCTGTACGCGATACACGTACATCAGCTGCACGACGAACAGGACAACACCCAGAACGCACAAGCTGGTCCAGATCAGCGAACCCACACGCTGACCAAAGCTGGCTTCGCCCTCATAACGTGTTTCGCGTTGCAAGGCTGGGTTGGGATCAATGACCCAGTCCTGCTGAAAATCCTCGCCATCACTATCATGCGTACCATCAGCCTGACGCGAGGGGAAAGAGGCGCGCAAGGCACTGGCACGATCGCCCACACTGAACTCAGGCTCGGCAGCCGACCACGATGCCTGACCAATATGATGGTCCCCATCTGGCTCAGAAACAGAGCCGGTCGATACGAAAAACGAGGTGTCCTGATCATCCTGTGGCAAAGGCTCGTGTCTGGAGCGGGCGCGAATGACTGACGGCTCTACCGACTCAACCGCAGGCTCTGCCGGGCGGACAAAAGGCTCGGTAGTTACAGTAGCAGGCGCGGCCGGAGTGACAGGTGCTTGTGTCAGGATGGAGTCGGGGAATTTGCGTACCTGCAAGGACTCGTGGGCCGTGCCTTCATCACGCGGCGGGGCGTGACGGGAGTGCTCCACAAATCGCGGCCCCGGAATGGGCGCTTGCAGGTCCACCGACTGCACCTCTTCCTGCCGTGGCGAAACAGGTGGCTCGGGCGCCAGGCGCGGCTCGATCTGAACCGGCGTGGCGGGGGAATGATAGGAAGGCTCAGGGGCTTGCTCATCAATGACTTCTTCAAAGCCATCGAAGATATGCGCACATTGAATGCAGCGTATATAGCCCCGGCGGCGTTGCAGCGTTTCTACACTGGCTGCAAACGATGTCCCGCAACGGGGGCAGCGAGTCTTTAGCTCCATGAACTCACCTTAAGTTCTGCCGTCTTATAACGGGCGTTGACCAGCCAAACACACCCAGCCATCGCGCTCCTGCCAAACCGACATGGGCAAGTAGGAGGAATAGACCTCGATCATTTCCTCGGCCTGCCAATCGTAAATACCGGACAGGATCAAATGCCCGCCCGGTTTGACACGGTTGGCCAGCATGGGAGCCAGCATACGCAGGGGATTGGCCAGAATGTTGGCGACAACCAGATCCGTTTGCCCGGCGGGCATGGCATCGGGCAGCAAGCCTTCAACCTCGACCTGATTGACTTGCGCATTGTAGCGCGTGGCAATCACGGCCTGCTCGTCAATGTCCACACCCACGGTATGGCCAGCGCCCAGCTTGCGGGCCGCAATCGCCAAAATGCCGGAGCCACAACCGTAGTCCAGTACCGTCTGACCCGCTTGCACATGATGCGCCAGCCAATCCAGACACAAGTGCGTCGTGGGGTGGCTGCCGGTACCGAAGGCCAGGCCGGGGTCCAGTTCGATGCGAACCAGGCCGTCATCGCCTTCCTGGGCGACTGGCAGGTCCTCGTCGTCCTTGTGCCAGCTGGGCACAATCAGGATACGATCGCCCACCGGAATGGGGCCAAACTGCGACTGTGTCAAACGAACCCAATCCTCGTCGGGCACTTCGCGCACGCTCCACTGAGCCTTTGCAGGATCCAGCACACCGGCTTCAAAAAGCGGTTGCAGCAACTCTTCAGGCTCCAGCTCCTCGGGCAGCAAAGCGACGACCCGATTGCGGTCCCAGGCCAGCACATCCGGTTCGATACCGGGTTCGCCAAACAGGGGCTTTTCCTGGTCGGTATCACCATCGGCATCTTCCACCGACACCGACAAGGCGCCCGCCTCAAGCAAGGCATCGGACAAGCGCTCGGCCTCGTGTTCCTGGCAGCTCAGTAAGAGTTCACGCATACATAGTTTCCATAAAGCAAAACAGGGGGCTCGCCCCTGTTTTACGTAGTCATCATTCTTGTCAGGTCAGGCCTGTGGCCTGACCTGTTGCTACCCTTACTTGCTACGTTGGGCCAGCTTTTGTTCCAGGTAGTGAATGCTGGTGCCGCCTGCCTTGAAGCTGGCGTCCTGCATCAATTCCCGGTGCAGATCCACGTTCGTCTTGATCCCTTCCACCACCATTTCGGACAAGGCAATGTCCATACGGGCAATGGCTTGCTCGCGCGTCTTACCGTAGGTAATCAGCTTGGCAATCATGGAATCGTAGTACGGCGGCACGGTGTAGCCGGTGAACACGTGCGAGTCGATACGCACGCCAGGGCCACCGGGAGTGTGCCACTTGGTAATCAAGCCCGGGCTTGGTACGAAGTTGAATGGATCTTCCGCGTTGATACGGCATTCGATCGAGTGACCTTCAAACTCGATGTCACGCTGGCGCAGCACGAACTTCTCGCCTGCAGCCACTTTGATCTGTTCCTGTACCAGATCAATGCCGGTGATCATTTCGGTGATGGTGTGCTCGACCTGAATACGGGTGTTCATCTCGATAAAGAAGAACTCGCCGTTTTCGTACAGGAATTCAAACGTACCAGCACCGCGGTAACGCATGCGACGGCAGGCATCGGCACAACGCTCGCCGATACGCTCGATCAGGCGACGTGGAATACCTGGAGCCGGTGCTTCTTCAATCACTTTCTGGTGACGACGCTGCATGGAGCAGTCGCGCTCACCCAGCCAGACGGCATTGCGATCACCATCAGCCAATACCTGAATTTCGATATGGCGTGGATTCTCGAGGTACTTTTCCATGTAGACCTCGGGATTATTGAACGCAGCAGCGGCTTCGGTTTTGGTCGTGGCAACGGCCGTCAGCAAAGCGGCTTCGGTGTAGACCACGCGCATACCGCGACCACCACCACCGCCAGAGGCCTTGATGATGACCGGGTAGCCCACTTCACGGGCAATGCGCACGATTTCTGCGGGATCGTCGGGCAAGGCGCCGTCCGAACCGGGAACCACAGGCACACCGGCCTCGATCATGGCTTTTTTGGCCATGACCTTATCGCCCATCGTGCGGATGTTCTCGGGACGTGGGCCGATAAAGACAAAACCGCTCTTTTCGACACGATCAGCGAAGTCCGCGTTTTCAGCCATAAAGCCGTAGCCAGGGTGAATGGCTTCCGCATCGGTGACTTCTGCTGCCGAGATAATGGCAGGCATGCTCAGGTAGCTGTCACGGGCTTGGGCGGGGCCAATACACACGGCCTCGTCGGCCAGACGCACGTACTTGGCACCACGATCAGCTTCAGAATAAACGACGACTGTCTTGATACCCATCTCGCGGCAAGCGCGCTGGATACGCAAGGCAATTTCGCCCCGATTGGCGATTAGGATTTTTTCAAACATATCATCAACCGATGACGAACAGAGTCTGACCGTATTCCACCGGCCCGCCGTTTTCAACCAGAATTTCCTTGATCACGCCGGACTTGTCGGCTTCGATCTCGTTGAGCAGCTTCATGGCTTCGATAATGCACAAAGGCTCGCCTTCCTTGACCGTCTGGCCCACTTCCACAAAAGGAGCAGCGCCTGGGCTAGGAGCACGGTAGAACGTGCCGACCATAGGAGCCTTGACGGCGTGGCCTTCGGGAACGGCGGGTGCAGCGGGAGCTGCGGCAGGAGCGCCAGCGGCGGGGGCTACCACCTGGGCTACAGGAGCCTCGGGAGCATAGACCACGGGAGCTGCCGAGCTTTGCGAAAATTTCACAATGCGAACCTTGTCATCACCTTCAGTGATTTCCAGTTCGGCAATGCCAGACTCGGCTACCAGATCGATCAGGGTTTTGAGTTTTCTAAGATCCATGCGTACTTCCCGCAACGCCGCACTAGCCACTGACTGGGTCAGGACGGCATTAAAAAAATATTGGTCAAAAAAACGAAACGAACCGCCTAACTATTCAAAGCAAACCGCAGCGCGGCTTCATAACCGTAGGCCCCCAAACCAACAATGACACCGCTAGCGATGTCAGAGAGATAGGAGTGGTGACGGAACGGCTCACGACGGTGAACATTGGACAGATGAACTTCAATAAACGGAATACCGACACCGGCAAGCGCATCCCGTATCGCCACGCTGGTATGGGTGTAGGCCCCAGCATTGATCAGGATGAAATCCACGCCCTCGGTACGGGCTTGATGAATTCGATCGACGAGCCCGCCTTCGTGATTACTTTGAAAAAAATGACACTGCGCGCCATGCTGGTCGGCCAGCACCTGTAAACCACTGTTGATATCGTCGAGAGTCTGATGTCCGTAGACATCGGGTTCTCGGGTACCCAGCAGGTTGAGGTTGGGCCCGTTAAGGACCAGGACATGTTTCGCCATAGCGGATTTTTCGTCAAGACAGACCGCCTTTTTACGCTAAATAACGTCATTTGTCCATAAACCTGCTTGGCTTACAAACAGTTAGCATTGGTCCCATCCCGTTTGAAACAGGGGTGGACCAGACCGACAATTTGACGAAATTAAGCGAAAAAGTCGGCCAGTTAGCGTTGAGCTTTAATAACTTCGTCCAACTTTTCGGGATCTATCTGGCCCAAAATGCGTTCACTGACCCGGCCATTGCTGCCAAACACGACAGTAAAGGGCAATCCGCCCTTTTTATTGCCCACGCTGCGCATTTGTTTCAAGCCACCCGAACCAGCCAGCAAAATGTCGTAACTGACCGGCACGCGTTCCAGAAACTCTTTCACGTTATCCAGCGAGTCCACTGCAATACCCACAAAGTTCACCTCGGGGTAGCGTTTGTGCAGTTCCTGCAGATCCGGCATTTCCTTGACGCAAGGTGCACACCAGGTCGCCCAGAAGTTGACCACCAGGGGCTTGCCTATATAAGTAGAGAGCGCACGATCTTCGCCCTGAAGATCCTTGAAGCTTTGCGCCAGGAAGGGGTCTGAAGGCAGCAAACTGGCCCAAGGGGCGGGATGCAGGGCCAAAAGACTTGCACACACTAGCGATTTCTGCAGAAAAAGACGCCTACGCATACCGGCTCACACCTGAAAAAATATCATCTGGGGATGATAGCACCGGCCCTCACCAAAGCTCACGCATCAGATCAAACAGTCGTCTAGAATACAGGCCGGAGGATTGTCATGCACATACATATACTAGGAATTTGCGGCACATTCATGGGTGGTCTGGCCCTGATTGCCCGCTCGGCTGGCCATACGGTTACCGGTTGCGATGCCGGGGTCTACCCGCCCATGAGCACGCAGCTGGAAGAACAAGGCATTGAGCTTATTGAAGGCTTTGGCGCAGAGCAAACCAGGCTGTCCCCTGATCTCTATATAGTGGGCAACGTGGTGACGCGCGGTAATCCTCTGATGGAAGCCATTCTGGATCAGGGTCTGCCTTATACATCCGGCCCGCAATGGCTGGGCGAGAACATTCTGCACAAGCAGCACGTTCTGGCCGTGGCCGGCACGCACGGCAAGACCTCCACCAGCTCCATGCTGGGCTGGATACTGGAGCAGGCCCAGCTGTCCCCCAACTTCCTGATCGGTGGCGTGGCCCCCGGCCTGGGTGTGTCGGCCCGCTTCAATCCAGAACAATCCTTGTTTGTGATCGAGGCCGACGAATACGACACCGCCTTTTTCGACAAGCGCTCCAAATTTGTTCACTACCGCCCCCGCACGGCCATCCTGAACAATCTGGAATACGATCATGCTGATATCTTCCCTGATCTGCACGCCATCCAGACCCAATTTCACCATCTGGTGCGTACCATCCCCTCCACCGGGCTGATTCTGCGTCCCACCCACACCCCCAGCCTGGACGAAACCCTGGCCCGTGGATGCTGGACGCCGGTTGAACAGTTTGGCCCCGACGGAGATTGGGACAGCAAGGCAATCAGCGCCACCTCTTTCGACGTGATGTTCAAAGGCCAGTCCCAAGGCATCGTCCAATGGACACTGACCGGCGAACACAATCGCCTGAACGCTCTGGCCGCCATCGCCGCTGCCCACCACGTGGGCGTCAAACCTGAACAGGCTTGCGCGGCACTGAGCCAATTCGCTGGCATCAAGCGCCGTATGGAAGTGCGTGGCGTGGTCAATGACATTACCGTCTACGACGATTTTGCCCATCACCCTACCGCCATTGCTACTACGCTAGCCGGTTTGCGCAGCCAGACAGGTAAAGCCACCCGAATTCTGGCCGTGCTGGAGCCACGCTCCAACACCATGAAGCTGGGTGCCATGGCCGCACGCCTGCCCGGTTCGCTGGAAGATGCCGACCTGGTTTTTTGCTACGGCGAGACCCAGGGCAAGCACGCGCTGGGTTGGGATGCGGCCAAGGTCCTGGCTCCTTTAGGGGATCGCGCCACAGCGTGGAATGATTTGGATAAAATGGTTCAGGCCATTGTTCAGGCCAGCCAGCCCGGCGATGCCATTGTCGTGATGAGTAACGGCAGCTTTGGCGGCATTCATCAGCGCCTGCTGGATCAACTGTCACGCTGACCCTCTTATCTATATAGCAGGTGCCTCCATGATCCTCTATCTACACGGCTTTCGTTCCTCGCCTTCGTCCTACAAAGCGCAGCGCCTGAAACAAACCATGCAGGACAGGGGCTTGCTGCACCTGTGGCGCTGCCCGCAATTGCCCGCCAGCCCGGCCCAGGCCATTGCCATGTGCAAGCGCATTGTGGACACGGAAATGCAGGCCGGCATGAGCGCCGATCAATTGTGTGTGATCGGCTCCTCGCTGGGCGGTTACTATGCCAGCCACCTGGCGCAGCACTATCACAGCCGCGCCGTGCTGCTTAACCCGGTGGTCTACGCAGGGCGCGATCTGGCTACGCAGGTGGGCGAGCATGTCTGTTATCACTCGCCCGACCCGTTTCACTTCCTGCCCGACTATGTGGATGAGCTTAACGACATTCACGTACCACGCCCCAGCGATCCCCAGCGCTTTTACCTGCTGGCCGCCAAAGGTGATGAAGTCCTGAACTGGCGCGAGATGGCGGACTGGTACAAAGGCAGCCAAGGTCACATTCTGGAAGGCGGAGATCACGGCCTGACCGACTTTGATCCCTGGATCGACGAAATTTTGCGCTTTGCCCTGCAACAACCTTAACTATCTTTACCGGATGGCCAGCACCATCCAGATGGAAAATCATGTACGTCCTTTTTGAAGACAGCGGTAATTTCAAAGCAGAAAAAATATTTTCTGACAGCGATACCACCATGCAGGTGGAATCCGCGTCTGGCAAACGCAGCAAAATAAAGAAAAACAGCGTTCTATTTACCTTCGAGCAGCCCGCCCCGGCAGAACTGCTGGAAAAAGCCCAAGCGCTGGCCGAATCCCTGGATATCAATTTTTTATGGGAATGCGCCCCCCAGGAGGAGTTTGAAGCGTCCACGCTGGCACAGGATTATTTCGGTCACGCGCCCAGCGCTGTCGAAAAAACCGGCACCATCTTTGCCCTGCACAGCGCACCCGCCTACTTTCACCGTCGTGGCAAAGGGCTGTACCGCCCTGCTCCGCCAGAAATTTTGCAAGCCGCTCTGGCCGCCATTGAAAAGAAACGCCTGCAGCAAGAGCAAATCCAGACTTGGGCCGAACAGATGATCAAGGGCGAACTGCCGCCCGAAGTTGCCGAGAAAGCCAGCACCTTCCTGACTCAGCCAGACAAGAACACGCTGGAGTGGAAAGCGTTTGATCAGGCCCAGAAAGAACTGGGTGTCAGCACGGAAAAGCTGCTGCTGTCGCTGGGTGCCTGGTCCAATCCACTGACTTTGCATCAACATCGCTTTTTGGCCGCGCACTTCCCCAAAGGGACAGGCTTTCCGGAGATTGCCCTGCAAAATTGGGGGCAGGACCTGCCCGAGGCCGATGTCACCGCCTACTCGGTGGACGACGCCAATACGATTGAAATTGACGACGCCCTGTCCGTCCAGCACCCGGAACCGGGCCGCCTGCGTATCGGGGTTCACATTGCCGTGCCTTCGCTGGCCTTGGCTCGTGGCAACGAGATCGACCAGATTGCCCGCAATCGCATGGCAACGGTATACACACCGGGCTACAAGATCCCTATGCTGCCGCCCGAGCTGATCGCGCATTTCTCCCTGGATCAAGGGCAGACTCGTCCTACCCTGTCGCTGTATGTAGACGCCGACATCAGCACTGGTGAAATCCTGTCGCATCAGACTCGTCTGGAACGCATTACCGTGGCGGGCAACCTGCGCCAACACGAGCTGGACCCGCTCATCAGCGAAGAAGCTCTGGCCGACGAAAACGCCGAACTGCCCTATGCACAATGGCTGCGTCCGCTATGGAACTTCTCGCGCCAACTGTCAGCCCAGCGTGAAGCCGTGCGAGGCAAACCGGAAAACAATAACCGTGTGGAATACAGCTTCGAGCTGGATGGCCCGCACGACGATCCAAACTCCATCATTCGTCTGGTGCCACGCGTGCGCAATGCGCCGCTAAGCCTGCTGGTAGCTGAATACATGATTCTGGCCAATCAGCTGTGGGGCGGTTTGCTGGCCGAGCACAATGTGCCCGGTATTTACCGCTCCCAGCAGTTCATGCGTACGCGTATGTCTACCACGCCCGGCCCGCACGAATCCATTGGTGTGCCGCAATACATCTGGTCGACCTCGCCTCTGCGCCGTTATGTGGACCTGATCAATCAGGGCCAGATTCTGGCGGCGGCCGAGCACGGCATCTCCGCACGCCTGGCCGCCCCCTTCCAGCCCAAGGATGCGGATCTGTACGCCATTATTGGCGCCTTTGAATCGCAATACACCCAGTGGTCGGACTACCAGTCGTCTCTGGAGCGCTTCTGGTGCCTGCGCTGGCTGCAACAAAACGACATCAAGCAAGTCCAGGCCAACTTCATCAAGGAAGATCTGGTGCGCCTGAGCAATGCGCCGCTGGTTCTTCATGTCCCCGGCCTGCCAGCACTTGAACGTGGTCAGGAAGTCACGCTGGATCTGTTGTCCTTCGACGAACTGGCTTTGACGGTGGAAGCCCGTTTGCGCTCGGTCGCCACGGCTGACTGACGATCATGACCAAGCTCGACCGCCGCCACGCGCCCAAAGACTATTTGTGGCTGGCGGTCGCCCTTTCGGCACTGATTCATCTTTTGCTGATCTTCTGGCCGGCTCGCGCGCCCTCACCCGCACCAGCCAACAGTCTGGATGTAGCACTGGTCAATTTCAGTACCGACTCGGCACCGTTAAGCCCCCAACTGTTGGCGCAGTTGAATCTGGATGGCGGCGGAGAGCATCAGCAAGGGCAAGCCAGCAATCCTTTGCCGCTGACCGATCCCAATCTGCCGAATCAGTTAGTGCTGGAAGCCTTGCGTGCACGCCAGCAAAGCCTGGAAGCTGAACAGCAGCGCCTGCTGGGCGAGCTGGAAAGTCAGGACAAGGTACCTTTGTCGACACCCAGCTTTGAATATATTGGCGCGTCCATTGAGCCCGGCCCGGACGACCATGAGCTGGAACCACAAGTGCAAAATAGCCAACTGGCGATTTTACGTGAGCAGATTCGTGAACAACAACGCCAACCCCGCTACCACTATGTAGGCCCCAGCGCCAAAGCCAGCGAACAAGCCCAGTACCTGGATCAGTGGCGTCAAAAAATTGAGCAGACCGGCACCCGCCACTATCCGAAGCAAAATGGCGAGCAACTGTACGGTCAGCTGCAAATGACAGTCTATATCCGGCGCGATGGCAGCCTGCTGCGTGCCCAGATTACTGAGCCTTCAGATCAGGCCGCCTTGAATCTGGCGGCCCGCCGCATTGTGGAACTGGCCGCCCCCTTCGCCCCCCTGCCCGAACAAGTGGCTCCTGGCGCGGATGTACTCGTCATTACCCGCAGCTGGAGTTTTACGCATGACAGGCTCAGTATGCACGGCACGGATGTGCAATAAGATCGTATTGTCCACAGCAAGCTCTGGCAAAAGCAGACCCTAGGGTAAAATATGCGCTTTCAGCCTTGGGGCTGACACCTCACAACAAGACAAGCATCGCTCAACCATGCCCGACACGACTCCCGCCAAGCGCTACGGCGTTATTGGTCACCCTATCGAGCACAGCCGCTCTCCACAAATCCATACGCAGTTTGCCAGCCAGTTCAATCTGGCCCTGAGCTACGAGCGCATTCTGGCACCACTGGATGGCTTTAACGCCACCGTGGAGGAGTTTTTCAGAGACGGCAGCGGCCTGAATGTCACCTTGCCCTTCAAAGAGCAGGCTTATGATCTGGTGGGCCCACGCTTGAGCCGTCGCGCTCGCATGGCCGGAGCCGTCAATACGCTATGGCTGGAAGATGGACAGTTGCATGGCTGCAATACCGATGGCGTGGGCTTGTGCTCGGACCTGCTGCGTGTCGGCCACAACCCGGAAGGCAAGCGTATCTTGCTGATCGGTGCAGGTGGTGCCTCGCGTGGAGTGGTGTTCCCCTTATTGGAAGCCGGTTGCGAAATGCTGCACATCATCAACCGCACCAGCGCCAAAGCCTACGACATTCGTGAGCAGGTCGTTGCTCTGGACCCGGATGCCTCCCGCCGCCTGAGCGCGGGCGGTCTGGACGATCATTGTGGCGACTGGGACATTGTGATCAATGCCACCTCGGCCAGCCTGAACCAGAATCTGCCCGAACTGCCAGATGCCCGTTATCGCAGCAACTCTCTGGCCTACGATATGTTTTATGCCAGCGAACCCACTGCCTTCATGCGTGCCGCCGAGCAAGCCGGTGCCACACATAGCAAAGATGGCCTTGGCATGCTGGTAGGCCAAGCGGCCGCCAGCTTTCAGATCTGGCACGGCGTAGAGGCCGATGTCGAACCCGTACTGGCCCAGCTGCGCCAGGACATCGGACAAATCTGACGTGCGTCGCCTTCTGGCCCATCCCTGGAAACTGGCTGGCCTGGCCGTTCTGGCCGTGGCCGCTGGTGTTCTGCTTTATCAGATCGCCCTGTTTCTGATGGTGCTCTGGTACAG
The DNA here is from genome assembly GCF_020496585.1 of Alcaligenes sp. 13f. Taxonomy (NCBI): domain Bacteria; kingdom Pseudomonadati; phylum Pseudomonadota; class Betaproteobacteria; order Burkholderiales; family Alcaligenaceae; genus Alcaligenes; species Alcaligenes sp. 13f. The sequence continues at coordinate 237,440 of NZ_JAHKKC010000004.1, forward strand.
CGTGGTGCCGCCCCGCATGACCACCTTCATGGCGGCCGAACAGGGCCAGTTGCGCAGCGCCAATGCGGATGCCGAACTGCGCTATCAATGGGTGCCGTACGACAAGATCAGCGCCAATTTGAAACGCGCGGTGATTGCCTCCGAAGATTCGAACTTCCTGAACCATTCGGGGGTCGAATGGGACGCCATTCGCAAAGCCTGGGAATACAACCGTCGCCAGTCGGAAAAGGGCTCTACCCGCCGTCGTGGTGGTTCTACCATTTCCCAGCAACTGGCCAAGAATCTGTTTCTATCGGAATCACGCAGTTATCTGCGCAAAGGTCAGGAATTGATTCTGACCTATATGATTGAAACCGTCATGAGCAAGGAGCGCATCCTGGAGCTGTACCTGAACGTAGCTCAATGGGGAGAAGGCGTTTTTGGTGCCCAGGCGGCGGCACGCCACTACTTCAAGGTTGATGCGGCCAAGCTCAGTGCCATGCAGGCCGCCCGTCTGGCGGGCATGTTGCCCAACCCGGCCTACTATGACAAAAACCGTAACAGCCCCTATTTGCAATCGCGCACGCGCACTATCAGTCAACGTATGCGACAAGTCGCTATTCCCTGACTGCAATCCGCATTTTTGTTAAGCTAGCCACGTCTTTCCTGGGCCCTATTTTCATGCGCACCGCACGCCGCTATCTCGCTTCCGAAATCTATCGCTCCAGCGCCGTGGTGCTGATTGCCCTGCTTGGCCTGTTCACCTTTTTCGCCCTGATTGAAGAGCTGGACAAGGTCGGTTCCAAGTTCACCCTGATGAATCTGTTTTACATCCAGGCCCTGGAGCTGCCCACCCGTCTGTACGACCTGCTGCCCATTGGCCTGTTGATTGGTGCCACCCTGGCCCTGGCCAGTCTGGCTCAGCGCAATGAGCTGGTAATTTTGCGTGCGTCAGGCGTTAGCGGCCTGCACATGATGCTGATGCTCTGGACCATTACCCTGCCCCTGGTAGGGGGGGCCTTTGTTTTGTCCGAGTATGTCACCCCCATGGCCGAGATCAAATCCAGTGAGCAAGGCATGGCCTTGCTGGGACGTTCCGGTGGCGGCCGTCTGGACAGTGGCTACTGGTTCAAGGAGAGCAATGACAGTGGCGGGGTGCGCATCATCAATATTGCCAACCTGCAGGGCGATGGCAAAGTAAGCGATGTCAGCGTGTTCGACTTCGCGGATGGGCAGCGCCTGAGTGCAATGACTCAAGCGCCCAGCGGACAGTTCCACAAGAACCAGCTGGACTTGCAGGACGTTACCGAGACCCAAGTCAATGAGCAGGCCCACACGGCTCTGTCACAGGATAAGGCACCTGATCAAGCGCTGGTCAAAATTGAAAAACGTCCCACCTTGACGCTGACCACCACGCTAACGCCGGATCGACTGATTGCACGCGTCGTGACACCCGAGCGCATGTCCATTCTGGACCTGAAGGACTACATCGGCTATCTGGACGCGAACAAGCTGCAGACCAAACGTCAGGTTGTGGCCCTGTGGCGCAAAGTCGCTTACCCCTTTACCTTGCTGGTCATGATTACCATTGCTGCGCCTATCGGCTTCATGCAGACCCGCCACGGCGGTGTGGGCACCAAGGTCTTTACCGGTATCTTGCTGGGCGTGGGCTTTTTCATGATCAATCAGCTGGCCTTGAACGTGGCCATGCTCAGCAATCTGGCGCCGTGGGTCACCGCTCTGGTTCCGAACCTGATCGCCATGGCCATGGCCTTGAGTGCTCTTATCATGATGGAAAACCGGCACAACCGGCGTCGTCGCAACTCCAGCACAACCAACTAAATCATGTCCTTAGCTACTTCCCCTGCCATCTGGGCGATTGGTGATATTCAAGGCTGCTGCCGCCCCCTGGACAGCTTGCTCAGCCATCCTGATGTTGCAGCCGACAGCCAGGCCAAATTCTGGTTTGCAGGCGATCTGGTCAACCGTGGCCCGGACTCTCTGGGAGCGTTGCGCCTGATTCGTTCTCTGGGCGATCGCGCCGTCTGTGTACTGGGCAACCACGACATTCACTGTCTGGCAGTCGCTGCCGGGGTGCGCAAGCCCGGCAAACAGGATACCTTGCAGGAACTGCTGGCCGCGCCGGACGCACAAGAGCTGCTGGACTGGCTGCGACACCAACCGCTGGCTCATTATGAGCATGGCCATCTGATGGTACATGCCGGAGTGCACCCCGACTGGAGCCCGGAGCAAACGCTGGAATACGCCCACGAGCTGGAAGCACTCTTACGTGCGGATGACTGGCAAGACAAGATTATTGAGTTGTTCGGCAACAACCCGGATCGCTGGGATGCTGGGCTACAAGGCTACGATCGCCTGCGCGCCATTGTCAGCACCTTGACCCGCATGCGCATGTGCGATGTGAATGGCCGCATGGACTTCAAGCACAAGGGTGCGCCGGATGCCGAGTCCGGCTTGCTAGCGTGGTATGAAATGCCGAATCGCGCCTGTGCCCAGGTCCCTATTATTTTTGGACATTGGTCTACGCTGGGCTTGCTGAACACGCCTACCGTGATCAGTCTGGATACCGGCTGCGTCTGGGGTCGCCAGCTTAGTGCTGTACGCCTGCAAGACCGGCATCTGGTTCAGATTCACTGCCCGGAAAGCAAGAAACCGGGCTAAAGCCATCAGGCCTCGACAGTGACGGCCTCGGGGCACACGACCGCACGGATCTGTTCACGAGCTGTTTGTGCCGTTTGCGAACGTCCCCACTCCGTACAGGATTGAGCCGGCATCAGGTCCAGAAAATGGCAGTGCACAGAGACATTACGCGCACTGAGCAGAACCCAGATATTGCCAACCAGAGACTGCTCGCCCACAAAGGCAAAGCGCTCACTGCGCTGGCCTTTCTGCTCAAATACCAGAGCCACCGGCTGAATATCCACATTCAGGCTGATAGCCGTCTCAAACAAACTGGCGTGGAAAGGCTGTACATCCAGTCCGGTTGAAGTGGTGCCTTCAGGGAACAGACCTACGGCATCACCACGCTCAAAGCACACAGCCATTTGCTGGCTGACAATCTGAATGGCGCGACGCTGTCCGCGCTCAATGAAAACCGTCCCTGCACCCGCCACCAGCCAGCCAATCACTGGCCAACGGCGAATATCGCTTTTTGCAATGAAAGAGGTACTACGCACGCTGTTGAGTACAAAAATGTCCAACCAGGAGATATGGTTGGACACATAGAGCACGGAGCGATCCTGAACAGCCTGGCCGTGCTGCAGTACACGCACGCCGCAGATCAGCATCAAGAGGCGCGACATGCGCAACACCATGACGCGGCGCCCGCCTGGACGCAATACCGGAAAAAGCAGACCGACGCTTAACAAGCCGACCACGATCCACACAATCAGAGCGACAGCGCGCCAACTAAAACGAAATAAACTAATCAAAAGGCTGCAACCTTGTAGAGAGCTCAGGCCGGTGGCAGGCTGTCCAGATATCGCTGCAGGATCACGCAAGCTGCCATGGCATCATCATCGTCATTATTGCCCAGCAATTCTTGAGCCTCCATGCTGGAGCCCCGCTCATCGACCAGGTCTACTGCAACGCCATAGCGACCGTGCAGTTGGTTGGCAAAACGCCGACACCGCAGCGAAGCATACTGCTCGCCACCATCCAGGGTCAAAGGCAAACCTACCACGACGCGATCGGGCTGCCATTCCTTGAGCAAAGCCTCGATAGCCGCAAAGCGCTGTTCCCGTGTAACGGGCCGCAAAATCGTATAAGGGCGGGCCTGGCGCGTCAAGGTGTTGCCCAGCGCCACGCCAATTTTTTTCAGGCCATAGTCAAAGGCCAGCAAGGTTTGCGCCGAGCTGACCATTGACGGTGTTTCGTGTTCAGGCATGGCCCGCAGCACCTGTCAGGGTAAAAGGACTGATTCCCAGCAAGGCCAGGGCGCGATCATAGCGCTCCCCAACCGGGGTAGAAAACAGGATTTCATGGGTAGCCTTGATGCTCAGCCAGGCATTGTCGGCCATCTCGCTTTCCAGCTGGCCCGCAGCCCAACCGGCATAACCCAGCGTGACCAGCATATGCACTGGCCCCTGGCCTTGGGCCACGTCCTGCAGCACGTCCCGCGAAGTAGTCAGAGTCAGATCACCTACCCCCAGACTGGAGGTATAGGTTTTATCGGAATCATGGAGAACAAAGCCGCGATCCGTTTGCACCGGTCCACCGAAGTAGACAGACGTCGCGGCCAGATCAGCCCGGTTTTCCACATCCACCTCGATACGAGACAGCAGTTCAACCAGGCTCAGATCCGTTGGTCGATTGATAACAAGGCCCAAGGCACCTTGCTCATTATGTTCACAGACATAAATCACCGTGTCGGCCAAGCTGCCCGAAACCACACCGGGCATGGCAAGTAACAGGTGGTGCGTTAGATCAGCGCTTTCTTGGATTAGCGGGGACTGGCTAGTGGCACTCATACACACCTCCCGTCAAAACAAACCACCTTGGAACTTGAGATGATCACACTTGGATCATTTCGAAGTCTTCCTTACGAGCGCCGCATTCGGGACAGACCCAGTTCGGAGGGACGTCTTCCCAGAGTGTGCCCGGCGCAATGCCTTCCTCAGGCAAACCTGCTTCTTCATCATAAATCCAGCCGCAAATCAGGCACATCCACGTACGCATAGTATTCCTACTGTATTTGTAAACATAGTCCGATCCGCGTGCAAATCGGGGCAATCCATTAAAATGGGGTTCATATTACTAAATTACTCAACCCGTGACATCCAGAGCCTTGCCGGCCCTGCATGGGTAACCAAGACAAGATGGCTGCTGAAATCAAAAATTCAAGTCCTGCTCTGGCGCTCGTGCTGGCTCCTTATGATCCCAGCGGCGGTGCCCACCTGCCCGCCGATGCCATCACTGGCGCTCATCTGGGCTGCCATATCGTCAGCGTGCCCACCGCCTTGCTGGTGCGCGATAGCGCGCAGCAAGAAAACATTCAGACCCTGGCAGAGGACATTGCCGACGACCAGGCGCGCTGCTTGCTGGAGGACATGAACATTCAGGCCATCAAGTGCGGTCCTGTCTACAGTCCTGAAATCGCCAGCATGGTGGCCGAGCTTTGCTCCGACTACCCTGAACTGCCCTTGGTCCTGCACCTGAGCGCCATGCCCACCGGCCTGGACGAACTGGATGCGGACGATGCTCTTGATGCCAGTTTACGCCTGCTCCTGCCCCTGAGCTCCTTATTATTGATCGACCACCCCAGCCTGGAGCGCTGGCAGGCCGACGAGCTGCTGGGCGACACCCCCGATGCCGTGGAAACCTTGTTGAATAACGGAGCCAATGCCGTACTGGTCACCGGCGTCCCCGGTGCTGCCGGACAATGGCATACGCGCTTTCAGGGACACCACGGTCGTCTGGACTACAGCATGCCGCTGGATGGCGGCCTGCGTCAGCAGGACATAGACAGTTTGCTGGCTACCGCCTGCCTGAGCTTTCTGGCTCAAGGCCACGAGCTGGATAACGCGGTAGAATCAGCCTTGTTGCACCTGCAGGCACGTGCCAGTGACACCTTCCAGCCCGGTATGGGCCACCGCCTGTTCAACCCTGTTGTTCCCCAAAATGACTGACGCCACCACCCTGCGCTTTCCTGCCGGTCTATACGGCATTACTCCCGAATGGGACGACACCGCCCGCTTGTTGAACGCCGTGCGTGCCGCTCACGAAGGGGGGTTGCAGGTCTTGCAGTTCCGTCGCAAGAACGGCCCGGAACCAATCCGCCAGCAACAACTCAAAGAGTTGATCAAGCTGTGCCTGTCTTTGGATCTGCCGCTATTGGTGAACGATCACTGGAGCTGGGCACAAGAGTTTGACGTGCAAGGCGCGCACCTGGGTAAAAGCGATGGCGAGTTGACCCAGGCCCGTCAGGCACTGGGGCCGCAAGCCCTGCTGGGACGCTCCTGCTATAACAGTCTGGATCTGGCTCGCCAGGCCCTGGCAGACGATGCAGACTACATTGCCTTTGGGGCCATGTACCCTTCCAGCGTCAAACCCGAAGCCCCCCCGGCTGAGCTGAACACCTTGCGACAAGCTCGACTGCTTTGCCAAGAACAAGAACACGAGGGACGGCGTGCTGCCATTGTTGCGATTGGCGGCATCACACCCGAGAAAATGCCCGAACTGCTGGAAGCAGGGGTCGATAGCGTTGCCGTTATCAGCAGCCTGTTTGAAACCAGCGATATACGTGCCACGGCGCAACGCTTTACTGACTACTTTCACGCCCAGGACTCATCGCGCTTTATGCGCTGACCCCTTGCCTGGCCTTGACCTTTTCACATCTGGATTCTTGCCTCATGTCCCGTAACTCCGAACTTTTTGAACGTGCCTGCAAAGTCATCCCCGGCGGCGTCAACTCGCCCGTCCGTGCCTTCGGTTCCGTGGGCGGCACCCCGTGCTTTATCGAACGCGCTCAGGGCCCTTACATCTGGGATGCAGACGGCCAGCAATACACGGACTACGTGGGTTCCTGGGGACCGGCCATTCTGGGCCACTCCGATCCGGACGTTATCAAGGCCGTACAGGAAGCCGCCGTACACGGCCTGTCCTACGGCGCGCCTACCGAAGGCGAAGTCGTGCTGGCTGAAACTCTGACCAAAATGCTGCCGTCCATCGAGCAAGTGCGTCTGGTCAGCTCCGGCACCGAAGCCACCATGAGCGCCATTCGTCTGGCCCGTGGCTTTACCGGCCGCAACACCATCATCAAGTTTGAAGGCTGTTACCACGGCCACGCTGACAGTTTGCTGGTCAAAGCCGGTTCCGGCTTGCTGACCTTTGGCAACCCCACCTCTGCAGGCGTGCCAGCCGAATTTGTCGGCCACACCCTGGTGCTGGACTACAACGATCTGGACGCCGTGCGCGATGCTTTCAAACAGAAAGGCAGCGAAATCGCCTGCATTATCGTTGAGCCTTTTGCCGGCAACATGAACCTGGTGCGCCCAGCCCCCGGCTTCCTGGAAGGCTTGCGCGAACTGTGTACCGAATACGGTGCCGTACTGATTTTTGACGAAGTCATGACCGGCTTCCGTGTTGGTCCTCAAGGCGTGCAAGGCCTGACCGGCATTCGTCCTGACCTGACCACCCTGGCCAAGGTGATTGGCGGCGGCATGCCCGTCGGTGCTTTCGGTGGCCGTCGCGACATCATGCAATGCGTCGCTCCCGTCGGTGGCGTTTACCAGGCAGGCACCCTGTCCGGTAACCCTGTTGCTGTGGCCGCGGGTCTGGCAACCTTGAAGAAACTGGCTCAACCCGGTTTCTACGACACCCTGACAGCCAACACCGCCAACCTGATCCAGGGCTTGAAGGCCGCTGCAAAAGAAGCAGGCGTACCTTTTACGGCAGACCACCAGGGCGGCTTGTTCGGTATCTACTTCAGCGAAACCGTGCCCACCTCCCTGGCCCAAGTGTCGGCTGGCGACATCGAGCGCTTCAAGCAGTTCTTCCACGCCATGCTGGACAAGGGTGTGTACTTCGCACCCTCGGCCTTTGAAGCAGGTTTTGTTTCGGTGCAGCACACCCCGGACATTACCGACGCCACTGTGCAAGCGGCACGCGAAGTTTTTGCCACCTTCAAAAACTAAAAGCGCCGGACAAAAAAAGCGGGCTATATGCCCGCTTTTTTTATGCTCTGAACACTCAGTCTTGCGCCATCTGCCGCAAGACAAAGCGCTGCAACTTCCCTGTCTCGGTACGAGGCAAGGAAGTCACGAACTCAATGGCGCGTGGATACTTGTACGGCGCTGCGTTCTCTTTCACAAAATCCTGCAGCTTCTTTTTCAGCTCATCGTTTCCGGTAAAGCCAGGCTTGAGCACAATGAAGGCCTGCACAATCTGGCCCCGTTCTTCATCGGCGGCACCTACAACGCCACACTCGGCCACAGCCTCGTGCTTGAGCAAGGTGCCTTCCACTTCAGGACCGGCAATGTTGTAGCCCGAGGAAACAATCATGTCGTCGTTACGAGCCTGGTAATACAGGTAGCCGTCCTCGTCCATCTTGAAGGTGTCGCCAGGGAAGTTCCAACCGCCCTGAACAAACTGCTTCTGACGCTCGTCATTCAGGTACTTGCAGCCTGTAGGCCCCTTTACGGCCAAACGGCCTACCGTACCGACTGGCACCGGATTCAGATCATCGTCCAGAATCGTGGCGACATAACCGGGCACCACTTGGCCAATGGCACCAGCACGCACTTTTTCAGGTGGGCTGGACACGTACACGTGAATCATTTCCGTGCCACCAATACCGTCCGTCATCTCGATGCCGCTGGCCTGTTTCCAAAGCTGACGCGTTGCATCGGGCAAGGCTTCGCCTGCCGACACGGTGGCACGCAAGCTGGCCAAGGAATAACGGTCCACCAAACCAGCCATCTGACGATAGAAGGTGGGCGCGGTAAAGCTCATGGTCACTTTGAAGCGGTCAATCATGCCCAGCAGATCGGAAGGTGTCAGACGCTCCAGCAAGACAGTCGATGCCCCCACACGCAGCGGAAAGCACAGCAGACCACCCAGGCCGAAGGTAAAGGCCAAAGGAGGCGTACCGCAGACCACATCATCCGGGGTCAAACGCAGCACGTGGCGCGAGAAGGTATCGCACATTGCCAGCACATCACGATGGAAGTGCATGCAACCTTTGGGCTGGCCAGTCGTACCGCTGGTGAAAGCGATCAGACAAATATCGTCAGCCGCGGTATCGCAAGCAGTGAACGCTTCGGGCTTGTCAGCCAGCAAGGCTTCCAGACCATTAGCGCTTTCATCGTTAAAGCACAGCAGTTGCTTCAGAACGGGCGTGTAGGAGCCGTGCGCGGAGTCCATGCAATGCTCCAGCTCTTCACGCAAGCGCTCGTCACACAGGGCGGCATGAATCTCGGCCTTGTCCAGAATGGTCTTCAGTTCCACGGCACGCAACAAAGGCATGGTGGGAACCGTCACCAGACCGGCCTTGATGCTGGCCAACCAGCAAGCGGCCATCATGGGGTTATTGGGGCCACGCAGCAAAACCCGGTTGCCTGGCACCAGCTTCAGATCCTCAACCAGAACATGAGCAATACGGTTGGTCAGCACGTCCAGCTGCTTGTAGGTCAGACTGCGATTCTCATCGCCCTGTGCCCACTGCAAAGCCACACGATCACCATGCCCCGCTGCTACCTGCTCCCCCAACAACGCGACAGCGCAATTAAGACGAGCGGGGTAGTCCACATCCGGATTTCCTTCCAGCAACATCTCCGGCCACCACTCCATGGGTGGCAGATTGTCGCGTGCAAAGGTATCAAGGTGCGCTGAACGTTCCATCCTTATCTCCTGCGTAGATTACGCCCCACTCAGGCGTAGACCCTGATCCATCAAAGGCGCCAGCCAAATTGGCAAGGTCTATATTGTTTAGTTCTAAAGGATATTAGCAAAAAAAACGCTTCAGTATCAGCAATCCCGACTACGGGTTATCCGCAGTAGCGCATCATCCTCAGCTGTTTCATGGGTATCCTGAACTGACCCGTAAATCTCTGATGTTCTTGCCTGTGCAACGCAAAATTCAATAATAAATTTCAGGATACGAGAAACAAATTGATCCACAGCATGCCTATTTTTCAATTAAGAAAAATTACTGCAGGCATTATTTTTGAAACAAAAAAAAGTATCAAAAATAGCAGGAAAATGATTAGGCAAATGAACGGTACAGAAGCAAATGCCTTATACTTCAACTAAATAATCACTTGCATTTAGCCAGCTTATCGCATCGGGTCAAAGTAAGAGCGCCGACCCAGGAGTATTCAAAGCCACGGTTGAAAAAGTAAATAGCAGACAAGAGTTTGCATTTTTTTACTCAATGCTTTGTCACCCTTGCCAGCGCTTTCTATCAAGTTGATTAATTTAAGCTTAAAAACGAATTTACTTTGATCTGTCGCAATGTCAAACTTCGAACCAGCCCCTAAGATACCTTCCAAGCTAACCCAGCTTGCTCATGGCTGCGGTCTGCGTCCTTCAAAGCTAAATATTTTGGACATGCACCATTAAGGCAAGCTATCTATGATCATGAACGATATCCCCGCTTCCGCCGTCGCCGATGCCGCTCCCGACTTGGAAAGCCGTGCCCACAGCGACGACCACTTCGACACCCGACTGTGGCTACGCTTGATGGCCTGCACCAATTTGGTCGAGGGCGAAATTCGCAGCCGTCTGCGTACTGAACACAGCACCACCCTGCCTCGTTTTGACCTGATGGCGCAATTGCAACGTCAGCCCGCCGGCATGAAAATGAGCGAGCTGTCCCGCCACCTGATGGTCACCAACGGCAATATCACCGGCATTACGGACCAGCTGGAAAAAGAAGGCCTGGTCGAGCGCATCAAGGTGCTCACCGACCGTCGCAGCTCCCTGATCCGCCTGACACCCAAGGGCAAGCGCCAGTTCAAGAAAATGGCGGCCTCCCACGAGCAGTGGCTACAGGAGATGTTTGCCAATCTGTCGGAAAAAGCGCGCGTCAACCTGTTTGAAGCCCTGGGCGAACTCAAGCTGATCACTCGCAACAACGTGGCCATGGCTGCTCGCGAAAGCTAAGCGCTCCGGCGCGACCAAAGATATGCTCAGGCGGCTCAAAGCAAGTATCATTACTGCTTTGAGCCGCCTTTAACATTGTTTTTCGGATCGCGTCATGGCCGTCAATCTGTTCATTCCCTCTGAATCTGATATTCACCCCGTTGCCGGTGTCAAAATCGGTATTGCCGAAGCCGGTATTCGCAAGGCCAACCGACGCGACCTGACCGTGTTTGAATTGGCCCCCGGTACCAGCGTGGCCGGTGTGTTCACCACCAACCGTTTCCGTGCTGCTCCAGTACAAGTGTGCGAAGCGCACTTGGCTACGCACGATGGCATCCGCGCCCTGGTCATCAACACCGGCAATGCCAACGCTGGCACAGGTCAGGCTGGTTTGGAAAAAGCACAGCAAACCTGCACGGAAACCGCGCGCCTGCTGAACATCCTGCCCCAGCAAGTGTTGCCCTTTTCCACCGGCGTGATTCTGGAGCCTCTGCCCATGGATCGCCTGCTGGGCGCTCTACCTGCGGCGGTGAACGATCTGGCCGACAACAACTGGTTCAATGCTGCTCACAGCATCATGACCACCGACACGCAACCCAAAATCGTGTCTCGTCAAATCCAGTTGTCGGGTAAAACCATCACACTGACCGGCATCAGCAAGGGCGCGGGCATGATTCGCCCCAATATGGCCACCATGCTGGGTTACCTGGCTACGGACGCCGGTATTGCTCCCGAACTGCTGCGCGATATGTGCCGTCTGGCAGCGGACCGCTCTTTCAACCGCATTACGGTTGATGGCGACACCTCCACCAACGACTCCTTCATCATCATGGCAACCGGCCAAAGCGGTGTCACGGTAGAGTCGATTGCAGACCCGAACTACAACACCTTGCTGGATGCCCTGGTCGACGCCTCGCGCGAACTGGCCCAGAAAATCGTGCGTGACGCCGAAGGCGCTACCAAGTTCATGACCATTCAGGTTGATGACGCCGGCTCCAGCGAAGAAGCACTGAAAGTGGCTTACGCCATCGCTCACTCACCTCTGGTGAAAACAGCCTTCTTTGCCTCCGACCCGAACCTGGGCCGTATTCTGTGCGCCATTGGCTACGCCGGCATTAGCGATCTGGACGTGAGCAAATTGCGTCTGTGGCTAGGCGATGTGCTGGTGGCCGTGGACGGTGGCCGCAACCCCGATTACCAGGAAGAAGATGGCCAGCGCGTCATGCAGGAAGCCGAAATTCTGGTACGTGTTTCTCTGGGCCGTGGCCAACACAGCGAAACGGTTTACACCTGCGATTTCTCGCACGAGTACGTCACTATCAACGCGGACTACCGCTCCTGATAAAAAAACCGCCTCCACCCAATCGGTGGAGACGGTTTTTCCTTACGGACAAGCCCGCCACTGGCGGGCTTGTTCTATTTCTTGCCCATGCCCTTGACCAGCGAGAGCACCGCCAGAATCAGGAACACGACAAACAGGATCTTGGCAATCGAAGCAGCACCAGCGGCAATGCCACCAAAACCCAGCACAGCAGCCACGATAGCTACAATAAAAAAGATTACGGCGTAGTAAAGCATACGATTCTCCTCATCATCAGTACGTACAGGGACAGCACCTTGTCTGACGGGCCATCTCAACGACAGCTCATGAAATACCTACAGACAAAAAAAGGTTCCCACCCGCTAACGGTCGTACTTGTCGTAGAAGTCTTTAACCTCGCGCTCCGCCTCTTCGCGGGTACGGCCATAGCGCTCTTGCACCAGACCGGCCAATTGCGTGGCATCCCCTTTCACCTTGGCCCACTCATCATCCGTAATTTCGCCCCAGACGCTGCGGGCTTTACCGGCCAGCTGTTTCCATTTGCCTTCGATCGTGTCCTTATTCATACGTTTCCCCTTAGTAGGTCCGAAAAATAAATGACTTACGCTTCTGTGAACGCAACAGCTCTACCGTAGCGGAAGGCGAGCCACTCAAAGGCCACAGATTGAGGAGAAATGTAACAAATTAGCGAGATGCCCTGTTCTGGGTGAGGCAGGTCCCCTCACACGTCCTTTACGACCCGAAGGCAAGGGGTCTCCCCTGCCTACCCAGTGAAAAACGAAAGGATTGGATGCAAAATACAGACAGGAGAAGGCCCAAGCCATTGACAGCAAAGCCTTTTTGCCCTATTATTTTTTGCTTGGCATTTTGCGTGTCAAGATTTTTTTATGTTAGATGGCATTACAGCGGGCTGTTATTGGCCTTTTACGCGATGCCTGTTTGACTCTTTAAGGGATTCCCTATGTACGCGGTTATAAAAACCGGCGGTAAGCAATATCGCATTACTGCTGGCCAAAAACTCAAAATAGAACAGATACCGGCAGACATTGGGCAAGAAATTTCGCTTGACCAGGTTCTGTCCGTCGGCGAAGGTGAAGCACTGCAAATCGGTGCTCCTTTCGTTGCTGGCGCTGTGGTCAAGGCTACTGTTCTTGCGCAAGGCCGTCACGACAAAATCAAGATTTTCAAAATGCGCCGTCGCAAGCACTACCGCAAAACGCAAGGCCATCGTCAAAACTACACCGAAATCCGCATCGAAGCGATCAACGCCTAAGTTGTTGCTAAAAGCGAATTTGGTATTTTCTTCATCTAGGAGCTAAAGAAATGGCACAGAAGAAAGGCGGCGGCTCTACGCGGAACGGCCGTGACTCACAGGCCAAACGTCTGGGCGTTAAAGTCTACGGCGGTCAGGTAATTTCGGCTGGCGGCATCATTGTTCGTCAGCGCGGCACTCAGTTTCACCCCGGCGTGAACGTGGGCATTGGCAAAGACCACACCCTGTTCTCCCTGGTCGATGGCAAAGTTAAATTTTCCATCACTGGTGCTCTGAACAAGCGTACCGTTTCGGTCGTTGCTGGCGAATAAGCCACCCGATCAAAGCGTACTCGCTGCGAAAAAGCCCTGCCGCCCTAGGCAGGGCTTTTTTTATGCATGGCCAACCC